>NZ_JAODBG010000092.1 GCF_025463825.1 Cryobacterium sp.
GAGGCCGTGCTGACCCGGGCCGCGTCGACCGGGCGGCCGAGCTGCTCGACGGTTTGGGTCAACAAGACAGCTTCGGCATCACTGAGGCTGGTGGCGTCGATGGACGCCAGCACCGCCTGCACGGCGCGGGCCGCGTCGGAGAGGGCGCTGAGCTTCTCGCCGAACGCTCCGGCGCGGGCCTGCTGCACCGCGGGCAACTCGTCGGGCTCCCGCCACTCGGGTTGCGGCTTCCTGCGCGTCGTCGGTGGGTTCGGGGCGGCGGAGCCGGCGTGGGCGGTGGAGCCGGCGCGGGCGGTGGAGCCGGCTCCAGCGGTACCGCTGACGCTCGAGCCGAGCGGCGCCGCACCCGCCGGAGCCGGGACGGCCAGGCTGGTGTTCCAGTCCGCCGAGGGCTGCGCGGCGGGAGAGCCTCCCGTCGCTGCTGTGGAACCACCTGCCAGATCTTCGTCCATACCCACATTCTCCCACGAATCAGGGCTATATGTGAGGAAACGTCACGTTATCCACAGGGCAATATCGCAACTGTTACCGAATCGGACTTCTGCGTCCGGTGTGCCGGGACCACTTGTCCGCAGCGGTACCAGTTGCCGCGCCGGAGATCAGGTGGCCGCCGCGTAGCGGGCGTAGGCCGCGGTCGCCAGCCCCGTTGTTGCCGGCAGGCCGGCCGCGCCCGTCGTGGTCACGGTGAGCCACACGCCGTCCGCCAGCAGGGTGACCTGGCACTGGTCCTCGGCGCAACCGGCCAGGGCTTCGATGCCGGTGTCCGGCCAATGGGCGCCCGCCTCGCCGGCGAGGTCCACCGGTTCGAGCGCGATCGTGGAGTTCAGCCCGGCCGGCGGCAGGTAGCCGAATTGGCCGACCGCGCCGGGCAGAATCGTGAGAGACACCCCGCTGAAGCCGGCACCGGTGCCGGACCAGGCGCACTCCACCAGGCCGCCGCGAACCTCGGTCGCCACCCGCTGCGAGGCCCGGTCGTCCAGGGTCAGGAGGTCGCCGCCGGTCGCGTCGACAAGCGGCCGGGGCCGCTGAGGTCGTGCGGGCTCACCAGTGCGTCGCACTCCGGCCGGACCGGCTGCGCCGGCTGGTCGAACTTCAGGGCGCCCAGGGATTCGACGATACCGGCGGCATATCCCGAGAACACCGCCGGCTCGAGGTCGGGCGTGCTCACGGAGATGGAGAGCCAGGTGGTGCCGGTGAGCACCTCGGCGCGGCAGCCCTGCCATTCGCCGTCGCGGCAGGCGGAAAACGCCCGGTCGCCGAGCTGGGTGGGCACCATGTCGCCCAAGCCGTCCTTCACGTCAGGTTCGATCCGGCCGAACTCGGCGGCTCCGCCCGGCAGCACCGTCACGAGAACCTCTGGGCCGCCGTCCGCCGCGCCGGCCAGGACGTAGCGGCACTGGTGCCCGCCCGCGAAGCGCACCGCCAGCGACGCCATCGTGTCCGCGACGACCCCGGAATACGCGGTGGTCACGGCGGGCCGGTACTGCTGGCTCATCAACTCGGCGCCGGGCACCCCGAGCACGTCGGCGGCAGCCTCGACCGGAACGAACATGTCGCAGTTGATGAGCACGACCTCGTCGCCCAGGCCGCCGATCATGATGTCCGGCGGCGCAACCGGCAACGCCTTCATACCGGGATCCGCGGCGCATCCGACCAGCACCAGGGACAGCAGCACTGCCGCCAGTGTGCGCGCCGGCGCCCGGCGCCCTCGTGTGCCTGCGCGCATCCCCCGTGCCCCTCTCGCCGTTGTCCCCTCTGCTCACCCTAGGACTCCCCCTCCCCCTGCCTATGATCCTGAGCACCCCCCTAACGGGAACGCCGGGCGCTCCCGGCGCGTCGCGGGAACACCGGGCAAGGGTCGGATGGGATGGCTACGCTGAAGAGATGAACCTTCCTCCCGTCGCCGCCCAGAAGCCCACCCGGCGCATCCATCACAATGACGTGTTTGTCGACAACTACGAGTGGATGCGCGACAAGGATGCCCCCGAGGTCACCGCGCACCTCGAAGCCGAAAACGCCTACACGGATGCCCGCACCAGCCATCTGGAGCTGCTGCAGGAGCAGATCTTCGAGGAAATCAAGGACCGCACCCAGGAGACCGACCTCAGCGTTCCGGTTCGCCGCGGCCAGTGGTGGCACTACACCCGCTCGGTCGAGGGCCAGGAGTACGGCATCCACTGCCGCGCGCCCATTTCCGGGCCGGACGACTGGACTCCCCCGGTGATCGAGCCGGCCGCGGCGGATGCCGGCGCCACCGGCCTGCCCGGCGAGCAGGTGCTGCTCGACGACAACGCCGAGGCCGACGGGCACGACTTCTACTCCCTGGGCAGCTTCGACGTGAGCGACGACGGCACCCGGCTGCTCTATGCCGTCGACATCGAGGGTGACGAGCGCTACACGGTGCGGGTGCGCACCATCGCCACCGGCGAGAACCTCGCCGACGAGATCCCCAACACCAGCTCCGGCGCGCTCTTCGACCCCAGCGGCCGCTACCTCTTCTACACGACCGTCGACGACGCCTGGCGTCCGGACACCGTCTGGCGGCACGAGGTCGGTTCCCCCGTCGAGCGCGACGTCACGGTGTTCACCGAACCCGACGAGCGCTTCTGGGTGGGCGTCGGCCGCTCGCGCAGCAGCCGGTACCTGCTGATCGAAGCCGGCTCCAGTGTCACCAGCGAGACGCACCTGCTCGACGCCGCCGACCCCACCGGCGAGTTCACCGTGGTCTGGCCGCGGCAGGACAACGTGGAATACGACGTGGAGCATGCCGTGATCGACGGCGAGGACCGCCTGCTGATCGTGCACAACGACCACGCGGTGAACTTCGAGCTCGTCAGCGTTCCCGCGGACGACCCCCGGGGCGAGAAGCGGGTGGTGCTGCCGCACAACGAGAAGATCCGCCTGGAGAGCGTCGACGCGTTCCGCGACTTCGTGGTGGTGGAGTACCGCCGGGACGGCCTCACCCGGGTCGCCTACGCCACCAGGCGCGGCGGCGGGCTCACCGAACTCACGTTCGAGGAGGAGCTTTTCTCGGTCGGCATCGGCGGCAACCCTGAGTGGACCCAGCCCACCATCCGCCTCGGTTACACCAGCTTCGTGACCCCCTCGACGGTCTACGACTACGTCGTCGCCACCGGCGAGCTTCGCCTGCTCAAGCAGCAGCCGGTGCTCGGTCACTACGACCCGACGCTGTTCGAACAGCGCCGCGAATGGGCGCTGGCCGCCGACGGCACCCGGGTTCCCATTTCGATCGTGTTCCGCAAAGACCTCGTCGCCCCCAACCGCCCGGCGCCCACGCTGCTGTCCGGCTACGGCTCCTACGAGATCAGCATCGACCCGTCGTTCAGCATCTCCCGGCTCAGCCTGCTCGACCGGGGCATGGTCTTCGCGGTCGCACACGTGCGCGGCGGCGGCGAGCTGGGCCGGCTCTGGTACGAGAACGGCAAGACCCACCAGAAGCGCAACTCGTTCACCGACTTCATCGCCTGCGCCGAGCACCTCATCGACTGCGGCTACACCTCGCCCGACAAGCTCGTGGCGGAAGGCCGCAGCGCAGGCGGCCTTCTGATGGGCGCCGTCGCCAACCTGGCACCCGCCCTGTTCACGGGGATCCTCGCCGGTGTGCCGTTCGTCGACCCGCTCACCTCCATCCTGGACCCGAGCCTGCCGCTCACCGTGATCGAGTGGGACGAGTGGGGCGACCCGCTGCACGACGCCGAGGTGTACGCCTACATGAAGTCCTACTCGCCGCTGGAGAACGTGCACCGCACCCACTACCCGAAGATCCTCGCTGTCACCAGCCTGAACGACACCCGGGTGCTCTACGTCGAACCGGCCAAGTGGGTCGCGCGACTGCGCGAAGTGGGTGCGGATGCCCTGCTCAAGACCGAGATGTCGGCCGGCCACGGCGGGGTCTCGGGCCGTTACGCGGGTTGGCGCGAGCGGGCATTCGACTATGCCTGGTTGATCGACGCGGCCGGCGCGCATCCGTCCGGCGAAGGCGACCTGGTCAGCGCGGAGGCTCAGGACGCAACCGGCGCTTGATCCGCCGCCTGCCGGGGCCCGGAACCCACTAAACTGACGCGATCGCGGTCTGCCGCGCACCAGGGGGCGGGGGAACATGCACGGCATGGTTCCGATCGCCCCGCTGCCGGGCCCCGTACCTGCGGGCGCCGTGCCGGTACCGGCCGCCCCGCACCGATCTCGCCGGCAGGTGTGGACCGACCGGGTCCTGGTGACGATCATCGTGGCGGTGCTCGTCGCGTACCTGGTCGGCCTGCTCTTCCACGGCGAGGGAACCAACCTGCTGGTTGACCGCTGGTTGGCCCTGTTCGCCGACTGGGCCGCTGTGCTCCTGGTCTCTCTGGCCTGGGTGCGGGTGCGCCGCAGCCGACCCGACATCACCTGCGCGGCCCTGGCCGTGGCGGTCCTCGCCGTCGGCGACACCGTCAACCGACTGCTGTTCACCACCACGGGCCTCGGCTGGCTGCCGACCCTCGCCGACGTCTGCTACCTCGCGTTCTACCTTCTGATGATCGGGGCACTGGCTGTGCGAGCCGTCCGCTCACTGAGCGGCCAGCCCGTGGCGGTTCTGGTCAGCAGCGCGGTCGGCGGCCTCGGCGCGGCATCGCTGCTGGCCATCATGCTCAGCCCGCCCATCGACACGGCGCTGCGCCAGCCCTTCTCGGTCCAGGCGGTGCTCGCCATCGCCTTTCCCGTGGTCGACCTGATGGTCGTGGGAGCCCTGGCGGCGATCGCCGCCACCCCCGTCGTCGTCCTGGGCCGCCGAGGTACGCTGCTGTGGATCGGACTGTTGGTCTACGTGGCCGCGGACCTGGTCCTGGCCGTGCGTCCGCAGCCGGACGGTTCGCCGCCCGGTTCGGTCGTCAGCGTCGCTTGGGCGGTGGGCTTCGCGTTGATCGTCGGCTGGGTACTGATCTCGGTACGCCAGCACCAGGACCCGCCGCGGGCGCAGTCGGCGGGTGATTCGGCCACTGTGAACATCGCCATCGCCGTGCCTGTCGCCGCGACCATCGCGGGACTGGCCGTGCTGGTCCTGGCGAGCCAGCTGCACGTATCGGTGCTCGCCGTCTGCCTCGCCGGCCTCACCCTTGCCCTCGCCACGGTGCCGCTGTTCTTCCGGCAGCGCACGCTGCACGCCCTGGCCCGCACCGACGACCTCACCGGCCTGCCCAACCGCCGGGCGCTGGCGACGGATGTGACGGCGCGGCTGCGGGAAGCCGACGCCCGGCCCAGCGCGCTGCTGGTGCTCGACCTCGACAGGTTCAAGGAAGTGAACGACAGCTTGGGCCACGAAGCCGGCGACCGCCTGCTGACCCGGATCGGCGAGCGGCTCTCCGGCGCCCTGCGCTCCGGCGACATGCTCGCCCGCCTCGGCGGCGACGAATTCGCCGTCCACCTGCGCCACGCCGACGCCCAGCGGGCCTCGGCGATGGCCCGCCGGCTGAGAGCCGAAACGGCCCGGCCCCTGGTGGTCGACGGGCTCAGCCTCGAACTGGAGCTGAGCATCGGCATCGCGCTCTCGCCCGATCACGGCACCGAGCTCGGTGACCTGCTGCGCCAGGCCGACATCGCGATGTACGTGGCGAAGACCACCCGGGTGGGGCAGCACATCTATTCGACCGGCGACGACGCGCACGACGGGTCCCGGTTGCGCACCCTGCAGGACCTGCGGATCGCCCTGGATGAGGGCCAGCTGGTGCTGCATTACCAGCCCAAGGTGAGCCTGCACACGAACACCGTGCACGGTGTGGAAGCGCTCGTGCGCTGGAATCACCCCACCCGCGGCCTGCTCTATCCCGCCGAGTTCCTGGACGTGGCCGAGCAGGGCGGCCTGATGCGCACCCTCACCAGCACCGTCCTCGCCCTCGCCATGGACCAGGCCGTCCTGTGGCACGCCCGGGGTCTGCCGCTCACCGTCGCGGTCAATCTGTCGTCGCGATCCCTGGCCGACTTCCGGGTGGCCGGGATCATCGTCGCGATGCTCGCCGAACGCGGCCTGCCGGGCTCCGCCCTGATGCTCGAGGTGACGGAAGAGTTCCTGCTCGTGGACCGGGATCGGGCCCGCACCGTCCTGGGGCAGCTGCGCGCCGGCGGCGTGATGATCGCCGTGGACGATTTCGGCACCGGCTACAGCTCGCTCGCCTACCTGCGCGACCTGCCCATCGATGAGCTCAAGCTGGACCAGTCCTTCATCATCCCGATGCTCGACGACGAGCGGGCAACCGCCCTGGTCGCCTCCTCCATCCACCTGGGCCACAGCATGGGTCTGCGCATCGTGGCGGAGGGTGTGGAGA
>NZ_JAODBG010000102.1 GCF_025463825.1 Cryobacterium sp.
GCTCGGCCACGGCCGCGAGCACCCGCTGCCTGGTGTGCTCGCGCACCGCCGCCGGGGAGCGCAGCACCCGGGAGACGGTGGCAATCGAGACGCCCGAGCGCTCGGCGACGTCATAGACGGTGGGTGCTTTCGCCATCGTGTCGCCTCCTCGCCTCGGCACCCTCGCTGGAGCGCGGTGTTCTGCCATCGTACGGCGCATCCTCTGCCGCACCCGCCAGCGGCTGCAGCGCGCGCAGCCGGCTTCACACCTGCCCTTCTGTTCCCCGACCGGACAATTGCGCCCGGCACACCGGGCGCAATTGTCCGTTGTGGCAACAGTTGTGGCTCAGACGCCCGCTCGGGCGACGAGCCGGCCGGTGCGCACGGCTTCCAGGAACGCCTCGTAGTCCGTCTGGTTCTGGTCGGCGTAGCGTTCGGCGAAGTCGGTGGCGGCCCGGTCGAACTTGTCGCTCGCGCTTAGGTAGGCCGCGATAGCAATCGGGTCGCCGCTCCTGGCGTGCGCACGGGCGAGAGTCCAGCCGCAGGCGTGCGCGTAAAACGCCATTCCCATCGGCACCATCGCCTCGACGACCGCTGACCCCTTCATATCGCGCAGCTGGCGCCAGTACAGGTACCGGTTCTCCTGCACTCCCCTCGTCCAGCCCAGGAAGATATCGCTGGCGGCCTGCATCATCCGCTGCCCCTGCACCACCCGCTCCCCCGGCTCATAGTCGCTCGCGGGCAGGTGGTCTTCGAGCACCGATGCGGTGGCCGACTTGACCTGCAGGAACAACGGGTCCTGGTCATCGCGCCCTTTCAGCGGGGCGATGAACGCCCGGGTGCCGACGCTGCCGACACCGACCACCTTGTGGGCCACGTCCACCACCTCGAAGCGCTCAAGGAGCCGGCGGCGGTCATCGGGCAGGGCGGTACGATAGGCCTCGAACTGTTGCTGGATCGCTGACTGGGTCTCCTCTGCGCTGAAGCCGAGGGCGGCGGCGAAGTCCCGGGCCGGGATCACCACCGGCGGCTGGCTCACGATGCGGTAGCGGCCGTCGACCCGTTCGGCGAGCTTGGCGAGGGCCTGCCGGCTGTCCCTGGTGCGGGCCTTGGCGGTGCCCTTGAGCGCCCGTTTCTCGAGCGTCTTCCGGGCAGCCTTGCCCTTCTGCGTCGCCCGCACCGTGTCCATCGCCGTGACCAGGTCCTGTTCGGACAGGTGGGCGTACCAGATGTCCAGGGTCCCCATCTGGTCGAACCCGGCCATCGCTTCCCGGTACGACTCGACGGCGATACGGGTGACGGTGCGAATCTCGTCCTCGGTGAAGTTGTTGTTCTGCGCCGCAATCGTGAAGCTCGCGGTCATGCGCAGTACGTCGTATTCGAAGGGCCCCGGCAGGGTCTCGTCGAAATCGTTGAGGTCGAAGATCAGGTTGCGTTCCGGCGAGGCGAACACACCGAAGTTGGACAGGTGCGCATCCCCGCAGAGCTGCACAATGAGTCCGGCTCGGGGAGTGTCCTTGAGGTCGGCCGCCATGATCTTCGCGGCGCCGCGGTAGAAGGTGAACGGCGAGGCCATCATGCGACCGTGGCGCACCGGCACGAGTTCCGGTTCCCTGGTGCGGTTCTGCTCCTCGAGCAGGGCCACGGGACCGGGTCGGTCCGTGGCCGGTTTCCAGCCGCGGTGGCTGCCAAGGGGTGTGGCGGATCGGGCCGCCGTGCCAGAAACGGCGCGATCGGAGACACTCGGATGCTCGGACATGGGGCGGCCCCCTCGTCGGACGACGCTGACTGTCACCACAGTCGCCCGGCCGGCCAGGCCTGTCAATGGCAGCGGGCTCCAGTGCCTGTCGGCGGCGGCACCCGGCGGGTCAGTCGGCCGGCCAGGCCACGACCCGTTGCGTCTGACTGCCGAGTCCGTCGATGCCCAACTCGATGGTGTCGCCGGCGGCGAGGTAGGGGAACCGGCCGGACATCGCGACGCCCTGGGGTGTGCCGGTGTTCAGCAGGTCGCCGGGCTCGAGGACGGTGAACTGGGAGAGGTGCCAGACCAGGTAGGCCACGGAGAAGACCATGTCGGCCGTGTTGGAATCCTGGCGAGCCTCACCGTTGACGCTCGACCAGATGCGCAGCGCCTGCGGGTCGACCTCGTCAGCGGGAACCAGGCCGGGCCCGAGCGGGTTGAAGCCTGCCGCGATCTTGCCCTTGGACCATTGCCCGCCCGACAGGTCCTTCTGCCAGGTGCGCTCGGAGACGTCGTGGCTGACCACGTACCCGGCGACGCAGTCCAGCGCGTCGTCGACCGAGTCGAGGTAGCTGGCCCGCCTGCCGATCACGACCCCGAGTTCGACCTCCCAGTCGACCTTCGCCGCTCCCTTGGGCAGCACCAGGTCGTCGAAACCTCCGACGACGGTGTTGGGGTGCTTGAAGAACAGAATCGGCGTGGTCGGTGCGGCGTTTCCGGACTCGGCGGCGTGGGCGGCGTAGTTCTGCCCGATGCAGAGCACGGCCATGGGCCGGGCGATCGGGGCGCCCACCCGCAGCTGGGCCGCGTGCGGCAGCACCGGCAGGGAGCGGGCGGCGTCCCGAGCCTTCCGGATGCCGTCGGCCGCGAGGAAGGCGCCGTCGATGTCTCCGGTGAGCGAACGAAGGTCGTACACGACCCCGTCCACTTCGATCGCGGGCGTCTCGTGTCCGAGCGGTCCGAGGCGAAGAAGCGTGGTCATGGGTCCCCCAACGGTGGTGCGGATCACGGGTGCGTACTACGACGGTACACAGCCAACGGGCCCGGTCGCGACAGGATGCGCGTCGGGGCCCGCTGGGAGCGACTACCGGGAATTTAGTCAGTCACTGTAGTTGTGCATCCGGTGATGTCCTCGCCAGGAGACGTTCACCACGGACAGCTTGCCGGGCTCCGGCGGCGCGTTCTCGGCGAAAATGGCGGCATTGTGGGTCAGGTAGACCTTGCCATCGCTCAGTTCGATCGCGGCCGGCGACACCACGGGGAAGGATGCCACGGCAGTGCTGGCGGACGGCAAGACCACCGAGACCTGACCGGTGCCGTCTGCGCCGCCGAACATCTCGGCGACGATGATGGTTCCGGTCCGGTCATCGATCGCCAACCCGGTGGCGCCGACGAACCCCGTGGCGACGGTGACGACCTCACCGGTGTCCGGATTGACCTTCACGACGCTGCCGCGTGCGCCCAGGCTGGGGTCCTCTGGCCCGCCGGGAAGCGAGGTGACGTACAGCCAGCCGCCCGGGCCGATCTCGACGTCGGTTGGGACGGGCTCGAACACGTAGTCCACCCCGACCGCGCACTCGGGGTAGCCGTACTGGGCCAACATCGCTGCCGTTGCGGGCACCGGTGCCGTGGGCGGCAGGACGGCGACGGTGGACACCGTGCCGTCCAGTCCCACCCGCAGAATGTCGTTCCCGCCGGCGTCCGCGACGTAAACCGCGCTCCTGGTGGCCGTCGACGCGTACACGTGCGTGTCGACCACACCCGTGTAGGACGCCGGCGGCGCGGTATCCGGGCCGGGAGGTCCCGTCGGTGGCTCCGGGAACTGGTCCGCACAATCTGCGGGGAGGTCGACGAATCCGTAGGTGTTAACCTGATCGGGGTTTTCGGTCGCCTCCCACTCGCCGAGGTCGGCAATTTCCGTTGCGGCACCGTCGCGACCGAGCGTCATGAGGAGGAACTCGCCGGTCGGCTGATCACCCTGCGCGAAATAGACCTCACCGCGCCGGGTGGATACGGCACCGACTTCCAGCCCCGGAGCCGAGGCCACTGTTGTGCGCTCGCCGGAGCGGGTGATTCGCTCCACGGTGCCCGCGAAGTTCCGAGAGACGTATGACGTGCCGTCCTTGGCGACCGCGAGGCTCAACGGGCCCTGGAGGTCCGACGCGATAGTTCTAATTTTGCCGAAGGAGAAATTCGATCCTGCTGATGCCGGTGCGGCGAGTGCGACGCTGGCCAGCGCGGCAGTGCAGATAGCCGCGATGCAGGTACGGGTTTTCATCTGAAGCTCCTTTGCTTAGGCGGTACCGGGCGCGACGCGAATCGCCGCACCCGTCCACCATTGCGCGAGGCAGGTCGTTTGTCGAGGTTTTCTCACGTTTCCCAACCGCAAACAACACAGGGCGAGCAGAGAGTTCTCTCTGCCCGCCCTGTGTGGCGTGGAGCCGTACGGCGAGGGTGTTACTTGGCGGTGACCGTGATGAGCGGGCTGCCGACCGAGACCTGGCCGGATGCGGCCGGGTCGATCGAGCCGAACTTCTTCGGATTGGTCACGAGCACCGGGGTGACCAGCGAGTAGCCGGCCGCTTCGATGATGGCGCGGTCGAAGGTCACCAGCGCGGTGCCCTCGTCAACCCGGTCGCCGGCCTTGACCTTGACATCGAAGCCCTTGCCGGCCAGGTTCACGGTGTCGATGCCCACGTGGATGAGCATTTCGACGCCGCTGTCCAGGCGCAGTCCGAAGGCGTGGCCGGTCGGCTGCGCGACCAGGACCTTGCCGGCGGCGGGGGCGTAGACCGTGTCCTCGGTCGGGTCGACTCCGACACCGAGGCCGACGATGCCCTTGCTGAACACGGGATCGGGCACGTCGGCCAGCGGCACGACGATGCCGGCGACCGGCGAACCGATCGTGGCCAGCACGGTGGCGACCAGGGTCGCCGTACCCGCACCGGCGAGTTCGGCGGCAACGGCGCTCGTGCCGGCGGCGGCGACCGGTGCGGCGACCGCAGCGGCAACGGGCGTGGACGTGGCGTTCTCGGCGGCCGTGTCGGCGGCGAGCTGGGCGGCCGCTTCGGCCTTCTGCTCGGGCGACAGGTAGCCGGAGAGGATCACCAGGATCATCGCGGTGAAGAAGGATGCGGCAACGGCAACCGCGTACAGCGGGATGTTGTTGAACGCGGGGATGGTGAGCAGCGACGTGAACACGAAAGCGTTGGTCGTGACGCCACCGCCGAGGCCGATGATGACACCACCGACGAGGCAGCCGACCAGCATGCGCGGGTAGATGCGCTTGAACCGCAGGTGGATGCCGTACAGCGACGGTTCGGAGATACCCCCGAGGAGGCCGGCAGCGAGCGCACCGGTTGCGGTCTGCTTCATCTGGCTGTTCTTGGCGCGGATGGCGAGGACGAGCACGCCGGCGGTCGCACCGAAGCAGGCGAAGTTCCAGGCGCCCATCGGGCCCTGGATGAAGTCATAGCCCAAGGACTGGATGTTCAGCAGCATCACGGCGTTCAGCGGCCAGTGCAGGCCGAGGGGCACCATGAACGGGTAGGCCAACGGGATGACGATCGCGAAGATGAGCGGGGAGAAGTCGTTGATGGACTTGAGGAACTCGCCGATGGCCGCTCCGCCGAAGACGCCGATCGGGCCGATGAGGAAGGCCGTCACGGGGATCATGACGAGCATGCTCAGGAACGGCACGAAGATCAGCTGCACGCTGGCCGGGATGATCTTCTTCAGGCCCTTGGTGAGCAGGCCGAGAGCGGCCGCCATGAGCAGCGGCGGGAAGACCTGCGAGCTGTAGTCGGTGACGGTCAGCGGCAGGCCGAAGATCGAGACGATGGCGGCCTTGCCGTCGAAGACGGTCTGTGCCCCATCGCTGGCGGCTAGGGCGGAGAAGCCCGGCAGCATGACGACGGCCATGATGCCGAAGCCGACCCACGGGTCGGCGCCCAGGCGCTTGGAGGCGTTGTAGGCCACCATGAGCGGCAGGAAGACGAAGACGCCCTGCCACATCAGGTTGATGAAGGCCCAACCCGGTTCAAGGGTGACGCCCGGCGCGTTCCAGGCGGGGATGACACCGAGGGTGGCCATCAGGGCCATGAAGGTGATGAAGAGCGAAGCGCCCAGCAGTGCGCCCAGGATCGGGCGGAAGGAGTCGGAGAGGACCTCGAAGAAGGTGTCGAGCCCGGCGAACTTGCCGCGGGGGCCCTTCGCACGCGCTGCGGCCTTGATGTCGTCGGCGCTTTCGCCGGAGCCGACGTTCTTCATCGACGGGAGCGCGAGGATCTCGTTGTACACGGTCTCGACGGCGCCGCCGATGACGACCTGGAAGCGGTCGCCGCTCTGCGGAACGGCGCCGAGGACGGCGGGAATCGCTTCCACCTCGGCCTGGTCGATGACGGATGCGTCCTTGAGCGTGAACCGCAAGCGGGTCGCACAGTGGGTCAGGGCAACGACGTTGCCGGCACCGCCGATGCTCTGAATAATGTCTCCAGCGGGTGTTGACGCCACCTGGGTCTCCTTCGGGTGTTGATGCCAAGCGAATTGTTGCCGCCTGGAACAGCTCAGTGCGAACCAGGTCGGTCGGCTGAGAATCGTCTGTTAAATTTTACAGACCCGTTGTAATTTACATGGTCGAAGCTCGGAAGACCGGGGCCATAGGTCCCACCGGCTGGTGTCCGGCGGTATTCCCACTGGTCAACTCCTAAAAAATAAACCTTGGCTCATTTTTTCTACCGGTGGTCGGCACCGGCGGCCACGGTTCCACGACGGCGCCCTCAGTGGGGATACCGGACTCACGGTGCACGGCATCCGCAGCTCCCCTGGATTCGCGGTAGCGGCGGAACACCAGGGGCACCCCGTGCGCAACGCTGAGGTCCGTGCTGTCCATCACCTGCAGATGAAGGTGGGGCTGGGTCGAATTACCGGAATTGCCGCAGGACGCCATCGGCTGTCCCAGCGTCACGGTCTCGCCGACGGACACCCGGACGGAGCCGGCCCGTAGATGAACCAGGGCGACGTAACCGGCGCCGTCGGGCAGGGCGATGACCAGGTGGTTGCCCGCGACGGCGCTTCGTCCGGACCGGACTCGTGCGGCCTGACCCAGGGCATACGGCACAAGGGCGAACTGTGACCGTCGCGCCTCGTGGTCTTCCTCGCCGAAATGCACTGTGGTGACCGTGCCCGCGGCCGGAGCGAGGACCGGCCGGCCGAAACCGAAGAACCGTTCCGCGGGTTCGGTACCGAACACTGTGCTCAAGTCCCGATGCGCGGCGGTGCGCCCTCGGTCATCCACGCCGACGAAGTCGATGGCGTACCGCTCGCCGAACAGATCACTGCCGTGACTCGGTACCCGCCGGGCGGGGCTGTTCTGCACCAACCACCTGCCGGTGAACGGCAGCGAGAGCGTGACGGGGCGGACCATCGACTCCCCCGCTGCTCGTTCCGGCGTCATCGACTCAGAATAGATCGGCTCAGTCGGACCGGCGACCTCAACTGCGCATCAGGCACAGTAGAAGGCCCGGTCACAGAGGTGCGACCGAGCCTTCGTGAGTACTGCTCCGCGGCAGGTACTGCCACGGCTGGTGCTGGCTAGCTGGCAACGCTCTCACGGCGCGGCAGGACCCAGCCCGGCCGCACGAAGTGGCAGGTATACCCGTTGGGGTAGTTCTGCAGGTAGTCCTGGTGCTCGGGCTCGGCCAGCCAGAAGTCGCCGAGGGGCTCGACCTCGGTCACGACGGGGCCCGGCCAGATACCGGATGCGTCGACATCCGCGATGGTGTCGCGGGCGACGCGCTCCTGCTCGCCAGACTCGAAGTAGATCGCCGACCGGTAGCTGCGCCCGCGGTCGTTGCCCTGACGGTCTTTGGTGGACGGGTCGTGGATCTGGAAGAAGAACTCCAGGAGTTCCCGGAAGCTGGTGCGCTCGGGGTCGAAGGTGATCTCGATCGCCTCGGCGTGGTCACCGTGGTTGCGGTAGGTCGCGTTCGGGGTGTCGCCGCCGGTGTACCCCACCCGGGTGGAGAGCACGCCCTCGCGCTTCCGCACGAGTTCCTCGACTCCCCAGAAACAGCCGCCCGCCAGTGTTGCCTTTTCAGTCGTTCCACTCATGGTGTGCACTCCTCACTCGTAGCCGGCCGCGGCTGCCGCGGCCCTGCTTTTCCCGATCGCTGGGGATAACGCCGGGGTGCCGCGGAGTGTTCCGCGGCCCCCGGCACGCACAGCGGGCTCACAGTTTACCGAGTGTGCCGGGACGTTCCCGCCTCGATCTCGAGAACGACCTGGTCGTCGCCGGCGGCGATTGTGACGGTGATCGCGCCGGCTTCGGTGGGGCGGATGATCGCCAGCGCACGGCCGTCGAAGGTGTCCCGGATCGAGGCGTCGAAGCGCTCGGCCGTGGTGGGGTTGCCACTGCCGAGCCCGGCGAGCACCCCGGCGCCGGTGACCTCCACGCGCACGGCGCGGTCGGAACCCGTGACGAGTACCCCTGCGGCGTCGCGGAGCTCGATCGCGATGTAGGCCAGGTCGGTGTCGTCGGCGCGGATCGCGGTGCGGTCGGCGGTGGCGGTGAGGAGCGTCGCACCGGTCGCGGAGGTCAGGGCGGTGCGTCCGGTTTCGGTGCCGTTCCGGTAGGCGACCGCCGTGAGCTCCCCCGGCCGGTAGACGGTCTCGAGCGTGGCCAGCAGTGGGCGCACTGTCCCGACGGCGCCGCGGGCCACCTCGGTACCGTCGTGCAGCAGCGCCACCTCGTCGGCATCCGCATAGATCTCGACCGTGACGGGCGCACCCTCGAAACCGGGCCAGGTCCACGAGGAAACCGAATCGCTCCACGCCCACGGGGACTGCATGGTGACGGTCTGTCCGTGCCGCTCGGGGCGGAGCACCGCGAGGTACGGCTCGCTGCGGAGGCCGTAGACGATCTCACGATAGAAGGAGACCGGCCGGCGGTGCCCGGTGATGTCCAGGTCGCCGCTCCAGGCGGTGAGGTACGGGTACTCGCGTTCGAGTGCCGCCACGGCGTCGGGGTCCTCCGCGTAGGCGGTCGCGCCGATGCCGACTTCGCCGAGGTAGTCCCAGCCGGTCCAGGTGAAGTCGCCGATGACGTTGGGGTTGTCCACCACCAGCGGCCAGAGGCTGCCGATTTGGGTGGGGAAGGTTTCGGAGCCGAACAGGACCCGGTGCGGGAACAGCTCCGCATCGGTGCTGTACCGGCCCTCGGCGTAGTTGAGGCCGAGCACGTCGAGCACCGAGCTGGATTCCGCGGTGCGGCGGGTGACCGCATCCGAGGTGCTGAGGGCGTTCATGCCACCGCCCATGTCGCCCATGAGCTCGTTGAGGCCCTGATCCTTTTCCAGGATGCTGGCCAGCTCGTCGATCACCGCCAGGAATGCGTTCACGCCGTTGGTGACCAGGCGGGTCGGGTCGAGCGCGCGCACGTGCTCGGCGAGGTCCCTGGCCCAGGCCGCGCCGTGCGGGGTGCCCACCTCGATGATCTCGTTGCCGATGGAGTACATGATGACGCTGGGGTGGTTCACGTCCTTGGCCACCATGGACTCGAGGTCGGCGGCCCACCACTGCGGGAACTCGGCGGCGTAGTCGTAGTTCGTCTTGCCCCGCGTCCACATGTCGAATGCCTCGTCGATCACGAGCATGCCGAGGCGGTCGCAGGCGTCGAGCATGGACGGGGAGGCCGGGTTGTGGGCGGCGCGGATGGCGTTGAAGCCGGCGTCCTTGAGCAGCTGGATGCGGCGCTCCTCCGCGCGGGCGAGAGAAGCCGAGCCGAGCGGGCCGTTGTCGCTGTGCACGCACGCGCCACGCAGCAGCACCTCGTCCCCGTTGATGCGCAGGCCCTTCTTCGGGTCGACGGTGACGGTGCGGATGCCGACCGCTGTGACGACACCGGGAGTGCCGTCGCCGAGGCGGGTGTGCGCGGAGTACAGCGCCGGGGTGTCGACGCTCCACAGCTCGGGCTGCTGGATGTAGAGGCGCTGGCGCACGACCGAGGTGCGACCGGGGGCGAGGGTGAGGGGGGTCTCGTCCCCCTCGACGGCCGATCCGTCCGGGCCGGTGACGCCCGTGCGCACATCCACCTGGGCGGTGGTCATGCCGAGGTTCGTCACGGTGGTCGCGACTTCGAGGACCGCCTGGTCGTCCTCGACCCGCAGCGTCGTGACCCGCACGCCGTCCGGCACGATGTGCACGGCTTCGTCGACGTGGAGCAGCACCGGACGGTGCAGCCCGGCGCCGGCGTACCAGCGGGAGTCCTCCCCCGAGCGCACCTCGATGCGCACGGTGTTGGACGCGCCGAAGCGGAGGTATGGGGTGAGGTCGACGAAGAACCGGGCGAAGCCGTCGGCGCGGTTGCCCGCGAACTCGTCGTTGAGGAACACCATGGCGCGGCGGAAGGCGCCCTGGATCTCCAGGCGGACGACCTTGCCGGCCCACTCAGCGGGCACGTCGAAATCCTTCAGGTAGGTGTAGGCGCCGGCGGGTGCATACGCCGCACCGCCCTTGCTGGGCGCCCCGGCCGACCGCTCGGCGTCACGGAGGGCGTCGTGCGGGAGCCGCACCGCAGTGGCGGCCACAGCGTCGTCGCCCGCGGCCGCGAACGGCCCGAGGGGGGTGCGGTAGGACCAACCATCGGTGAAGGAAGTGGTTGTCATGGAGAACTCCGATCGGGACGAGCTGAGGAAGTGAAGCAGTGCGGGCGGGAGAGATCAGCGCACCTTCTTGATGGGAATGATCGGCGCCGCGGCCACGGCGAGCATGATGAACGCTGCGATAAACGTCGCCTGATAGCCGCCGGTGGACGCAACCAGGATGCTGGTGACGACCGGGCCGAGGATCTGGCCGCCCGAATGGCCATGTTGAGCAGGCCGAGGTCCTTGGCCGCGGTCGCCTTGTCCGAGAGCGGCCCGGCGATGAAGCCGAACAGGATGGATGCTCCCAGGGTGATGGTGGCGCTGACCGCGATCAGGCCGGCGGCACCGCCCGTGTCCAGCCCGATGTAGTCGGTGAGGATGTAGAGCTGGTAGTTCGTGATGGAGAACATCCCGGCCTGCAGGAAGAATTTGCCGCCGAGGGACACCCCGTAGATCGCGGACACCGTGCCGCGGTACTTCACGGGCACGCTGTCGGAGATCACGGCCACCATCGGGGCGATGATCGAGCTGAGGAAGAGCATGTAGAAGCCCCACCACAGGATGAGCGTGGCCGGCGTCTGGGCGGTGCTCAGGCCGTACAGGCCGATGGCCGTGGCGATCGCGCCGACGAGGACCCAGGGGGTTCGTGCTCCGAACCGGGAACGGGTGAGGTCGCTCAGCGCTCCGCAGACGATGTTCGCGATCAGCGACAGCGCTGCCCCGAGGATTCCGAGCACGCCGACGAGCCGCACCTTCTGGTCGGGCGCGACCTGCTCGACGGCGGCGGGCAGCAGCACGGCGATGCTCCCGATGTACGGGCCGATCCAGAGGATGCCCGCGAGAAAGAGTGCGAGGGCAATGCGCCAGTTGAACCTCGAGAGCGACGTGCGTCCCACCACCACGTTCGTGGTGGTCAGCGTGTCGTTGTGGGGATCAACATTGAAGACGGTTGATCGGGAACGCTGTGACATCATCGTCCTTCGGTGTAGCTAAACTGTTTCGTGAGTTTCAGTGATCAGAACGACGCTAGCCGCATCATCCGCTCGGTCGCAAGTTGAGCTTGGCGAAACTGTTTCCGCCTGCCAGAGTGGAGGCGCCAAGGAGGCCCCATGCGAATTCCCCGACGGATCACTCTCAGCGACATCGCCGGCGCTGCCGGCGTCTCAAAGGCGACGGTGTCCAAGGTGCTCAACCACCGCGGCGGCACGTCGGAGGAAACCCGCCGACGCGTGGAGGCGGTGATGCGGGAGTTGGGCTACGTCGCCATCACGCGCGAGCGGGCCCCCGCCGACAATCGCACCGTGACCGTGGTGTTCGACAACCTGGTCGCCCTGTATTCGCTCGGTGTCCTCGGCGGTCTCATCGACGGCGCCCAGGCGCTCGACGTGGACCTGGTCACCAACGTCACCGACTCCCACCGCGGCACCGACATCGTCCTGGACCGCGCCTGGGTGCGCCGGCTCGCAGCCAAGGGCCATTCGGGCCTCGTCGTGGTGACGACGGTGATCGACTCGGCGCTTGTTGGAGCATGCGCCCAATACGGCGTGCCGCTCGTCGCCGTCGACGCGCCCAACCTGGTCGACGCATCCGTGGTGAGCATCGGCTCGAACCATTGGGGCGGTGGGATGGACGCCACCCGGCACCTCCTGGGGCTCGGGCACCGGCGGATCGGGTTCCTCGGCGGCGATGCCGCGAATCCGGGGCTGCGCGAAAGGCTGGCGGGTTACCGGGAAGCGTTGGCCGCGGCCGGCGTCGAGTTCGATCCCGGGCTGGTCTCCGAAACAGGCATGGGCACCGCCGCGGCGGCCGTGCCGGCGATGCTCGACCTGACCGACCCGCCGACGGCCTTCTTCGTCACCAACGACGGGGACGCCATGACCGTCGTCCGGGCCGTGCACCAGGCCGGCCGGCGCGTTCCGGAGGACGTCAGCGTCGTCGGTTACGACGACACCTACTCGTTGGCTCCGTCGCTGACCCACCTCACCACCGTGCACACGCCCATGCACGAGATCGGCAAGCTGGCGATCGAGACCGTGATCGGCATGGCCGAGGGCAAGCGGCCGATCTCCCCCCGGCTGCAGCTCGCAACGCATGTCGTGCCGCGGGAGTCGTCCATCGCCCGGACCTGACCGGACGTGCCCGGACCAACGAAAAGACCCCGACCAGCTGGTCGGGGTCTTATTCCTTCTTCTGTGCACCCCCCCGGACTTGAACCGGGAACCCGCTGATCTAGTTGGACTAATCACCTGAGATCACGGTGAATCTCACGCTGTAACAAAAACCTGATCAGATACTAGTTTTTACAAACGAGAGTTCCCGCTTGTTGACGCAAGTTCCCACAGCTTCCTGTTGTCACCCTGACTAAATCCTGACTGCCGAAAGGGCCGTGGTCCTTAGGTAGCGGCCCCAATGCTTTCCAGGATGTACTTGACGCCGCTTTCCGCATCCTCCTCGAAATCCCACTCGACGCGTATTTTCGCGCTCACGAAGCTGTGTTCCCCCACTGTCGTGCCGTCAGCTTGTGCACTTGCGTCTGAGGACATGTAGCCCTGATAGGTCTGCGCCGCCGCATTGTCGAAAAGCTCGAATCGGTTGGTTCGGACATTCAGACCGATGACGGTTGCACGCGACAACTCGATGTGCTTGATCGTCGGAACCACGTTGACGATGGCGTTGTGGGCGAAGTAGGCAGCCTGTGGGCTGATCTCGGTCGTCACCACTCCGGTGCCCGCGACCAGCGCCGTGTTCAACGCCATCCCACTCCCTGACTCCACCAGGGGCGCAAGGAGGTCTCTGAATCGGTTTCGCACGCGGGTCGAGTGTGTTGCAAGCTCCCCAAAGAACGTGTCGAGGATTTCGGATGACGCAGAAGAGATCAGGCTGCTCAGTCGGTCCAGCACAGTAGTA
>NZ_JAODBG010000103.1 GCF_025463825.1 Cryobacterium sp.
GGATGAACTGCTCGAGCTTGCCGCTGGGGGCGATGACCCCGAGGGCTCCGTAGCGGGCGCCGACCAGGTCGACGGCGACGTCGACGATCCGGCGGAGGACGGCGGCGAGGTCGAGTTCTTCGACCACCGCCTGGCTGGCCTGCAGCAGGCTGCGGAGGCGGCCCTGGGTCGCGAGGACCTTCTGGGCGTTCACGACGAGTTCGCTCAGTGCCTGGTCCAGGGCCGACCTCGGGCCGTCGGGAAAGGAAAGCCTGGTCTCAGGAACGGTCACAGAATACGTCCCCTTTCGGTCGGCGCTGCCCAAAGTGTACCTGACTGGGACCTTCGGCCCTTTCGGTGGCCCGGAGGCCAGCGCATTCTGGATAGGTGACATCTCCCGGCGCAGCCCGGGAAGAACTGGAGATCAACTCATGGTTGAGCGAGTGATCGTAGCCGTTGACGGGGGTCCCGCGAGTCGCGCGGCCCTGGACTGGGCGTTGGCCAGGGCACGCTCCGCGCCGCTTCCGCTGGAATTGACCACTGTCGTCGAACTGGGCTGGTCGCCGCCCGGCGGCCCCGTCGACGACTTCCAGCCCGCGTACGAGCGGGCGCTGGCCGACGCCGCCGCGTACGCCGAACGCTCCTTTCCCGGGGTCAAGACCACCAGTGTCGTTCGACGCGGCGCCCCCGTCGACGAACTGGTGCGGGCCTCGGCCGACGCCGAGCTCCTGGTGATCGGCACGAACAAGACCGGCCCTCTCGTCGGCGCCGTGTACGGCACCCTGCCGCTCCGGGTGGCCGCCCATGCCGGCTGCCCCGTGGCCGTGATCCCCGCCGGCTGGACCGCCGGCGGAGACATGGTCGTCGTCGGAGTCGAGGACGACCTCACCGTGGACGCTCCCCTGGCCGTTGCCGCGGCGGAAGCGGCGGCTCTCGGGCTGCCGCTGACCCTGGTCCACGCCTGGTCGATCCCCGCCACCCTCGGCGTGGACTTCGGCGCGACGGTGCCGTTCGACGCCCTCATCGAGGCGCACAGTGAAATCCTGGAGCACGCCACGGCGAAGGTGCGGTCCTCGCACCCCGCCATTACGGCCACCGGTCAACTGATCCAGGGCGCTGCCGCCCCGGCCCTCGTCGCCGAGGCGGCATCCGCCGCCGTCCTCGTGGTGGGCACCCACGGCCGCGGCGCGGTGGCCGGGCTCATTCTGGGCTCGGTGAGTCACGATGTGCTGCTCAACATGCCGTGCCCGATCATCATCGTCCCCCGCCTCCCACGTCCGGCCGGGCGTTCGGGAGCGTCGCGATGACCGCCACGTACTACATCGGCGTCGACGGGTCCGGGCCGAGCCGGGCCGCGCTCCGCTGGGGAGTGCGGCGGGCCGCCGAACGCACCGCGGCCGTCGTGCTCGTCAACACCGTCGACGATGAATGGGGGTTGGTCGGCCGCGATGCCGCCGCCGACGCCGAACGCCAGGCACGGGAACTTCTCGTCGAAGAATCCGAGCGGGTCCAGGCGCTGCACACCGGGGTTCCCCTCAGCACCCGGATCGTGCATGGCGGAACGGCCTGGGAGCTGGCCCGGCTGCCCCAGCCGGAAGACCTCTTGATCGTCGGCACCCACAAGACCGGGTTCCTCCGCGGCCGGGTGCTCGGTTCCCGCAGCGTGCAGATAGCCTCAGCCGCCCGGTGCTCCGTCGCCATCGTGCCGGACACCACCCTCGAGTCCCGCCACGACGTGGTCGTCGGCGTCGACGGCAGCGACGGCTGCATCGCTGCGGTGAGGATCGGAGCCCAGGAGGCGGACCGCCTCGACCAGGATCTCCTTCTCGTGTACGCGCCCCCCGGGCGTTCGGACGCCGTTGACGAGCGCAACCCGCACACCGCCCGGTTGCTGATGAGCGCGGCTGCGGTCGCCACGGCGACGGCCGACCGGATCACCGTGCGGCGCCGAGTGGCGCACCGGGACCCGGCGGAGGCGCTCCTGGATGCCAGCTTCGACGCCGCGCTGCTGGTCCTGGGAGTGTCCGCCAGGCACGGGGATCACGCACTGATCGGTTCGGTGACCCATGACGTGCTGATGAACATCAACGTGCCGGTCCTGATCGCGCGGGGAACCGGGTCCATCTCGGACGCCGCGGCGCTCGCGGCGACCGCCAACGTCTGAGGGGCACATCCGCGGCTGCGCGCACGGGCGTCGGTATCCGAAACGTCAGTAGTCGAACTCGTCGAATTGCGGCGAACCCAGCGGTGCGCCGGCCCAGGCCAGTGAGGCGGTGAACGGGCCGTCGCGGATCTTGTCCCTGATCGCGTCGGCGGTGCGCGCTTCGGTCAGTTCCAGGCTGTCGTCGGCGCTGGTCACGCTCATCAACTGGGTCGAACCGCCGATGAGGATCTGGGCGCGACCAGTATTACCGTCCTCAGCGACCACCGGGATGTCGACGACGTCGGTTTCGTGCCGGTTACCCAGCGCCTCCGCGTAGAGCATCACCGCGTCGGCGAGGTCGCTGCCGGTGACGATGGAACCGCCAGAATGGTAAATACGTTTCATGGTGCACCCCTGCAGACTTCCGAGATTGGACGTGGCGCAACCGGGGTCTGGGGCTGTACCGCCATCCTACGTCCGCCGCAGCTAAACGGCGAGGTCCCCATTGACGATCGAGGCGGCGACCTCCGCCAGCGGCAGGCCATTGGAGCGGGCGTACTGGCGGATCATGGTGAACGCCTCATCCATGCTCGCCGTGTGGGTGAAGGACACGACGCCCTTCGCCTGCTCGATGACCACCCTGCTGCTCAGGGCGAACTGCAACTGTTGCCGCGCGCTGTCACTCTGCCGCAACGCGCGCTCCTGCAGGATGCCGATGGTCGCGACGTCGGCCAGCGCTTGGACGGTCGGCGCGTCAGCGGCCGGCAGTCCCCCGGTGCGATCCCAAAAGAGGTTTAGCGACCCGATCGTGGTCGAGCGCAGCCGCATGGGAACGGAGAACATCGAGTGGAAGCCCTGCTCGAGGGCGCCGGCCCGAAACCTGGGCCACGTGGTCCCGGAGGCGTCGATGTCGGGCACCGCGACGGCGCGACCGGTGACCACGCTCTCCACGCACGGACCACTGCCGCTTCGCAACTGAAGGATCTCGACGAGCCGGCTGCGCTCGTTGGTCGAGGCGACCACTTCGAGCTCGGTGTCGTCGGTGAGGATGATGCCGGCGGCCGAGGCGTCGAACAACGGAACGCACTGCCCCACCAGGGTGTGCAGCAGGTCCACGAGATCGTAGCCGACGACGAGCGTGTCGGCGAGCGTCACGAAGGCCTCAACGAGTTGGCCTTCACGGGTCTTGGTCGCCATCACACCATCATAATGACTCGGGCAGGGGCTCGGCCGGGCCGGTCCATTCGCTGCGGAGATCGATCCTGCGGGCGACGATGTCGGCGGCGACCTCCCGGACCGTGCGACCCCTGGCGAACGCGTAGCCGTTGATGACCAGCAGGGCATCGGCTGCATTCACGCTCAGTTGGGCGAGGACCATGCCGGTGGCCTGGTGCACCTCCCTCCGGGAAAAACCGTGCCCGGACTCACCGTCCTCGGGCTCAGGGACCGGCAGGTCGGCGAGGGATCGGCGGAGGACCTGGCGGGCGCAGATTCCCGACAGTGCGCTCGCGTCGACGACCTGAGCCTTGGTCAGCGCCCCAGGCCGCCTGCTGTACAGGTCGACGGCCCCGATGTTCAGCGAGCCCAGAGCCAGCGGGAACGCGAACAGTGCGCCCGGCCGGGCGGGGCCGAGGGCCTCCCTGAACAGCGGCCAGCGCGTGCCCTCCCGCTGCAGGTCAGCGGTCAGCACGGGCCGCCTGGTGGCCAGGGCGTCCCAACACGGCCCCTCCCCGAGGTCGAACTGGAGTTCGTCGATGCGGGCCGCGGCGGGATCGCTCGCGCACACCGTCTCGCTGCCGAACGGGGGCCCCAGCGTGGAGATGGCCGCACCGGTGACCGGCAACGCCCTCAGGAAAGGACCGCACAGGCTGGCGCGACGCTCGAACGCGCTCGAGAGGGCTGCGACCGCGCCCCCGAAGGCCTGCCGGTCAGACATGGCCGTTCTCATTGCGTGCCCGCGCCCATCCGGCCATGAGGAACCTCGCACCTACCCGACACCGCGCATTTGTGTTCTGGTGGGCCCTACCGGGCTCGAACCGATGACATCCACGGTGTAAACGTGGCGCTCTACCAACTGAGCTAAAGGCCCCGACCGGATAACCGGAACAGGATGGCTAAAAGCTTACCGACAAACGAGCCGGCTCGTGTCACACCGGCGACGGCGTCGGGTGCAGTTCGTCCAGCGCGGCCCGGTAGGCGGTCAGCGAACGTGCCTCACCGGGCGCGGTGATGAAGCTCGCCCGGATGATGCCATTCACGTCGATCAGGAATGTCGCCCGGTTGGCGAAACCCTTATCCTCGAGGAAGACTCCGTATTCCTTGGCCACCGCGCCGTGCGGCCAGAAGTCGGCCAGCAGCGTGAAGCCGTACCCTTCCCGATCGCCCCAGGCGCGCAGCGTGTGCCGGGAGTCCACCGAGATGCCGATCAGTTCGACGCTGTTGTCGGCGAACAGCGCCAGGTTGTCGCGGAGCTCGCAGAGCTCATCGCTGCAGATGCCGGAGAAGGCCAGGGGGAAGAACACCAGAGCGACGGATTTCCGGCCACGGTACCGGCTGAGCTGGATGCGCTCGCCGAACTGGCTGATGAGCTCGAAGTCGGGTGCCTGGGTGTCGTTCTCCAGAGCCATGGGTGGGTGTCCTTTCCGGCCACCGGGGAACGATGGCTGAATCCGAGAGTGCAGCCTAGTCCCGCGCATGCGGCATCACCAACCCGGGACCGATCCGTACGCGCGGACCCGTACGCGCTTCCCAGTAAGAATCACTAGGCTGACGGGGTGCCTTTCGGTCGTGATCCGACCTTGCTCTGTCCGGCACGCCTAACCAGGCATGATCTTTATCCCCACACGATCTGCCCTACAGAAAGAGGTCGAGTGTGACTGTCAACGACCAGGACCCGTACTCAATGGACAACTCGGACGCCGATCCGGCCGAGACAGCCGAATGGTCGCAATCGCTCGATGCGCTCGTCGCGGCCAACGGCCCCGGCCGCGCGCGCGAGATCATGTTGAGCCTGCTCAAGCGGTCCAAGGAATTGCACCTGAACGTTCCGATGGTTCCGACCACGGACTACATCAACACCATCGCCTCGGCCAACGAGCCTGAGTTCCCCGGCGATGAGGACATCGAACGGCGCTACCGCGCCTGGATCCGTTGGAACGCCGCCGTGCTCGTGCACCGCGCCCAGCGCCCCGGTATCGCTGTCGGTGGCCATATTTCGACGTACGCGTCATCCGCCGCCCTCTACGAGATCGGCTTCAACCACTTCTTCCGCGGCCAGGACCACCCGGGCGGCGGCGACCAGATCTTCATCCAGGGCCACGCCTCCCCCGGAACCTATGCCCGAGCCTTCCTCGAGGGCCGCCTGAGCGCCAATCAGCTCGACGGTTTCCGGCAGGAGAAGTCCCACGCACCCGACGGCATCTCGTCGTACCCGCACCCGCGGCTGATGCCGGAGTTCTGGCAGTTTCCGACGGTCTCGATGGGCCTGGGCCCGATCAACGCGATCTACCAGGCGCAGCTGAATCGGTACCTCACCAACCGCGGTATCAAGGACGCCAGCGACCAGCAGGTCTGGGCGTTCCTCGGCGACGGCGAGATGGACGAGGTGGAGAGCCGTGGTCAGCTGCAGGTCGCCGCCAATGAGGGCCTCGACAACCTCAACTTCATCGTCAACTGCAACCTCCAGCGCCTCGACGGCCCGGTGCGCGGCAACGGCAAGATCATCCAGGAGCTCGAAAGCTTCTTCCGCGGCGCCGGGTGGAACGTCATCAAGGTGGTCTGGGGCCGCGAGTGGGACGACCTGCTCTCCCGCGACACCGATGGCGCGCTGCTTAACCTGATGAACGTCACCACCGACGGCGACTACCAGACCTACAAGGCCGAGAGCGGCGCCTATGTGCGTGAGAACTTTTTCGGCCGGGACCCGCGCGCGCTCAAGCTTGTCGAGGGCTACACCGACGACCAGGTCTGGAACCTCAAGCGCGGTGGCCACGACTACCGCAAGGTCTACGCCGCGTTCAAGGCCGCCTCGGAGCACAAGGGCCAGCCGACCGTCATCCTCGCGAAGACCGTCAAGGGTTACGGCCTCGGCCCGAGCTTCGAGGGCCGCAACGCGACGCACCAGATGAAGAAGATGACGCTGGACAACCTCAAGACGTTCCGCGACAGCATGCACGTGCCCATCACGGACGCGCAGCTCGAGGCGAACCCGTACCAGCCGCCGTACTACACCCCCGGCGACGGCGACGAGGCGATCCAGTACCTGCACGAGCGCCGCCGCGCGCTCGGCGGTTACCTGCCGGAGCGTCGCACCACGTACACGCAGATCAACCTGCCGGACGACTCCACCTACGCCGTCACCAAGAAGGGCTCCGGCACGCAGGAGATCGCCACCACCATGGCGTTCGTGCGGCTGCTCAAGGAGCTGCTGCGCTCGAAGGACTTCGGCCACCGCATCGTGCCGATCATCCCCGACGAGGCCCGCACCTTCGGCATCGACGCGTTCTTCCCGAACGCGAAGATCTACAACCCCAACGGCCAGCACTACACGTCGGTGGACCACGCCCAGCTCCTCGCCTACAAGGAGAGCCCGCAGGGCCAGATCATCCATGTCGGCATCAACGAGGCCGGCGCCCTTGCCGCGTTCACGAACGTCGGAACGTCCTACTCCACCCAGGGCGAACCGCTGATCCCGGTGTACGTGTTCTACTCGATGTTCGGCTTCCAGCGCACCGGCGACGCCATGTGGGCCGCCGGTGACCAGATGACCCGTGGCTTCATGATCGGCGCCACCGCCGGCCGCACCACCCTCACCGGTGAAGGCCTGCAGCACGCCGACGGTCACTCGCCGTTGCTCGCGTCGACCAACCCGGCCGTGGTGTCTTACGACCCCGCGTTCGGTTACGAGATCGGGCACATCGTGCGTTCCGGCCTCGAGCGGATGTACGGCGGCAGCCACACCGATCCGAACGTCATGTACTACATCACGGTGTACAACGAGCCGCAGGTGCAGCCGGTCGAACCGAGCGATGTGGACGTCGACGGCATCATCCGCGGTATCCACCGGGTGTCGGAGTCCACCCAGGCCGGGCCGAAGGCCCAGCTGCTGGCCTCCGGCGTGTCGGTGCCGTGGGCGCTCGAAGCCCAGGCCCTGCTCGCCGCCGACTGGGGCGTGTCCGCGGACGTCTGGTCGGTCACGTCGTGGTCGGAGCTGCGCAGGGACGGCCTCGCCGCCGAGGAGCACAACTTCCTCTTCCCGAACGAGGAGCCGCGCACCGCATACGTGACGGACAAGCTCGCCGACACGGCGGGCCCGTTCGTGGCGGTGTCCGACTTCATGCACGCGGTGCCCGACCAGATCCGGCAGTTCGTGCCCGGCGACTTCGCGACGCTCGGCGCCGACGACTTCGGCTTCTCGGACACCCGTCCGGCGGCCCGTCGGTTCTTCAAGATCGACAGTCCGTCCATCGTGGTGCGCACCCTGCAGCAGCTGGCGAACAGTGGCGAACTGGACCGAAGCGTCATCCAGCAGGCGATCGACAAGTACCGCCTGCACGACGTCTCGGCCGGTAACACCGGCTCGGCCGGTGGCGAGAGCTAACCGCCCCCGTGGCTGCGGCGCCGAAGACAAAGGATGCGACTCTCACCTGGTTGCGCACGATTTCCGGTGAGCTGTCCACGGCGACGCTGAAACGGCTCGAGGACACGCTGCCCTGGTATGGCGATATGCCGCCAGGGCGGCGGTCCGCCGTCGGCCTGGTCGCCCAGGCCGGCATCACGTCGTTCATCTCCTGGTACGACGACCCGCGCTCGACGCCGTGGATCGCCGCGGACGTCTTCGGCGCCGCTCCGCGCGAACTCCTCCGTTCGGTCAGCCTGCAGCAGACGCTGCAGTTGATCCGCGTCACCGTCGAGGTGGTCGAGGAACGCGTCAAGGACGGCTCGGAGGCGCTCCGCGAGGCCATCCTGCTGTACTCCCGCGAGATCGCGTTCGGAGCGGCGGATGTGTACGCCCGGGCCGCCGAAGCCCGCGGCCTCTGGGATGCCAGGCTCGAAGCACTCGTGGTCGACTCCATCCTCAGCGGCGAGTACGACGACGAACTGCCCAGCCGGATCGCGGCGCTGGGCTGGCACGGCCACGGCGAGGTCTGTGTGCTGGTCGGCACCACCCCGAAAATGCTCGACGTCGACCAGCTGCGCCGGTCCGCCCGGCACATGACCGCGGACGTCCTCATCGGCGTCCAGGGCAACCGGCTGGTCCTCGTCATCGGCCGTGCGCACCCGATCACGCCGGAGTCCGACGAGGCCGCGGGAACGACCACGCTCAGCTTCATGGACATCGCCCTGCAGTTGGAGCCCAGCTTCGGTCCTGGCCACCTGGTCCTCGGCCACGAGGTGGCCAACCTGGTGGACGCGTCCAAGAGCGCCAAGGCGGCACTGGCCGGTTTCGCCGTCGCACGGTCCTGGCGGAACGCTCCGCGGCCCGTCGCCGCCGACGACCTGCTCCCCGAACGCGCCCTGGCCGGCGATCCGCTCGCCCGCGCCACCCTCATCCACCGCATCTACCGCCCATTGCAGGCGCACTCCACCGAGCTGTTGACCACCCTGTGGTGCTACCTCGACAACGGCCGGTCCCTCGAGGCCACCGCCCGGGAGCTGTTCGTACACCCCAATACCGTGCGCTACCGGCTCAAACGAGTCTCGGAGGTCATCGGCTACGACGCCACCGGCGCCCGGGAGGCCCTGATCCTGCAGGCCGCACTGATCATCGGTTCGATCAGCGACCACGACGGGTCCAGCCGGCGGCGCTGACCAACCGGCACAACCGACCAGCATTGCGTTATCGCACAAACGGATCATCGATAGTCGGTAGATTGTCCACACACGCTGCCTCGCCCAAGTTGGGAGACTTAGGAAATGCTTGTTGTCGTCTGTCCCGGTCAGGGTTCACAAACACCTGGTTTCCTCGAAGCCTGGCTGGCGAACCCCGCCTTTGCCGACGCGCTGCGCGCCATGTCGGAACAGGCCGGGACTGATCTTGTCTCGGCCGGCACCGTCGGCGACGCCGACACGATCCGTGACACCGCGATCGCGCAACCCCTCATCGTCGCCGCCGGCGTCCTGACCCTCGGCGCGCTGTTCGCCGACGGTCGGCGCGCCGCCGTCGGCGGCATCGCCGGGCACTCCGTGGGCGAGATCACCGCTGCGGTCGGAGCCGGCGTCCTCAGCACCGCCGACGCCCTCACCTTCGTCGGCGAACGCGGCCGGTCCATGAAGGCCGCCGCCGCCGCCTCCCCCACGGGCATGAGCGCCGTCCTCGGCGGCGACGAGGCCGAGCTGCTCGCCCGGCTCGCCGCCCTGGGCCTGGAGCCGGCCAACTTCAACGGCGGTGGCCAGATCGTCGTCGCGGGCGACCTCGACGCCCTCGCCGCCCTGGCCTCGGATCCGCCCGCGAAGTCCCGGGTCATCCCGCTGCAGGTCGCCGGCGCGTTCCACACCCGCCACATGCTTCCCGCCGTGCAGCACCTCACCGAGGTGGCCGGCCGGCTCTCCCCCACCGCGGCGACCCTGCCGCTCTGGACCAACGCCGACGGCGGCCTGATCTTGGACGGGTCCGCATTCGTGGACCTGCTCGTCGGCCAGGTCTCGTCGCCGGTACGGTGGGACCTGTGCATGCAGGCGTTCACGGATGCCGGCGTCACCGGAATCATCGAGGTCGCCCCCGCCGGCGCCCTCGTGGGCCTGGCCAAGCGTGCCCTCCGCGGCATCCCGACCGTGGCCATCAAGACCCCCGATGACCTGCCCGCTGCTTACGATCTGATCGACCAACAGGCCTGAATCAGCCATAATCGCCACCGGAAGAGAAGAATGACACAGCCACACCTCCTGCAGTCCCAGGGCGCCCAGTACACGCGCATCCTCGCCGTCGGGGCCGCCCGCGGTGACCTTGTCGTCCCCAACAACGACCTGGTCGGGCCGATCGACTCGTCCGATGAGTGGATCCAGCAGCGCACCGGCATTATCACCCGCACCCGCGCCAGCAAGGACGTGGACGCCGTCGACCTGGCCACCACCGCGGCCCTCGAAGCCATCGCGAAGAGCGGCATCGACGCCTCGCAGATCGACGCCATCATCATCGCCACCATCAGCAATGGCCGGCAGACCCCGTCGATGGCCGCCGTCGTGGCCGAACGAATCGGCGCCGTCCCTGCCGCCGCCTTCGACCTGAACGCCGCCTGCGCCGGCTACGCCTACGGTGTCGCCCAGGCCGACGCCCTGATCCGGTCCGGGGCCGCGCACTATGCCCTGGTCATCGGTGCGGAGAAACTCTCCGACATGGTCGACGGCACCGACCGGAGCATCTCGTTCCTTCTCGGCGACGGCGCCGGCGCCGTCGTCATCGGCCCGAGCGAGTTCCCGGGCATCTCCGCCTCGGTGTGGGGCTCGGACGGGCGCCCGGACGCCGTCGGCATGAACGCCACCCTGCAGGAATACCGCCGCGGCGAGAAGGAATGGCCCACGCTCCGCCAGGAGGGCCAGACCGTCTTCCGCTGGGCGGTCTGGGACATGGCCAAGATCGCCAAGCAGACCCTGGCCGCCGCGGGCATCACCGCGGACCAGCTGGCCGCGTTCATCCCGCACCAGGCGAATATGCGCATCGTCGACGAGTTCGCCAAGCAGCTGAAGTTGCCGGAATCCGTCGTCATCGCCCGTGACATCGCCACGACCGGGAACACCTCAGCCGCGTCGATCCCCCTCGCCACCCACCGCCTGCTCGAGGAACACCCCGAGCTCAGCGGCGGTCTCGCCCTCCAGATCGGCTTCGGAGCCGGCCTGGTTTACGGCGCGCAAGTAGTTGTGCTGCCGTAGCCTCCCCCTGTCCCTCTAAACTGAGTCTCGGTCAAACGAGACACCCCCCAAGGAGAAACAACATGGCATTGTCCACCGAAGAAGTTCTTGCCGGCCTGGCCGAGCTCATCAACGACGAGACGGGCATCGCAACCGACACGGTTGAGCTGGACAAGTCGTTCACCGACGATCTGGACATCGATTCCATCTCGATGATGACCATCGTCGTCAACGCTGAGGAAAAGTTCGACGTCAAGATCCCCGACGAAGAGGTCAAGAACCTCAAGACCGTCGGCGACGCCGTCGAGTTCATCGTCAAGGCCCAGGACTAGGTCCACGCCCGAACGGGCCGGACGGCACAAGCTGCCCGGCCCGTTCTCCAGGGACGCTCCATCCGGGGTTTCCACCTCGCTTCGCGCACGTTCTCACGGAGAGTCGTTGTTATGACCAAAAAAATCGTTGTCACGGGCCTGGGTGCCACCTCCCCGCTCGGCGGAACCGCCACAGACACCTGGAACGCCCTGCTCGCCGGCGAGTCCGGCGCATCCACCCTCGACTATGAGTGGGTCGAGCGCACCCAGCTCCCCATCACCTTCGCCGCACAGGCCCGGGTCCGCCCGGGCGATGTGCTCGCCAGACAGGAAACCAAGCGGCTCGACCCGTCGAGCCAGTTCGCCCTCATCGCCGGGCGGGAAGCCTGGGCAGACGCCGGCGAGCCCGAGGTCGAACCCGAACGGCTCGCCGTGGACTGGGCCACCGGCATCGGCGGCGTCTGGACCCTGCTGGACGCGTGGGACACCCTGCGCGAACGCGGCCCGCGGCGGGTGCTGCCCATGACCGTGCCGATGCTGATGCCGAACGGCCCCGGGGCGGCGATCGGAATGGACCTGCACGCCCGTGCCGGCATCACCACCGTGGTCTCCGCCTGCGCCTCCAGCACCGAATCCCTCGTGAACGCCTACAACCGGCTGCAGGCCGGCCTCGCTGACATCGTCATCGCCGGCGGCTCCGAGGCGGCCATCCACCCGCTCCCGATTGCCTCCTTTGCGGCCATGCAGGCGCTGTCCAAGCGCAACGACGATCCCGCAACGGCATCGCGCCCCTACGACATCACCCGCGACGGCTTCGTCCTCGGTGAGGGCGCAGCCGCCCTGGTCGTCGAGACCGAAGAGCACGCGCTGGCCCGTGGCGCGCACATCTACGCGGAGCTGCTCGGCGGTTCGATCACCAGCGACGCGTACCACATCACGGCACCTGACCCGGAGGGATCCGCCGCCGCGCGTGCCATGATCGAGTCGATCCGCAATGCCGGAGCCGACCTGTCCGATGTGATGCACATCAACGCCCACGCCACCAGCACTCCGGTCGGCGACATCGCGGAGTACAACGCTCTGCGACGGGTCTTCGGCGACCTGCTCGACGGCATCCCGGTTTCGGCCACGAAGGCGTCCACCGGCCACCTGCTCGGTGGCGCCGGCGCGATCGAGGCCCTGTTCACGGTCAAGGCCCTCGCGGAGCGCATCCTGCCGCCGACGATCAACCTGACGGAGCAGGACCCGGCGATTCCGCTGGATGTCGTGACCTCGCCTCGCGCCCTGGGCTCCGGAGACCTGCTGGCGATCAGCAACTCCTTCGGCTTCGGCGGCCACAACGCCGTCGTCGCGTTCCGCTCGGTCTGAGCCACCGACACCCCGTGGGCGGGCCGGTCCGATCGGGCCGGTCAGCCCACCCGGTGCAGCCAGACCACGCTGGTGAAGTCACCGGCGTGCCGGAAAACCTCCAGTTCGTCGTCCCAGGCCTGACCGAGCGCCCTGGCCAGCTCCCGGTGTAGAACCGTGGAGTCCACGCCGGCGGCCTGGATGGCCGTGCGCACCCGGTCCTCCGGCAGCACGACGTTACCGGCCGTGTCGGTCTGGGCGAAGTGGATGCCCAAGGCCGGGGTGTGCAGCCAGCGCCCGCCGTCCCGGCCGGGACCCGGGTCTTCCGTCACCTCGAACCGCAGGTGGTCCCACCCCAGCAGGGCGGACGTCAGGGCCGCCCCGGTGCCGGCCGGGCCCTCCCAGAAGTACTCGGCCCGCTGGGCGCCGGCGAGGACCGGCTGCTCGCTCCAGTCGAAGCTGACTGGCTCGCCGAGGGCACGACTGGCGGCCCACTCCACGTGTGGGCAGAGAGCATGCGGCGACGAGTGGACATACAAAACGCCCCGTGCTGTCGGTGCCAGACGAGTGTGGGGTGCCGTCATCGTGTTCTCCGTTCCCTGGTTGTTGATCGAGGTGCGTCTTCCCCAACGTTCTCGAACTGCAACCACCAGGTTTTCCGCGGAACACGAGCCGGCGGAGCGGTATTAGCTGAATTATGCCCCACGGACCCGGGAACTCACAATGAGGCACGGGGCCACCGCGGCAACCCTGGCGGCGGGTCCGGTTGGAGAAGCACCATCGCGTTATGTATATTCGGTATAGCATTACTCGTCCCGACCCTCCGGAGGCCCCGTGTCCGTGCGCAGCTCACTGCTGTCGATCCTGACCATGGGTCCCGCCTACGGGTTCCAACTGCACGGCGAGCTCGGCGCACGTACCGCGGGGCGGCGGAGTGTCAACGTCGGCCAGATCTACGGCACCCTTGAGCGCCTGGTCGCCCAGGGTGCCGTCGAATCCGCCGGCAGCACGACAGATGGGCTTCCGTTGTACCGGCTCACCGTCGGCGGTCGATCCGAGGCCGTGGCCTGGCTGCATGGCACGACGAGTTCCGCGGGTGAGGACTGGAACGAGATGCTCGAGCGGGTCCTGATCGCCTCGTCATTGCCCGACGTCGACGTCGGCGCCATCGTCGGCGACTACCGTGAGGCCTGGGCGGCCCGGCTTCGGTCCGATGCCCAGACCCCGGCCCGTCTCCACGACGCCGGGGGCCTGGCCGGATTGAGCCTCGCCGCCGACGACGCCCTGGCTCACGCCGCGCTCACCTGGCTGGACACCGTGAGCGCCCGCCTGGCCGCGTCCGGCGACGAGGTCTTCCACCGTGAGCTGAGCCTGGAGCGCCCCAAGCGCGGCCGTCGTCCCGCCCTCACCCCGGCTCTCTGACCCGAACCGGAACGCGCCGCCTATTTCGCGTCCGCGTAGCTGTCCACGATCACGCACGTGAGCGGGAAGTCCACCGGGAAGTCGCCGAAGAGCAGCCGGCCAGCGGTCGCCGCCGCCGCCGTCACGATCGTCGCCACCCTGTCCGCCAGCGCGGCCGGGGTGTGCACGATGACCTCGTCGTGCAGGAAGAAGACCAGGTGCGGTGCCGCGAGGAACGGGTTCGCTCCCGGCCCTCCCGGCTCTCCTGACGCGTTGCCGGCTTCGGCGATGCCGGGTAGGTCCCAGAGCCCCTTCCGGATCTCCGCCATCCAGCACAGCGCCCACTCGGCGGCGCTGCCCTGCACGATGAAGTTGCGGGTGAACCGGCCCCAGTCCCTGGCCTGGCTGCGGGCGCGGCGTTCGTCGCCGGCGGTCGCGCCGGCCTCGGTGGCCCGGCCCTGGTCATCCTGCCAGGCGGCCCCGGGGCGCGGTGAAGACCGGCCAAGCCGGGTGCTCACGACATCCCCGCGCTCCCCGGCCCGTGCGGCGGCCTCGGTGAGCGCCAGTGCCCGTGGGTAGGCGCGCGCGAGCCGAGGCAGCAGCCGGCCGCTCTCACCGGAGGTCGCCCCGTACATGGCGCCGAGCATGGCGACCTTTGCGTGCGCCCTGGTCTCCACGACGCCGCTGGCGACGATGCCGGCGTAGAGGTCGGTGCCACGACCGGCGGTCGCCATGGCCGTGTCGTGGGACAGGGCCGCGAGGATCCGCGGCTCGAGCTGGGCGGCATCCGCCACCACGAACGTCCAACCGGGGTCGGCGACCACGGCTCCGCGTACCTGCCGCGGCAACTGCAGGGCACCTCCGCCCCTGGTCGCCCATCGGCCGGTCACCACACCGCCCGGCAGGTATTCCGGGTGGAATCGATCGTTGATGATCCAGCTCTCCATCCAGTACCAGCCGTTGTTGCTCAGCAGCCTGGCCAGCTTCTTGTACCGTAGCAGGGGCTCGATGACGGGGTGATCGATTCTCTGCAGCTCCCAGGCGCGCGTCGACGCTGTCGTCACTCCGGCCCGGTTCAGGGCCCGGAGCAGCTCCGGCGGAGAGTCCGGGTTGATGGTGTGATCGCCGAGTGCCGCGCGGATGCCGGCGGCCAGGTCTTCGAGACGCTCGGGGCGAAGCCCGGCCGGCACCCGCGGCCCGAGCTCGGCGGTGAGCAGCCGGTCGTGGATGGCGCTCTGCCAGGGCAGTCCGGCGAACTGCATCTCCGCGGCGATGAGCGCCCCGACGGATTCCGCGGCGAGCAGCAGCCGTAACCGGCCCGGCTCCGCCGCCGTCCGCACAGCATCGAGCTGGGCCTTGAACTCCGTCAGGCCGTCCTCGGGTCCGGCGCCCTCCCCGGCGGCGGGTTCGTCGGGCTCGAGGTCGAACAGGGTCGTGCCGGTGGTGGGCGCCGCCACGGCGACCGGCGGTGCCTGGTCCCAGCGGCCGGCTGGCGCATTGGCCAGTGCGCTGTGCGCGCTCGCCTCGGCCAGGCGCAGGATCGCGTGGCACAGCCGCAGGTCGTGCGCCCGCTTGAGGCGCACTCCGCCCGCCAGCAGCAGGGGATACAGCCGTGCCGTGTCGGCGAACACCCACCGCGGCTGGTGCTGTTCGCTGTCGGCGGCGAAGTCCCGGAACTCAGCCTCGGACAGGAGCCGGTCCAGTCCGGTCGACGCCCCCCGGTCGTCGAGCGCTCTGACCCGCAGGAGGTCCGCCCCGGTCCGGGTCACCAGGAGGTACAGGTCGCACCCAGGGGGAAGATCGCGACCGGAATGAGCATGGCTGCTACTTTCGGGGGGGGGAGGCAGGCAGATTCGAATCAGTAGGGTGGACGGGACTTGAACCCGTGACCGTGCGGTTATGAGCCGCGTGCTCTAACCAGCTGAGCTACCACCCCGTGCCCCACTATCGTACTGGGCGCGGAGGCGACACTCAGTCGTGGGCGGGCGTGGCGTCCAGCACGGACGGCTCGACGGCCGGCGCCGAAGCCCCGCCGTTCTGGTTGGTGATCCGCTCACCCCGGTAGAGCCGCTCGAAGGTGTTCAGGGTGCGCTTGATGTCGTGTGCCTCGATCAGCTTCAACGACTCGCGCTTGAGCGCCTCGAGTTCGGCCGGAGCGAGGGTGAGCACGCGGGTGAGCTTCTCGGCCAGGTCCCGGGCGCTGCCCGGCTCGAACAGGTAGCCGTTCCGGCCGTCGTGCACCAGATGAGGCAGGGCCATGGCGTTCGCGGCGACGACCGGGAGCCCGGACGCCATCGCCTCCATCGTCGCGATGCTCTGCAACTCCGCGATCGACGGCATCGCGAACACGGTGGCCCGGGAATAGGCGCTGCGGAGTTCTTCGTCGGTGACGTACCCGGTGAAGGTGAAGCGAGCGCTCATGCCGAGCGAGTCGACGAGTTGCTCCAGGTTGCGCCGTTGGTCGCCACCGCCCACGATCTCCACCCGGGCGTCGAGGCCGGCATCGAGCAGAGCGACGGCCTGTACAAGTACGTCGATCTGTTTCTCCCCGGTCACCCGGCCGACGAAGAGGATCCGGTTCTCGGTGCGCGGTTCGAAGTTCGGCGAGTAGTTGTCCGCGTCGATGCCGCACGAGATGGCCTGCACGCCGCTGAGGCCGGTGTACTTCTCGAGGAACTCCGCTGCCCTGCGGGTCGGCGTCGTGACGGCTTCCGCGCGCTTGAAGGTGTGCTCGGCGTCTTTCCAGAGCGCACGGACCAGTTGGTCCTGGAACCCCTTGGGCACGAGCGAGAACTGCAGCATGTTTTCCGGCATGAAGTGGTTGGTTCCGACGATGCGGATACCGCGCTTCTCGGCCTCGATGGCGACGCCACGGCCCACCACGATGTGGGACTGGAAGTGCACCACATCGGGTTTGAAGGAATCCAGGATGATCCGGCTGTGCCGGCGGACCATCCAGGGCAGAGCGAAACGCAACCAGTCGTGCGGGCGCCAGCGCCAGCTGTGCAGCCTATGCACTGTCATAGACTCACCCTCGTGTACCTCCGTCCAGGTGCCGTGCTTCCGCGTGGGCGCCGGCGCCATGATCTGCACCACGTGCCCACGGGCGACCAGGCCGGCCGCGAGCCGCTCTGCGAACCGGGCCGCACCGTTCACGTCCGGCGCAAAGGTGTCTGCGGCGATCAGGACGCGGATCGGCGACGCCGCTGCCGGGGCGAGTCGATCGGACGACGTGCCCGGTAAATCAGATGAAGCGCACAAGTGGCGTTTTCCCTACGTAAGTGCGCCGGGGATGGTCATCCGGCACGAAGTCTGGGTGTGGACGGAACTCGCCGTCGAGGTCTGGTTGCACCTTATTCTAAACCGGCACCGCCGCGGGAGCCCCCAGACGTGGCCGGTCGGCGAAAACCTTAGGTCAGCTCTGCGATTGCGGATGGTGCTTCGCGAGCACGAACACACCCCAGATGGCGACGGCGCCGGCGAGGACGAACAGCACCGCGGCCCAGGCCGGCGCCTGCGACGCCTCGCCGAGGACGATAATGCCGATTCCCACGGCGATCAGCGGGTCGATCACGGTCAGTCCGGCGATCACGAGGTCCGGCGGGCCGGACGAGTACGCATTCTGCACGAAGTAGGCGCCGGAGGCCGCCGCGAGCAGCAGGCCGGCAACGCAGACCAGGGTGAGCCACTCGAAGTTGCCGTTCTGGGCGCGGTTGATGATCACTTTGGCCAAGGTGGCCACGAAGCCGTACAGCACGCCTGCCCCGATGATGTAGAAGATCGCCTTGAACCGGGTCCGCAGCATCACGAAGGCGGCGGCGAAGGCCGACAGGACGACGCCGAGGACGATGAGGATGGTGACCAGGTTCTTGTCCGTGACGGGCTTGTCGACGGCGGTGAACGCGGCGACGGTGACGAACAGGCCCACTCCGCCCACGCACATCGCTATGGCGATGACGGATGCCCGGTTGATCTTCACCCGGCTCACCCTGGCATTCAGGACGGCGGTGATCACGAGCGCCACCGCTCCCAGCGGCTGCACGACGATGAGGGGCGCGAAGGCCAGGCTGGTGAGCTGGAAGGCGATGGCCAGGCCCAGCATCAGGGTGCCGAACACCCAGGAGGGCCGCGAGAGCAGCAACAAGAGCTGGCCCGTGTTCAGGCCGCCGGTGACCTCGACCGTTGACGCTTCGACCTTGGTCACCCCGCGGTGCTGGAATTGTGCGCCAAGCGAGAGGAACACCGCCCCGATCAGCGCGAGCGGGATTCCAATTGCCTGGCGCGGATCGATCGCGATCTCCACAGCCAGGTCGGTCAGGTCGGGGCTCACCCAACGAGACTACCGAGATTTAGCCGATACCCTTGCTGAATGGCCGTGCGACCGATAGTTATTTCAGGAGATCCCGTCCTGCACTCCCCCGCCAGAGCTGTCGTCGACTTCGACGACGACCTGCGGGTGCTGGTGCGGGACATGTACGAGACGATGGATGCCGCCCCGGGTGTCGGCCTCGCGGGCCCCCAGGTGGGAGTGGGGCTCCGACTGTTCACGTTCAGCTACCTGGACGACGACGACGTCCAGACCAGGGGCGTCGCGATCAACCCTCAGCTGTGGATCACGCCGGTTCCCGCTCTCGAGGCCGACGAGGACGAAGACGTGGAAGGCTGTCTGTCCTTTCCCGGTGAGCGCTTCCCGCTGCAGCGGGCCTCCTCCGCCATCCTGCGCGCCGTCGACCTGGACCAGAAGCCGTTCGAGATCCAGGCGGAGGGCTGGCTGGCCAGGATCTTCCAGCACGAGTTCGACCACCTCGACGGAACCCTGTACGTGGACCGGCTCGAGCATCATTACGCCAAGATCGCCGTGAAGATCAGCCGCAAGCGCGGCTGGGGCGTGCCCGGCCTGAACTGGTTGCCGGGCGTCGACGACCTCGAGGGCTGACCCCCGCGAGACGACGCCTCAGCGGGACAGGTCGACGCCGTGCACGCCGTTGTGGAAACGCAACGACGGGAACACCGCAGAGACCGAGAATCCCACCCCGGGAACCGTGCCGGCCTTGAAGATCCCGCCGAAGAGCGCAGCGCGTTCGCGCATCTGGGTGATGCCCGCCCCTGAGACGCTCTCGCTCAACGCCCTGAGGTCATCATCGATGGTGTAGGCGGTCCTGGCGGCGAAGTCGCCGGCCGTCGACGTCTCTCGGCGAGCCGCCGCGCGGATGCCGTCGTCGTCGATGAGCAGTTGCAGGCCGTCATGCGTCCAGGAAATGGAAATCCGGGCGGTGGTCCCGGTGCCGCCGTGCTGGAGCGCGTTGGCGAGCGAGCTCTGCAGGATCCGGTAAACCGCCAGCTCGGCACCGGGCTTCAGCGGGAACCGGTCGCCGGACTCGGTGACCTCCACCGCGAGGCCGGCGTCACGCATGACACCGAAAAGGCTGGGCGCCGACTGCAGCCCCGGCGCGGCGACGCCCAGGGACTCCCCTTCCCTGGCGATGGTCAGCACGCGGCGCAGGTCGGCGAGTGTGACCCTGCCGTCCTCCACCAGGGCTGTGGCGGCTCGCACGGCCGTGGCGGGGTCGCTCTGGGCCGTGTAGCGCGCTCCCTCGGCCCGGGTTATCAGGCGCGCGAGGGAGAGCACGGCGATGTCCTGGAGTTCGCGGATGATCGCCAGCCGGCCGTGCTGCTCGGCGAGGGAGAGCTCAAGGTCCAGGCGAACCCGGTGGGCCGCCGAGCGGTCGAACCGGCTGCGGCGGCCGCGGCGGGCGGCCAGGAGCCACAGAGCCAGCAGGACGACGCTGAGGACCGCCAGGAGCAGGCTGAGACTCTGCCAAGGGAACATGCTCGCGCCTTTCGGGAAATCGGGTTCAGGATACCGGGCACAAAAAAGGCCACCGGGGGTGGAGCCCCTAGTGGCCTTTTCGCTCCCCGACTTGGACTCGAACCAAGAACCTGCGCATTAACAGTGCGCTGCTCTGCCAATTGAGCTATCGAGGAATGCGTGCTCAGCGTTCGTGCCTTGCTGGAACAGCGTTGCTACTTTACCAAAAGATTGCCGTCTGCCAAATCCGACGGGGTCCTCAGTAACCGGCGGCGGGGTCGACGACCCCGACAAAGGGCCCGTTTCCCAGCAAAGCGAGCACATTGAGGTGGATTCGCTCGGCGAGCAGGGGTGCGGTCATCTCGGGCGTGTCGGCCATGTGCGGGGTGATCAGGCACCGGGGCTCGCTCCACAGCGGATGCCCGTCGGGCAGCGGCTCCGGATCGGTCACGTCCAGCGCGGCCGAGGCCAGTGCCCGGACGGCCAGGGCCTGCGTGAGCGCCTCCGTGTCGACCAGCGCTCCCCTGGCGATGTTCACGAGGTGCGCGGTGGGCTTCAGCAGGGCGAGTTCGGCTGCGCCCAGGAGGTGTCTGGTGCCGCCGGTGAGCGCGGCGGCCAGTACGACCGCATCCGCCTGCGGCAGCTCAGCCGCCAGCCGAGCTGCGGTGACCGTGCGCACCGCCCCTGCCACGGGGTCGGCGCTTCGCCGCACCACCACGATGGAGGCTCCGAACGGCTCGAGCAGCCGGATCAGCTCGCGGGCGATGCCGCCGGCCCCGACGATCAGCACGGTCCGGCCGTAGAGCGACTCGCCGGCCGGTACGGCATTCCAGGAACGGGCCCTGGCGCGCTCAGGCAGCAGCCGCATCGAGGCGAGGAGCAGCGCCAGGGCGTGCTCGGCCACAGGCTGCGCGTACGCCCCCTTGGCACTGGTCACGAGGAGGTCGTCGCGGCGGTGCCGGGCGAGGACGCCGCTGAACGCGTCGACGCCCGCCCAGGGCAGCTGCACCCAGCCGACCTGCGGGTTTTCGTCGAGGACGTCGCCGAGCCGGTCGGCATCGGCGTAGGACAGCCAGATGATCCCCCGGGTGGCCGCGGACAACGGGGCCACCACTCCCCCGGCACGTTCGACGGCCTCAGCGAATCCTGGCGACGCCGACGCGGATGCGGTGGGCAGGATGGCGATGGGCCCCGGCGACGGCTGCCTGGCGTGCGTGCCGCGCCCGGGTTCGTCGGCGAGGACCGCGCGGTGCTGACCGGTCGGCACCGGTCAGGGTTCCGGTGCCGGGTCGACGGTGCCGACGGGCGCGCTCTGGCCGTCCGGCTCGCCGGTGCCGAGGGCCAACGCCGCCGCCAGTTCGGCCACGTAGGGGTGCCAGGGGTTCTCGAACACCTCGTCGAGGGTGCCCAGGCCCACCAGGACGCCCTCGTGCATCACCCCGATGCGGTCGGCGACCCGCTGCAGCACCGCCAGGTCGTTGCTGATCAGCAGGGCGGAGAAGGCACGCTCGCGCTGCAGCTCGCCGATCAGGTCGATGATGTCCCCCCGCACGAGCGCGTCGACACCCGCCGTCGGCTCGTCCGCGATCAGCAGCGACGGCCCGAACACCAGGGCCCTGGCCAGCGCCACCCGCTGGCGCTGGCCGCTGCTGAGCTCGTACGGGTACTTGCCGAGCAGGCTGAGCGGCAGCCGAACCGCGTCGACCATCGTCGCCACGGCCGTTTCCAGCGCCGCCTGGTTGTACCGACGGTCACGCTCGAGGACGGGTTCGGCGACGATGTCGGCCACGGTGAGGCTGGCTGGCAGCGTCACCGCCGCGTTCTGGCTGAGCATCCCCACCCCGAAGGTCAGCCTGGCGAGCTTCCGGCGGCTGATCCGGCGCAGCGGGTGGCCCTGGACGCTCGCCTGGCCGCCCGAGATCTGTGCCCGAACGTCGCCGTGGCCGCTGCCGGAATCGGCCCCGGAGAGCACCCTGGCCAGGGTGCTCTTGCCGGAGCCGCTCTCACCGAGCAGGCCGAGGACCTCGCCGTGGCCCAGCGTCAGGGTGAAGCCCCGCACCGCGACGAACGCCGAGCTGGCCCCGTGCGCCGGGTATTCAATGGTCAGGTCGCTCGCGACGATCGGGTACGGCTCGGGTTCGACGCGTCTCATGGCACCTATTCTGCCGCACGCAGCTTGGCGAGCTCCTCACGTCGGAGCGCCTGGGCCGCCGGATCGGGCACCGGCAGCGATGCGAGCAGCCGCCGGGTGTACGGATCACGCGGCGATCCGAGCACCTCCGCCCCGGTGCCCTCTTCCACGAGGTGACCGTGGTAGAGCACCGCGATCCGGTCGGCGAGAATGTCGACCACGGCCAGGTCGTGGCTGATGAACAGGGCCGCGAAGCCGAATTCACGCTGCAGTTCGGCGAACAGTTCGAGCACCCTCGCCTGCACCGAGACGTCCAGTGCGCTGGTGGGCTCGTCGGCGATCAGCAACGCCGGTTCGAGGGCGAGGGCCCTGGCCAGGCTGGCCCGTTGGCGTTGACCGCCGCTGAGCTCGTGTGGGTACCGGTCGCCGAACGCGCGCGGCAGCTGGACGGCCTCGAGCAGCTCGTCGACCCTGGCACGCGCGCCGCGGGCGCTGTCGGCCCTGCCGTGCACCACCAGCGGCTCCGCGACGCACTCGGCGATGGTGAGCAGCGGGTTGAAGCTCGACGCCGGGTCCTGGAACACGAAGCCGATCTGGCTGCGCAGCGGCTTGAACTTGCGTTCGCGGAAGCCGTTCATCTCGTGCCCGAGTACCGACAGGGAGCCGTCGGTGACCCGGGTCAGCCCGGCGATGGCCCGTCCGATGGTGGTCTTTCCCGAACCGCTCTCCCCCACCAGGCCGAGCACCTCACCGGGCCGGATGGCGAAGCTGACACCGTCCACGGCCACGAACCCAGGCCGGCCGAAGCGGCCGGGGTACTGGATGCGGAGGTTGTCGGCGACCACGACGGGAGCCTGCGCCGACCACTGCCCGGTGCGGGCCTCCGCCCGGGCCGCTGCGCGCACGACGCCCTGCCCGACGTACGGCACGGCGGCAAGCAGCTTCTGGGTGTACTCGTTCTGCGGATTTGTGAACAGGGTGGCCGCATCCGCCTCTTCGACGACCTTGCCCTGGTACATCACGGCGACCCGGTCGGCCAGATCGGCCACGACACCCATGTTGTGGGTGATCAGCACGATGGCCGCGCCGAATTCGTCCCGGCAGCGGCGCAGCAGGTCGAGGATCTCGGCCTGCACGGTGACGTCCAGGGCGGTGGTCGGTTCGTCGGCGACGATCAGCCCGGGCTCCAGCACCAGGGCCATGGCGATCACCACGCGCTGCTTCTGACCGCCGGAGAACTGGTGCGGGTAATAGTCGATCCGCGTCTCGGGGTCGGGGATGCCGACCCGGCCGAGGATCTCGATCGCCTTCGCTCGGGCGTCGGCGCGGCTGACGCCGCCGTGCGCACGGATGCCCTCCATGATCTGCCAGCCGACGGTGTACACCGGGTTGAGGGCGGTGGACGGTTCCTGGAACACCATGGACACGTCGGTGCCGCGCACCTGGCGCAGCCGCTTCCGGCTCAGCGCGATGACGTTGTTCGAGTCCTGCCCGGTCCGGCTGCTGAGGATCACGGCGCCGTCGGAGACGGCGGTCTCGGGCAGCAACCCGAGGATGGTCTTCGCGGTGACGGTCTTGCCGCTACCGCTTTCCCCGACGATGGCGAGGACCTCGCCGCGGCGGACGCTGAGGGTGACGCCGTCCACGGCGCGCACGGCTCCCGCGTCGGTGGAGAAGGACACGCCGAGGTCGTTGATGCTGAGCACGGTTTCGCGGTTTCGGGTGTCACTCATCGGTTGGCCTCGCTGTCGTCGCCGGGGTGCAGGGGTGGGTGGGCGGCGATCTCGAGTCCGGCCAGGCCGACCGGTCCGGCGGTCAGGGTGCCGCCGGGGACCACGGACGTCTCGGCAACGAGGCCGGAGGTGGCTCCGACGGCGCGGCGGCCGCGGAGCCGCGGGTCGGCCAGGTCGTTGAGGCTCTCGCCCACCAGGGTGATGCCCATCACCACCAGCACGATCGCGAGGCCCGGGAACAACGAGGTCCACCAGATGCCGCTGGTGACGTCGGACAGGGCCTTGTTGAGGTCGTAACCCCACTCGGACGCGGCGGTCGGTTCGATGCCGAAGCCGAGGAAGCCGAGACCGGCGAGGGTGAGGATGGCCTCGGAGGAGTTCAGTGTGAAGATCAGCGGCAGCGTGCGGGTGGCGTTGCGCAGGACGTGCCGGAACATGATCCGGCCGTTGCTGGCGCCCAGCACCCGGGCGGACTCCACGTAAGCCTCCGCCTTGATGCGCACGGTCTCGGCGCGGATCACGCGGAAGTACTGCGGGATGAACACCACGGTGATCGAGATGGCCGCGGCCATCACTCCGCCGACGAGGTCAGATTTACCGCCCGAGATCACGATGGACATGACGATCGCCAGCAGCAGCGACGGGAACGCGTAGACCGCGTCGCACATCACGACGAGCACCCGGTCGAGCCAGCCGCCGAAGTAGCCGGAGAGCAGGCCGAGGAGCACGCCGGCGAACAGAGAGAGCACCACGGCGACGACGATGACGAACAGCGCCGTCTGGGCGCCCCAGAGCACTCGGGACAGCACGTCGTAGCCTCCGACCGTGGTTCCCAGCAGATGGGCCCCGCCCGGCGCCTGCTGGGCGCCGAAGGCACCGGCGGTGTCGCGGAGCTGGCTGTAGCCGTACGGCGCGAGCAGCGGCGCCAGGATCGCGGTGAGCACGAACAGGGCCGTGATGACGAGGCCGGCCACGAGCATCCCGCGCTGCAGGCCCATGCTCTGCCGGACCTGGTGCACGAGGGGAAGCCGGGCCAGGATCGATCGTCTGGTGGGCCGGAGGGTCGTGGTGTCGGTCGCACCCATGATCAGTACCGCACTCTCGGGTCGATGATCGCGGCGATGATGTCCACGATGAAGTTGGTGAGGGCGACGATCACGGCCAGGAGGGCCACGATGCCCTGCACGGCCACGAAGTCGCGGGCCTGGAGGAACTCAGAGAGCATGAAGCCCAGCCCCTTCCATTCGAAGGTGGTCTCCGTGAGCACCGCACCGCCGAGCAGCAGTGCGATCTGCAGGCCGATCACCGTGATGATGGGGATCAGCGCCGGGCGGTAGGCGTGCTTCTGCACCAGGCGGAATTCGCTCACGCCGCGGGAGCGGGCGGCGTCGACGTAGTCGGTGCCCAAGGTGCCGATGACGTTGGTGCGCACCAGGCGCAGGAACACCCCGGCGGTGAGGAGGCCGAGGGCCAGGGCGGGAAGCACGGCGTGGGAGAGCACGTCGGTGAGCACGGCGGTGTTGCCGGTCTGGATCGCGTCGATGGTGTAGAACCCGGTCTTGCCCGGCAGCAGTTGCATCTGCAGCTCCGACCCCGTGGTCGCGCGGCCGGCGACGGGCAGGACCTTCAGCCAGACGGCGAAGACCAGTTTGAACAGCAGGCCGGCGAAGAACACCGGGGTGGCGTAGCAGAGGATGGCGAAGATGCGCAGGAACGCATCCGGGGCCTTGTCCCGCCAGTAGGCGGCGACCATGCCCAGCGGGATGCCGACGATGAACGCGACCAGCAGGGAGTAGAAGGCTAGTTCGGCGGTGGCGGCGCCGTAGGTGAGCAGCACCTCGGAGACGGGCCGGTTCGTGCTGATGGTGGTGCCGAAGTTGCCGGTGAAGATCCGGCCGAGGTATTCGACGTACTGGATCAGGATCGGCCGGTCGTAGCCGGCGGCGGAGATGCGCTCGGCGAGCTGGTCGGGCGTGAGCCGGCCGCCGAGGGCGGCCGTGATCGGGTCACCCGTGGTGCGCATGAGCCAGAAGACCATGGAGACCAGGATGAAGATCGTGGGGATGATGAGCAGGAAGCGCACCACGATGTAACGGCCGAGGCCGCCGCCACGGGCGCTCTTCTTTTTCTTCTGTGCCGGCCCGGCCGTACTCGGCCTCGGCGTTGTCGCTACAGTCGTCATTCCTACCTCACTCATGCACGGTGCCGTGCAAAAAAAAGAAACGGGAGCGTCCAGCGAGAAATCGCGCCGAACGCCCCCGTTGTTCACTGAGCCTGCCCGGGCTGCCTAGCCCTTGGCGAGAGCGGCGTAACGGAACTTGAACGACGCGTCGAGCGTGTCGGTTGCCCCTGTCACGGTGGTTCCGGTCACGGCGACCTGCGCGCCCTGGAGCAGCGGCACGGTCGACAGCTGGGTTGCGACCTTGTCCTGAATCTCCTCGATCAGCGCGGTGCGGGCGTCGGGATCGACGGTCACAGCCTGCTGGAGGATCAGGTCGTTGACTTCGGGGTCCACGTAGTGGTTCTTGAGGAAGTTCTCGGTGAGGAAGAACGGCGTCAGGTAGTTGTCGGCGTCGGAGTAGTCCGGGAACCAGCCGAGCTGGTACGCCGGGTAGACGTCGCTCGAGCGGTCCTTCGAGTACTGCACCCATTCCGTCGTCTGTAGGTTGACGGTGAACAGGCCGGATGCCTCGAGCTGGTCCTTGACGAGCGCGTACTCGTCGCCCGACGAGGGGCCGTAGTGGTCGTTGCTGTACTGCAGGTTCAGGCCGACCTTCTCGGTGATGCCGGCGGCCGTGAGGGTCGCTTCGGCCTTGTCGGCGTCGGGAGCGCCCGCACCGTCGCCGTAGAGGCCCATGAGGGACTCGGTGGCGCCGGTCAGTCCGGCGGGGACGTAGGAGTACAGCGGCGTGTAGGTGCCCTTGTAGACCTGGTCGGCGATTTCGTCACGGTCGACGAGGTCGGCTACGGCCTGGCGCACGGCGAGGGCCTTGCCGGCGTCGGCCTCAGCCGTCTTGGCGCCGAACGGCTGGGTGTCGAAGTTGAAGGTGATGTAGCGGATCTCGCCACCGGGTCCGTCGACGACCTTGACGTCATCGTTGCCGCGGAGGTCTTCGACGTCGGTCGCGGACAGGCTGCGGAACGCTACGTCGATGTTGCCTTCCTGCACGTCGAGCTTGAGGTTGGACGAGTCGGCGTAGTACTTCACGTTCACGACGTCGGTCTTCGCGGCGCCCAGGAGGCCCTCGTAGTCCGGGTTGGCCTTGTAGCCGATCAGGTTGTTGAAGTCGTAGCTGGTGATGACGTACTGGCCTGCGAAGGCGTTGGCGTCGACGATCTCGTCGTCGGCGGTCAGTTCGGTCGCGGAGAAGGAGTCTTCGTCGACGATCGGCCCGGCGGGGCTGGACAGGATCTGCGGGAAGATCTGGTCGTCCGGGGCCAGCAGGTTGAACACCACGGTGGTGTCGTCCGGTGCGTCGACGCTCTCGAGGTTGTAGAGCAGCGAAGAGGGACCGTTGTCAGCGGCGATGGCCAGCTGACGGTCGAAGCTGAACTTCACGTCCGAGGAGGTGAGCTCGTTGCCGTTGGCCCAGACCAGGCCCGGCTTGAGCGTGACCGTGTACTGGGTCGGCGTGGTGTATTCGGCGGACACAGCGATGTCGGGCTCGACATCCGGGCTGCCGTACGGGGTGTTCATGAGGAACGGGAAGACCTGGTTCTGAACGGCGAAGGAGCCGTTGTCGTAGGAGCCGGCCGGGTCGAGGGTGGTGACCTTGTCGGTGGTGCCGATGGTCAGGGCCGCGGCACCGCCGTCGGTGGTCTCGCCACCGGAGCTGGAGCAGCCGGCGAGTACGAGTGCCGCGGCGGCGAGACCGGCGGTGACGCCGATGTAGCGGCCGCGCCTGGTGGATACAAAAGCCATAGTCGAATGCCTCTTCCTCAAGGGTGATTGCGTCTGGGTCTGTCACACGCAACTGCGCTCAGGCGCAGGAATGCGTTGCTGTATTCCAAGAATTAGCACACAGTGCGCGTTCAACGGCAACTGGATGAAGCATCTTAATACAGCCGCAATATATGGTTCGGGCAGAAAAGCCCCGGGTTCCGTCAAGATTCGCGCAGGTTCCGGCGCTCGGCTTCCACCCGGACGAGTTCGCGCTGGATGGCGACGTAGACCTCGCGATCGGTCGCATCCGCCCGCTGCAGGCGACCGAGCAGTTCGGCCTTCTGGCGCAGCAGGTCTTTCTCGATCAGAACCGTGGTGATGTCACGCACGTACCGGGTGACCTCCCGCTCAGCGCGTTCGGGCAGCGGCGCCATGGCAAGTTCGGTGACCAGATTCGCCAGCGGCGCCGGGGTCTCCGCGACGACCCTGGCGAGCCAGTCCGGCGCGGCGGCGTGCGGCAAGGCTGCGGCCAGCGCGTCGCGGACCACGGCCAGGGACGTGTTGCTCATCGAGGTCTGCACCGCCCGCTGGACCAGCTCGATGCCCACCTGGGTGGGATGCTGCAGCATCGCCATCAGTGCGTCCCGCTCGATGCGGGTCACCGGGTCGGCCGGCAGGTCAACGAGGGCGAAGAGGTGCTCCCTCGCCGCGGGCTCCGGCTCGCCCGCCCGGCGGGCCGGGGTGGCGGGCGCGGTGCGGGAGCGGGACTGCGCCTGGCTGACGGCTCTGGAGACCTCGCCCATGTCGACGCCGAGCATGCGCGAGAGCTCGTGCACGTAGCCGGGCCGCATCGACGGGTCCCGGATGTCGCTGACGATCGGCGCGGCGGCGCGCAGTGCGGAGACCCGGCCTTCGACGGTGTCGAGGTTGTACTGGGCCAGCAGCTGCCGGATCATGAACTCGAACATGGGCTTCTTGGCTTCGATGAGCCGGCGGACGGCGTCGTCGCCGCGGTGCAGCCGCAGGTCACACGGGTCGAGCCCCTCGGGGGCGACGGCCACGAAGGTCTGGGCGGAGAAGCGTTGTTCCTCGGCGAAGGCGCGCACGGCGGCCTTCTGGCCGGCGGCATCCGGGTCGAAGGTGAAGACGACCTCACCGACGCCGCTGTCGTCGCCGAGCACCCGGCGCAGCACCTTGATGTGGTCCACGCCGAAGGAGGTGCCGCAGGTGGCGACGGCCGTGGTGACGCCCGCCAGGTGGCAGGCCATCACGTCGGTGTACCCCTCGACCACGACAACCTGGTGGTTGCGAGAGATGTCCCGTTTGGCCAGGTCCAGGCCGTAGAGCACCTGCGCCTTGTGGTACACCGGCGTCTCCGGCGTGTTGAGGTATTTGGGCCCCTTGTCGTCCTCGAGCAGCTTGCGGGCGCCGAAGCCGATCGTCTGCCCGGTGATGTCCCGGATGGGCCACACCAGCCGACCACGGAACCTGTCGTAGATGCCCCGGTCCCCCGCCGAGACCAGACCGGAGAGGGTGAGTTCTTCGGTGCTGAAGCCGCGGCCGCGCAGGTGCTTGGTGAGTTCGTCCCAGCTCTTCGGTGCGAAACCGATGCCGAAACGTTCGGCGGCCTGCGAGTCGAAACCGCGTTCGCCCAGGAAGTTCCGGCCGACCTGCGCGCCGGGGCTGCCGAGCTGTTCGCTGAAGAACTCGGCCGCGGCCTGGTTCGCCGCCAGCAGCCTGGCCCGGTTGCCGTGATCGGGCGCGTTGCCGCCGTCCTCGTAGTGCAGTTCGAAACCAGCCCGGCCGGCGAGGCGTTCGACGGCCTCGGAGAAGCTGACGTGATCCATCTTCTGCAGGAAGGAGTAGACGTCGCCGCTCTCGCCACAGCCGAAGCAGTGGTAGAAGCCGACCTGCGGGCGCACGTGGAAGCTGGGGCTGCGCTCGTCGTGGAAAGGACACAGGCCCTTCATCGAGCCGACACCGGCCGCCTTGAGGCTGACGTAGTCGCTGATGATGTCGGCGATGTTGGTGCGGGCCTTGACCTCTTCGATGTCGCCCTGCCGAATCAGTCCTGCCATGCTTCAACCATAGTTACTCGACCGCCGGGCTGATCACGGCGGGTTCGCGCGGCGTCGTCGGCTGCGGCGTCGTCGGCTGGTACGACCGCGACAGGTGCAGCCGCCGCTGCAGGGCGATGGCGCTCTGGTCGGTAAGGCTGGCCACCTGGTCGACGATCACGCGTTTGCGGGCCGCGTCGTCGTCGGCGGCCGCCCAGTCCTCGCGGAAGCCGGGGTCCAGGTGTTCGTCGCCCGTCGCCAGGAGGGTGTCGGCCAGGTAGGTGAGGGTCTCGCGTTGTTCCACGTAGAGAGGCTGGCGAACGTGGGTGGACATCACGAACGCGGCGACGATGCCCTTGAGCACGCCGATCTCGGCCTGCACCTCCCGCGGCACCACCACGTGGGCGTTGAAGCGGATCAGGTGCCGGTCGGGGTAGGCCGCCTTGGTGGCGGCCACCGCCGCACCACTGAACCGGCCGATGAGCTGGCTGGTCAGGTTCTTCAACCGGCCCTGGTCGCGCCGGCCGGCGGTCCAGCCGTGCAGCCAGACGTCCAGGGAATCGAGCCGGTCGAACGCGGCGATGAGCTCGTCGTGACTGAACTGGCCGCCGGTCCATTCGTACATGGAGGCGACCAGGGCGCTGTGTTCGCTGCGGCTGCTGAGCAGTTCCACGTCGAGGTAGCCGCTCACGACGGCGTCCTCGAAGTCGTGCACGGAGTAGGCGATGTCGTCGGAGAGGTCCATCACCTGCGCTTCCACGCAGAGTCGGCGGGGCGGCGCGCCGTCGCGCAACCACTCGAACGCCGCCCGGTCGTCCTCGTAGAAGCCGAACTTGGCCCGGCCGCTGGGGTCGGCGACCGAGGAGTCGGCCGCCCACGGGTACTTACAGCTGGCGTCAAGGCTGGCGCGGGTGAGGTTCAGCCCATAGCTTTCGCCGCGGTCGCCGAACACCTTGGGCTCGAGGCGGCAGAGCAGGCGCAGGGTCTGGGCGTTGCCCTCGAAGCCGCCGATGCCGGCGGCCCAGGTGTTCAGGGCCTTTTCGCCGTTGTGGCCGAACGGCGGATGGCCGATGTCGTGCGCCAGGCAGGCCGTGTCGACGATGTCGGGGTCAAGGGCCAGGCGGAGGGCCAGCTCCCGGCCGATTTGGGCGACCTCGAGGGAGTGCGTGAGGCGGTTGCGGGCAAAGTCCAGCCCGGCGGCGGGGCTGAGCACCTGGGTCTTCGCGGCGAGGCGGCGCAGGGCGCTGGAGTGCAGCAGCCTGGCCCGGTCGCGGGCGAAGTCGCTGCGGCTGGAATCGTGCTCCTCAGGCCGGAACCGGGCCTCGGCGTGGGTGCTATAGCCGGTCTGGTTAACCACCGCTGGTGTCCCCTTCTCCCTCGGTCAGGTTGCTGCGCTCGGCGCCGGCGATGTCGCGCGAGTCGAGCCAGAATTCCGGCAGCGACGTCTTCTTCGGACTGCCGGCCCGGCCACGCTGCCCCTCTGCGCCGATGCCCGGGTACGGCTGGTCGGGGTCGAGCGTGGCCAGCAGGTCGTCGAGCTGCGCGAGCGAGACCACGGACGCCAGGCTGGCGCGCAGGTCGCCGCCGACCGGATAGCCCTTGAAGTACCAGGCCACGTGCTTGCGCACGTCGCGGCAGGCACGCTCCTCGCTGTCGAAGAACTCGCTGAGCAGCTCGGCGTGCCGGCGGAACGCATCCGCGACCTGGCCAAGGGTGGGTTCGGCCTTGACCAATTCACCGCGGAACGCGGCGGCCAGGTCGCCGAACAGCCACGGCCGGCCGAGGCAGCCTCGGCCGACGACGACGCCGTCGCAGCCGGTCTCCTCGACCATTCGCAGCGCGTCGGCGGCGCTCCAGATGTCACCGTTGCCGAGCACCGGCACACCGGAGATGGTGTTCTTCAGGGTTTCGATGGCCGACCAGTCGGCGTGACCGGAGTAGTAGTCAGCGGCGGTGCGGGCGTGCAGCGCGATCGCCGCGACGCCGGCTCCCTCGGCGACCCGGCCGGCCTCGAGGTAGGTGAGGTGGTCGGCGTCGATGCCCTTGCGCATCTTGACGGTCAGCGGGATGGCGCCGGCCGCCGTGACGGCGGCCTCCACGATCTCGCGGAAGAGGGTGATCTTCCAGGGCAGCGCCGCTCCCCCGCCCTTACGGGTGACCTTGGGCACCGGGCAGCCGAAGTTGAGATCGATGTGGTCGGCGCGGTCCTCGGCGACGAGCATCGTCACGGCCTCAGAAACCGTCTTCGGGTCGACGCCGTACAGCTGGATGGAGCGGGTCTTCTCGCTCTCGTGATGCGTGATCAGCCGCATCGATTCGGTGGTGCGCTCGACGAGGGCCCGTGAGGTGATCATCTCGCTGACATACAGGCCGGCACCGTATTCGCGGCAGAGCCGGCGGAACGCGGTGTTGGTGATGCCGGCCATGGGGGCCAGGACCACGGGCACGTCGAGTTCGATGTCGCCGATCTTCAGCGGGGACATCGGAGCTGTCGACACCGTCTGTGTCGGAGAAGTGAAAGTGTTCATCTCCTGCAATTCTCCCAGACCTGGCTGGGCGCGCGCGCCACGCCCGGCCGCCGGTGGACAACCGCGCGGCCGGGTGCCTGGGGTGGGGCGGCTAGATGCCGCAGGAACCGGCGCCGCAGCAGCCGCCGGCCTCCGGCTGCTCGAGCAGCTGGATGATGGGGCGGAGCGCTGCCGGCGTCTGGATTACGGTGCTGTCGGTGTTCTCGCTCATGCGTTGGTCTCCTCTGGAATGGCGGTTGCTGCTCGTTCGCTCTGGACCTGGCGCAGCGCTCCCGCAAAAGTATCAGGGTCCTGTGCGCCGGAGATGCCGTATTTTCCGTCGATCACGAAGAAGGGCACCCCCTGGATGCCGTACTCGGCGGCCTGGGCGACGTCGGCCTTGACGGCGGCGAGATGCTCGTTCTCGGTGAGGGAACGCACCACGTCGGCGCGGTCCAGGCCGATTCCGGCCGCAAGGTCGGCGAGGTCGTCGATCCGGCCGACGTGGCCGCCGTCGACGAAGTAGGCCTTGAGCAGACTTTCCTTCATATCGAGCTGCCGGCCGTGGGCCTTGGCGTAGTGCAGCAGTTCATGCGCCTTGATGGTGTTCGTCTGGTGCACAGCGTCGTAGTCATAGTGCAGGCCGACGCTCTCGGCGATGCCGGTGACGCGCTCGAGCATTTCGAGCACCTGCGGGACCGGGATGCCCTTGCGCTCGCTGAGGTAGTCAATGGGGCTGCCGGCAAAGTCGACCGGGGTGTCCGGCGCGAGTTCGAACGAGTGGTACTCCACCTCGACGTCGGCGCCGTAGGCGGCCACGCCGGCCTCGAATTTGCGCTTGCCGATGTAGCACCAGGGGCACTGCACGTCTGACCAGATGTCTACTTTGATGGATTCGCTCACAGGAGGGCTAACCCGAGCGGCCCCTCCAGTTATTCCCAGCGTGGCTCCGGTCAGGCGGTGGGCGCATCCACGGCGCCGCCGTAGCGGCGGTTGCGGGCGGCGTACAGCTCGATAGCGTGCCAGAGGTCGACGCGGGAGAAGTCGGGCCAGAGGGTGTCGAGGAACACCATCTCGGCGTAGGCGCTCTGCCAGAGCAGGAAGTTGCTGGTGCGCTGCTCGCCGGAGCTCCGCACGAACAGGTCGACGTCGGGCAGCGCCGCGGTGTACAGCTGTCGTTGGATCGACTTCTCGGTGATCCCGGACGGCTTCAACCGGCCGGCGGCGACGTCCTCGGCCAGCGCGCGCACGGCATCCGCGATCTCGGTGCGGCCGCCGTAGTTCACGCACATGGTGAGGGTGAGCACGTCGTTGCCCGCGGTGAGCTTCTCGGCGAACTGCAGTTCATTAATCACGGAGGCCCACAGCCGGGGCTTCCGCCCGGCCCAGCGCACCCGCACGCCCCAGTCGTTGAGCTGGTCGCGGCGGCGGTGCAGCACGTCGCGGTTGAACCCCATCAGGAACCGCACCTCGTCGGGTGAGCGCTTCCAGTTCTCGGTGGAGAACGCGTAGACGCTCAGGTGCTTGACGCCGATCTGGATGGCGCCGGCCACCACGTCGAGCAGGGCCGCTTCGCCGGCCTTGTGGCCCTCGACCCGGGAGAGGCCGCGGGCGTTGGCCCAGCGGCCGTTACCGTCCATGACGACGGCGACGTGCTCGGGGACCACCCTGGCGGGCAGGTCCGGTGGGTACAGGCCGGTCCAGTCGAGAGGTTTGACCGGGACGGCGTCCTTGTGGGTGAAGGGTGCCGGGGCGGACCGGAAGGGGTTCGGCGTCATGGGCGCACGTGCTCCAGTGATCGAAGGCCGCGGCCCAGGTGCCACTGCGTGTACGCGGCGACGACCCCGGTGGCCTGCGCCTGGGTGGTGGTGGCAGCCTGGGCGGTGTACGCCCAGTCGCCGGTGAGCAGGGCACTGAGCAGGCCGATGGTGGCCGGGTCGAGGCGGGGCGAGCCTGGAGGAGCGCAGTTGTCGCAGACGACACCGCCGACCTGCGCCACGAAGGCGGAGTGCGGTCCTGGGGCGCCGCAGCGGGCGCAATCGGAAAAGCTGGGCGCCCAGCCGGCCATCGACAGGGAGCGCAACAGGTAGGAATCCAGGGTGGCGCCGGAGCCGTGTTCGCCGCGCGACAGCGACCGGAGCGCACCGACCAGCAGCAGGTACTGCGGCAGCGATCCCTCGGACTCGGTGAGCTTGTCGGCGGTCTCCACCATGGCGCTGGCCGCTGTGTAGCTGCCGTAGTCCGCGGTGATCTGCGCCCCGTAGGACGCAATGGATTCGGCCTGGTTGACGATGTCGAGGCTGCGGCCCTGGTAGAGCTGCACGTCGACGACCATGAACGGCTCGAGCCTGGCCCCGAACTTGGACGCGGTGCGCCGCACACCCTTGGCCACGGCGCGGACCTTGCCGTGCTGCCGCGTGAGCAGCGTGATGATGCGGTCTGCCTCACCCAGCTTGTGGGTGCGCAGCACGACGGCTTCATCACGATAAACGGGCACGGTCAATTCTCCCACTTCCGGGAGCGGATGCCCGCGCCCGCGCCGGCGGGGCCGCCGGAGTCGCTGCCGAGAGCGACGCGGCCGTGGTAGACAGTGTGAGTGCCCTCCGCCCTCTTCGCCATCCCGCTGTGGGCTGACCTCGTCGCCGTCGCGATCGGCGCGATCCAGGGCGCCATGTTCGCCGGCCGGTTCACCGACCGCCGCATGGATCTGCTGGGCATTTCGATCATCGGCATCACGGTCGGCCTGGGCGGTGGCCTGCTGCGCGACATCCTGCTCGGCGGGGTGCCGGCGGCGCTGCAGAGCAACTGGTACCTCCCCGTCGCGGCGGTTTGTGCCCTGCTCGGCATGCTGCTGCAGAGTCTGTTCAACCGGCTCGGCCCGCTGGTCATCACGCTGGACGCCGTGACGATCGGCCTGTTCGGCGTGATCGGCACCACGAAGGCCCTCGCCGCCGGGCTGCCGGAGATCCCAGCCCTGTTCGTCGGGGTGGTCTCGGCCGTCGGCGGGTCGGTGCTGCGCGACATGATGCTCAATGTGCCCATCGCTGTGATGCACGTGGGCTCGTTGTACGCCGTTGCCGCCCTGGTGGGCTGCGGGCTGCTCGTGGTGCTGGTGTTCTTCGGCGTGCCGATCAGCCTCGCCGCGGTCATCTGCGTGGTCGCGACCACGGTCATCCGGGTGCTGGCGGCCCGCTTCGGCTGGACCCTGCCCCAGCAACGCGCCCTGGGCAGTTGGCCGCATTGGCGGCGGCGCGGTGCGATCCCGCAGTTCCGCGGCTGGGGCCGGCGGCGGCGAGTTCGCGTCGCGGTCCCGGACCCGGCCGATCCGGACCCCACCGGGCGTTCCTGAGGATTTGTCACCCGAAGCGGATTTGGCCTCGCCTTTCCTCGAATCTGGGTTCAGTATTGGGGTACAACCACGTCGCAGGGAGGTACTCCATGAAACGAATAGAGGGCACTGTGCCCGACCTGTTGCCCGTCTTGGCCAGGGGCAAACACAAGAGTCCGCGCAGTGGCGCTTGCTTCATGGAATTCGCCTCGCACCTCTCCGGCGAAGCGTGGAGTGACCACCCGGCGTGTACCCACCCCGTGCTCGCGTCGCTGGCGCGGATGGTGAACGATTGCACGTCCGACGGCGCAAGGTCCCGGCTGATGACCCTCATCCCGTCGGTGATCGGTTTGCGCGGCGACGACCAGCGGGTGCGCCTCGTTGTGGCGCTCCGGGCCGCGACGGCCGGCCTGCCCGTGGTCAGCGCTGACCATCAGCGCGCGTTGGCGGTGGGGATCCTCAACTGCCAGCGGCACCTGTCTCGGGCCACTGAGAGCACCACGATCGACGTCTCCGGTCAGGTTCGGGACGCGTTCGACCGGTCCCCCCAAACCGAGCGTTGGGCGCGGGAGTTCATGGGTTCGGTCGGATCCTGGTCGCGGACCCGGTTCACGGACCGCACCGCGGAGTCGATCATCCGCATCTCGGTGCAGGGCATCGCCGAAGCCTGCATTTCGGACACCGACGAGCGGCTCTACTATCTGCTCGCCGCCGCGATCGACGACTGCACCCGCGTGCTGGGAACGCCCAAGGGCGAGCCCGTGTCGATGCCGGAGCCGTTGGCCCCTGAGGCCGCGCGCAGGGCGTTGCGCGTCTGAACGGACATACAGTCACACCAGCCACACACAACCGTCCCCGGCGTTGAACGCCGGGGACAGTTGTTTTAACGAGATCTGTGCGTGTGAAAGACAAGATTAGTGCTTGTCAAAGCTGTCTCGGCTAGACGGAGGCCAGTTCTCGGTCGCCGGTCTCGGCGCGGATGCCGCGGTTGACCGCGGACACCACGGCCTTCAGCGATGCCGTGGAGATGTCGGGGTCGATGCCCACGCCCCAGAACCGCTTGCCGTTCACGTCGAGTTCCACGTACGACGCTGCCGTGGCGTCGCCGCCGGCGGACATGGCGTGCTCGACGTAGTCGTAGAGCGTGATCACGATGCCGCGCTCCGCCATGATGCCCAGGAACGCGGCGATCGGGCCGTTTCCGGTTGCGGTGGCGCTCGTCGTGGTGTCGGAATCGCGGAGGTCGACGGTGAGTTCGACCGCCCCGGCCAGGTCACTTGAGGTGCGGGTGGAGAAGAGCTCGAAGCGGCCCCACTTCGCATCCGGGTGGCTGTGCGTGGTCGGCAGGTACTCGTCGTTGAAGATGTCCCAGATCTGCTCGCTGGTGACTTCGCCCCCGTCGGCGTCGGTCTTGGCCTGCACGACTCCGGAGAACTCGATCTGCAACTTACGGGGCAGGTCGAGGTGGTGATCGGTCTTGAGCAGGTAGGCAACGCCGCCCTTGCCGGACTGCGAATTCACCCGGATCACGGCCTCGTAGCTGCGGCCGAGGTCCTTGGGGTCGATGGGCAGGTACGGAACGGCCCAGAGCAGGTCGTCGACGCGCTTGCCGGTCTCGGCGGCTTCGACCGCCATGGCCTCGAAGCCCTTCTTGATGGCGTCCTGGTGCGAACCGCTGAAGGCCGTGAAGACCAGGTCGCCGGCCCAGGGGCTGCGCTCGGGAACGGGCAGCTGGTTGCAGTACTCGGCGGTGCGCTTGATCTCGTCGATGTTGCCGAAGTCGATCTGCGGGTCGATGCCCTGGGTGAACAGGTTGATGCCCAGCGCCACCAGGTCGACGTTACCGGTGCGCTCGCCGTTGCCGAAGAGACAGCCTTCGATACGGTCGGCGCCGGCCAGGTAGCCGAGTTCGGCGGCGGCGATCGCGGTGCCGCGATCGTTGTGCGGGTGCAACGACAGGATGACGTTCTCGCGGTGGGCCAGGTGGCGGCTCATCCATTCGATCGCGTCGGCGTAGACGTTGGGCGTGGCCATTTCGACGGTGGCCGGCAGGTTGACGATGACCTTGCGCTCCCGCGTCGGCTCGAAGATCTCGATGACCTGGTTGGTGATGTCCACGGCGAAGTCGAGCTCGGTGCCGGTGAAGCTCTCGGGCGAGTACTCGTAGTACACGGTGGTGCCGGGAACGGTCGCCTCGAGGGTCCGGCAGGTGCGAGCGCCGAACAGGGCCAGGTCGATGATGCCCTGCTTCCCTTCGCGGAACACGACCTCCCGCTGCAGCACGCTGGTGGAGTTGTACAGGTGCACGATGGCCTGCTTGGCCCCGGCGATGGACTCGTAGGTGCGCCGGATGAGGTGTTCCCGGGCCTGGGTGAGCACCTGGATCGTGACGTCGTCCGGGATGGCGCCGTCGTCGATGAGGCTGCGCACGAAGTCGAAGTCGGTCTGGCTGGCCGACGGGAAGCCGACCTCGATCTCCTTGTACCCCATCCGCACCAGCAGGTCGAACATGATGCGCTTGCGCTCGGGGCTCATCGGGTCGATGAGGGCCTGGTTGCCGTCACGCAGGTCGACGGCGCACCAGCGCGGTGCGACCGTGATGCGGTTGGCCGGCCAGGTGCGGTCGGGCAGGTCGACGCTGAACGTGTCCTGGTAGGGGCGGTACTTGTGTACCGGCATGGCCGATGCGGCCTGGTTGTTCTTCATGGTCTGTTGTCTCCTCGCAAAGTGTGGTCAGCCGACGACGAACTCCGCGACGAGTGAGGCCTAGATTAGGACTCGTCGCGGCAGCTAAGGAGGAGCAGACCGAACAGCACAAGAAAAATGGTAACACCGTTTCGCCGTCCGGTCCCCTCCGCAGGTCAGTTCGCGGCCAGGGCCGTGACCGGGGCCACCGACACCGCTCGCCTGGCCGGCGCGATCGTGGCCGCCACGGCGAGAATTGCGGTGCCGGCAACGCAGAGCACAACCAGCAGCCACGGCACGACCGGGGCGACGAGGCCGCCGCCGCTCACCGACCCGAACAGGGACTGCGCGGCAGCCCAGCGGTCCTGGGCGCGCGCGTACCTGGCACCGTCGGCCTGGGCGATCACCACGGCCAGGGAGTGTGCGACGACGTCGTGCATGTCGCGCGCGATCCGGTTGCGTTCCTGCTCGACGACCACGCTGCGCTGTGCGGCGCGCTGCTCCTCCAACGCCCGGTTCTGGCTGAGCCGGCCGGCCCTGGCCGTCTGCCAGGTGCGCATCAGCAGGCCGAGGGTCCAGGACAGGCCGAGCACGGCAAGGCAGGCGACGAACGTGGCGATCAGGGACCAGACCAGGCCGCCGATGTCCCCTTGCGACAGGGCCTCGGCGAGGGATGTCGTTCCGCGCTGGGTGACGCTGAGGTAACCGGCGGCGAGCAGTGCGCCCACCCCGACGGCGACCAGTCCGGCCCAGCGCACGAATCGGTCTGCGTACGCGGCGGTGGCATAGAGCACGGCGAGGATGGCGATGTCGCTGGCGAGTACCGGCAAACCGGCGAGCATCTGCGCCAGCGCGGTGATCCAGGCCACGCTCAGCGCGAGGGCCGGAGAGAGTCGCCGCACGGCCACGGCCGCGGTGAGTCCGGCCAGGACGTACAGCGAGAGGACGCTGCTGTACGGGTCGCTGAGGAAACCGAAGAACACCAGGCCGCCGGCGATGCCCAGGTCGATGGCGAGGGTGCGCCCGGCCAGTGTCCGGAAGCCCTGGCGGCCGCCGACGTTGATCGGACCGCTCAGCCAAGCCGTCGTCGGCGGGAGCATCAGCGAGGTCTCCGCCGTGAGCCCGCCTGCGATCGGTCTGCCCGGCGAGAGCCGCGCCGTCGCGGCCTGGCGGCGGTCGGCGCGGCCGCGCAGGATGAGCGCGCCGACCCAGCCTGCGACCAGAACGGCGGTGGCCAGGAAGCCGCCGGCGAGGCGGACACCGAATTCGACGAAGAAGGCGAGCCTCCCGTCCAGCCCGTTCCCGGCGGGCAGGTACGCCGACACGAGCAACAGGCAAGTCAGGAAGGCGCCGACCAGCAGCGCGGCGCCGAGGGCTATGAAGCGTACGGGGGCACGCCCGGCCAGGCAGACGCTCCAGGTGAGAAGGCATCCGCTGACGAAGAGGAGGGTCAGCGTCGCGATGTCGCCCAACACGCTCCCGGCCGCGACGAGGGTCCCGAATGCCGCGAAGGCCGCCACGACGAGAGCGGGGATCGGCAGCAGCCGCGAGATGGCAATCGCGACCGCGAGGAGGGAGACGATGATCAGCGACGACCGAACGCCGAAGATCAGGGCGGCACTCCCCCACCCGAGCGCGACGACGACGCCGAGGGCGGGTTCGAGAGCCCACCGGTACGGCGCCATGCGCGTAAAGAAGCCCTGAGCAGCCATCACCACAGCGTACGGCTCAGCATCGGCGACGGTGCTGCCTGGTTGGGCAGATCATCCCGGGGACACCGAAGTCATCCCAGCGATGTAGCGGTCACCTCGCGGCCAGCTCCGCCACCAGATGCTCCACGGTGGTCGCAGTCACCCCGGCAGCGCGACCGCGTCGCCCGAGCGCACCGCCGATGGCGTCCAACTCGCTCTCCAGACCGGCCTCCAGGTCGTTCTGCAGCGACGAGCGCATGGCCGGCGGAAGAGTGGCAAGGGCCCTGGCCAGTTGGGGTGCCTCCGTGGCTACCCCATCGCGGCTGGCGATGTCGGCGATCTCCGCCAGGAGCGCGCTGGTGAGGGCCGGATCCTTCTCGATCGCGGCGCCGACCGGCAGCCGCCAGTACGCCGTGAGAAGCGCCAGAGGGGCGAGGAAGCGCAGTTTGGCCCAGAGCACGTCCTCGTCGGAGCCGCCCACCGTGACATCGAGGCCGGCGGAGCGCCAGGCAGCGGCGACAGCTGAATCGGCTGCGTGCCCGGGCACGGTGAGACGGAGGAACGGGCTGCGGTGTTCGATCACGGTGGGGCTGAGCCTGGTCGCTTCAACGGCGACGGAGGCGCCGGCCACACGGGATCCCGGAACGTCGGCCCGTAGCCGCGCCAGGTGTTCGATCCCGTTGAGCAGGGAAATCACCTCGGCGGGTCGTGCCGCCGAGAGGTCGTCGGCGACATCGGCCAGGGCGAACGCCTTCGTTGCGAGGATCACGTTCGCCCCGTCGGGGACCGTGGTCGACACCCTGACCCTGGCCACACCATCTCCGAAGTGCCGGCTATGGATGGTCAACCCCTCCGCCGCGATGGCTTGCGCGGTGGCCGGCCGGGCAACAGCCACCACATCGATCCCGGCGCGATCCAGCAGGGCGGCCAGAAGACCGCCCACGGCGCCTGCGCCGACGACGGCGATGACGGACTCAGGCATTGAGTTCCTGCGACATGATGCTCCCTGAATAGCGGGGTGAGGTGACGGCGTAACTGTTGCCGTTGCGGACAAATGCACCCGGTGTGCCGGGACCAATTGTCCGCAACGGTAACAGTTGCCCCGGGAGGTGGGTTAGAAGCCGAGGCGGCCGAGCTGCTTCGGGTCCCGCTGCCATTCCTTGGCGACCTTGACGCGGAGCGACAGGAACACGCGCTTGCCGATCAGCGGCTCAATCTGCTTGCGCGCCCGCATGCCGACGTCCTTGAGCCGGCTGCCGGACTTGCCGATGATGATGCCCTTCTGGCTGTCCCGCTCCACGAACAGGTTGGCGTAGATCTCCACCAGCTCCTGGTCGTCGCGCTCGATGATGTCGTCGATGGTGACGGCGATCGAGTGCGGCAGCTCGTCGGTGACGCCCTCGAGCGCCGCCTCCCGGATGTACTCGGAGATCCGCGACTCCAGGCTCTCGTCGGTGACCGCATCCGCCGGGTACAGCGGCGCGTCGCTGAGCGGCAGCAGGCGCAGCAGTTCGCTGCTGAGCACATCGAGCTGGATGCGGCTGGTCGCCGAAATCGGCACGATCGCCTCCCAGTCGCGCAGCTGGGACACCGCGAGGAGCTGATTGGCGACGCTGGTCTTGGACGACATGTCGATCTTGGTGACGATCGCCACCTTCTTGGCGCGCGGGAAGTTGTCGAGCTGCTCGTTGATGAACTTGTCGCCCGGGCCGATCGGCTCGTTGGCCGGGATGCAGAGCCCGACGACGTCGACACCGCTCAGGGTGGACTGCACCAGGCTGTTCAGCCGCTCACCGAGCAGGGTGCGGGGGCGGTGGATGCCGGGGGTGTCGACCAGGATCAGCTGGCCGTTCTTCTGGTGCACGATGCCGCGGATGGCACGGCGGGTGGTCTGCGGCTTCGATGACGTGATCGCGACCTTCTCGCCCACCAGCGCGTTCGTGAGCGTGGACTTGCCCACGTTGGGGCGTCCGACGAAGGAGACGAATCCCGCCCTGAAGTCAGCTTCTCTTGTCATGGCCGTGTGCTCCTTCTGAGTCCGGCATTCCCAGGAATGCGGACTGTGCGTCTCTCAACGCCTTATCTGGTTCAACCAGCACCGTGCTGATTCGTTTGCGTCGGCCCTCGGTGCGTTCCGCGGTGAGGATCAACCCGCTGGTTCTGGCTTCCGACCCGGCGACCGGCAACCTGCCGAGCACCTTGGCGAGCAGGCCGCCGACGGAGTCCACGTCGTCGTCGTCGAGGTCGAGATCGAAGAGTTCGCCCAGTTCGTCGACGGGCAGCCGGGCGCTGACCCGGAAACGGCCGGAGCCGAGGTCTTCGATCTCCACGACATCGCGGTCGTATTCGTCGGAGATGTCGCCGACGAGTTCTTCGATCAGGTCCTCCAGGGTCACCAGCCCGGCGATGCCGCCGTACTCGTCGACGACCATGGCGAGGTGGTTCGACTCGAGCTGCATCTGACGCATCAGCGAGTCGGCCTTCTTGGACTCCGGCACGAACTGGGCGGTCTTGGCCAGTTCGCGCACCCGCAACGACTCGAGGTTGCGGGGGCGTTCATAGACCAGCCGGGCCACGTCGCGCAGGTACAACACCCCGACCACGTCGTCGACTTCACCGTCGACGACGGGCACGCGGGAGAAACCCTTGCTCAGGAACAGGCCCATGGCGGCTCCGACGCTGGCGTCGGCTTCGATGGTGACCATGTCGGTGCGCGGGATCATCACTTCCCGGACGACGGTCTCGCTGAATTCGAAGATCGAGTGGATCAGCTCCCGGTCGTCTTCCTCGATCACGTCGAGTTCCGTCGCCTCGTCGACCATGCTGAGCAGCTGGTCCTCGGAGGTGAACGTCGCCAGCCGGCTGCGGCCGGGCGTGACCCGGTTGCCCAGGGCCACGAGGGCGTTCGCGACCGGGCCGAGCAGAACCCGCAGGAAATGCACGAGCAGGGCCGTGAGCGCGACCAGGGTCTTCGGATGCGCCCGCCCGACGCTGCGGGGGCTGGCCCCGACGAGAACGAACGACACGGCGGTCATCAGCAGGGCCGAAAGCAGCAGGGCTAGCCAGATCGCTTCGATGGTGGTGGCGAAAACGAGGGTGACGAGGACCGCCGCGGTGGTTTCCGCGATGATGCGCACGAAATTGATCGCGTTGAGGTGGGCGCCGGTATCGGCGGCGATCGCCCGGAGGGACCGCTTCGTCCTGGACGTGACCGCGAGTTCGTTGATATCTGCCCTGGACTGGGCCGTGAGTGCGGAATCGACGGCGGCCATCAGCCCGCCGAAGGCGACGAGCAGGATGGCGGCCGTGAGGAACCACCCGACGATCATGTGTCGCGGCGTCGTTCCTGCATGGCGAAGCCGATCAGGATGTCGCGCTGGATGCCGAACATCTCCTTCTCCTCTTCGGGCTCGGCGTGGTCGAAGCCGAGCAGGTGCAGCACGCCGTGGGTGGTGAGCAGCAGCAGCTCGTCGAGGGTGCTGTGGCCGGCCGTCTCACCCTGGCCCTGCGCCACCTGCGGGCAGAGCACGATGTCGCCGAGGAGGCCCGGCGGGGTCTGGGCGTCTTCGGTGCCGGGCCGCAGTTCGTCCATCGGGAAGCTGAGCACATCGGTGGGGCCGGGTTCGTCCATCCACTGCACGTGCAGTTGTTCCATGGCGCCCTCGTCGACGAGCACGATGGCCAGTTCGGCATCCGCGTGCACGTGCATGGCGTCGAGGGCGAAGGCGGCTAACCTCAGGATGGCCGCCTCGTCGACCGGGATGGCCGACTCGTTGTTGATTTCGATGCTCAACTGGATCTCCGTTTCGGGGTGCGATCGCGCGGGTTCCCCTGGTGCGGAGCGCGGGCGGCAAAGTCGCGGGCCTGGTCGCTTTCGTAGCGTTGGGCCTGCTTCTGCGCGTCGTATTCGGTGTACGCATCGACGATGCGACCGACAAGGCTGTGGCGGACGACGTCGGCGCTGGTCAACCGCACGAATTCGATGTCGTCGATGCCGTCAAGGACGGTCGTGACCAGGCGCAGGCCGCTCGCGCCGGCCGGCAGGTCCACCTGGGTGATGTCGCCGGTGACAACCATCTGCGAGCCGAAGCCGAGCCGGGTGAGGAACATCTTCATCTGCTCCGGCGTGGTGTTCTGCGCCTCGTCGAGCACGATGAAGGCCGAGTTGAGGGTGCGGCCGCGCATGTAGGCCAGCGGGGCGACCTCGATGGTGCCGGCCGCGAGCAGCTTGGGCACCAGCTCGGGGTCCATCATCTCGAAGAGGGCGTCGTAGAGCGGGCGCAGGTACGGGTCGATTTTGTCGGTAAGCGAGCCGGGCAGGAAGCCGAGCCGTTCGCCGGCCTCCACGGCCGGACGGGTCAGGATGATCCGGTCGACCTCCTTGCGCTGCAGCGCCTGCACGGCCTTGGCCATGGCGAGGTAGGTCTTGCCGGTTCCGGCCGGGCCGATGCCGAAGACGATGGCGTTCTCGTCGATCGCGTTGACGTAGTTGCTCTGCCCCACCGTTTTGGGCCGCACGGTGACACCGCGGGAGGTCAGGATCGCCTGGCCGAGTACCGTGGACGGGCTGGACGAGCTGTCGGCGCCGAGCATCCGGGCGGAGGTGCTCACTTCGGCCTCGCCGAGGTCGGCGCCGGTGCGGAGCAACAGTTCGAGCTCCTCGATCAACCGCACCACGGCGTCGACGGCGGCGGCCGGACCGGTCAGGGTGACCTCATTACCGCGTACGTGCAGCGTCACGGCCGGGTATTCCTTTTCGATGGTACTGAGGAACCGGTCCTGCGGGCCGAGCAACCGAACCATGGCGACGCCGTCCACGTAGACCTTGCGCACCACAGGGGGAACTCCGTTGCCGGGGATCTGCGGGTCGGGCACCTGCGCGTCGGGCCCCTGGGAATCACTGGGCAGCAAGCGTGCCCTCCTCGAGGTCGCCGCCGAGCACGTGGGCGTGCACGTGGAACACGGTCTGGCCGGCCGACTCGCCGGTGTTGAACACCAGCCGGTATTCGCCGTTGCAGTGTTCGTCCGCGACCCGGCCGGCCACGGCGATCAGCTCGGCCAGGAGGGCGGGGTCGCCGGCGGCGAGTTCACCGACGTTCCGGTACCTCTGACTCTTGGTGGTCACCACCACATGAACGGGCGCCTGGGGGTGGATGTCGTTGAACGCGATGACCTGATCGGTTTCCGCCACGATGGTCGCCGGGATTTCGCGCGCGACGATGCGGCTGAAAATGGTGGGTTCTGCAGCGGGGGAAGCCATGTCTCTATCTTAAGCGGAACTACCAGCGCCCGAGGGCTGCGTTCAGAATGGCCACGGCGGCGGGTCCCGCCGTCGACGTGCGCAGCACAGTGTCCCCCAGGCGCACCCGGGTGGCGCCGGCCCGCTCGAGGATGTCGAGTTCAGACGGGGCGATGCCGCCCTCCGGGCCGACGACGAGCACGATGTCAAGGTTCTCAGCCGGCTGTCCGATTGTGGTGAGCCGGTCGGCTGCGCTCGGCTCCAGCAGCAGCATCCGCGTGCTGCCGGCCAGGGCCGCCAGCTGCTTCGTGCTGGTCAGCGGGGACACGGTCGGCAGCCACGGCCGGATGGACTGCTTGCTGGCTTCTCGCACGATCGCGGCCCAGCGAGCCTGGCCTTTGGCGATCTTGGCGCCTTCCCACCGGGAGACCGACCGGCTGGCCGCCCACGGCACCACGCCGTCGATGCCCAGTTCGGTGGCGGCCTGGACGGCGAGTTCGTCGCGGTCGCCCTTGGCCAGCGCCTGCACCAGGACGATGCGCGGCGCGGCCGGCCGGGTGCGCCGGACCGAGTCCACCCGTGCGGTCAGTTCGGCAGGGTCGGCCGAGAGAACGCTCACGCCCAGCACCAGGCCGGCGCCGTCACCGAGCAGCAGCGTTTCACCCGGACGCACCCGGCTGACCGTGACGGCGTGCTTGGCCTCCGCGCCGGTGAGACTCACGGTGGACCCCACTGCCGGTTCGCCCTGCGCGTCGCCGAGGGTCTCCGACAGGAAGAAATGCGCCATGGCGGGTTCCGGGCCTAGCCGAGGAACCGGTCGCGGAGCTTGGCGAACAGGCCCTGCTGGAAGTGGCTCAACGCGGGAGCGGACACCTTGTGCCGGGCCGCGAAGGCCTCGATCAGTTCGCGTTCCTTGTGGTCGAGTTTGGTGGGGGTGAGCACCTGGACGCCGACGCGCAGGTCGCCGCGGCCGTTGCCGCGCAGGCGCGTCACACCGCGGTCCTTGATGGTGAGGATCTCGCCGGCCTGCACGCCGGGGCGCAGCTCCACCTCGATGTCACCGTCGAGGGCCTTGACCGTGGCCGTGGCGCCGAGGATGGCGTCCGTCATCGGCACGGTGAGGGTGCAGAGCAGGTCATCCCCGTCGCGGCTGAAGACGTCGTGGTGTCGCACCTTCATCTCGAGGTACAGGTCACCGTTGGGTCCGCCGGCCGGGCCGGCCTCGCCGCTGCCGGGCATCTGCAGGCGCAGGCCCGTGTCGACGCCGGCGGGGATGTCGACGGGAACGGTGCGGCGGGCACGCACGCGGCCCTGGCCCTGGCAGGTGAGGCACGGGGTCGCGATGATGGTGCCGTAGCCGCGGCAGGAGCCGCAGGGGCTCGAGGTCATGACATTGCCGAGCAGCGAGCGCACAGCGCGTTGGATGCTGCCGGTGCCGTGGCAGATGTCGCAGGTGACCGGGCTGGTGCCGGGCTGGCAGCAGGTGCCTGAGCAGGTGGCGCAGACGATCGCGGTGTCCACCTCGATGTCGCGGTGGGTGCCGAAAATGACCTCGTCGAGGTCGAGCTCCACCCGGATGAGGGCATCCTGGCCGCGTTCGCGTCGGGACCGGGGGCCGCGCATACCGCCGCCGCCACCGCCGCCGCCGCCGAAGAAGGTCTCGAAGATGTCGCCGAAGTTGCCGGCGTCGAAACCGCCGCCCTGGCTGGAGCCCGAACCGCCTCGATCGTAGTTCTGGCGCTGCTGGGGGTCGGAGAGCACGTCGTAGGCGTGTGTGACGGTCTTGAACCGCTCGGAGGCCTCTGCCCCCGGGTTCACGTCGGGGTGCAGCTGACGGGCAAGCTTGCGGTATGCCTTCTTGATCTCGTCGGTGGAGGCGTCGCGGGCGACGCCGAGTGCTTCGTAATGGTCAGCCAAAAGTGGCTCTCCTCGGGGTTCTGGGTAGGGAATTCGGTGTCGGAAAAAGGCGGTGGGCCGGCTAGTTCTCGCCGAGCAGGCGGGACAGGTAGCGGGCGACGGCGCGAACGGCCGCCATGTTGTTCGAGTAATCCATGCGGGTGGGGCCGAGCACGCCGAGACGGGCGGCGTCTCCCCTCGAGGTGTAACCGCTGGTGAGGACAGAGGTCTCGCCCAGGCCGAACGGGGCGTTCTCCCGGCCGATGCTCACCGAGACGCCGTGCTGGTCGGTGGCCATCTCGCCGAACAGGCGCAGCAGCACCACCTGTTCCTCGATGGCCTCGAGCACCGGGTAGATGCTGCCGGAGAAGTCTTCCTCGGTGCGCACCAGGTTCGCGGCGCCCGCCATCACCAGGCGGTCCTGCCGGTTCGCGCCGACCTGGTCGCGCAGGGTGCCCGTGATCAGGTCGACGAGGTCGGTCTGTTCCGGTGTGCCGAGTCCGGTGGGGCCGCTGAGGGCGGTCGCCGCCGCCTCCATTCCGAGGCCGCCGATCACGGCGTTGAGCCGTGACCGCAGCTCGCCAAGGGCGGCCTCGTCGATCGGGCGCGGCAGTTCGACCACGCGCTGTTCGACCCGGCCGGAGTCGGTGATCAGCACCGACAGCACCCGGGTGTCGCTCAGCGGAACGAGTTCGATGTGGCGCACCGACGCTCGGGAGAGCGACGGGTACTGCACCAGGGCCACCTGGTGGGTGAGCTGGGACAACAGTCGGACGCTGCGGGCGAGAACCTCGTCGAGGTCGGCGGACTGGCCCAGGAACACCTCGATCGCCTGCCGCTGGGCTCCGGTGAGTGGGCGCAGGTCGGCGAGGTGGTCGACGAACAGGCGGTAGCCCTTGTCGGTGGGGATGCGCCCGGACGACGTGTGCGGCGCGACGATGAGCTCTTCCTCTTCGAGAAGGGCCATGTCGTTGCGGATCGTGGCGGCCGAGACACCGAAGGCGTGCCGGTCGACGATGGACTTGGAGCCGACGGGTTCACGGGACGCCACGTAGTCCTGCACGATGACGCGAAGGACTTCGAGGCTGCGATCAGACACCATGTTCTTCGATCGCCTCCCTCGTTCCGATTGTGCTTCTCGTTTGCGCCGCCGGCGCCGGTCCGGTAGTACCGCCGGCCGCTGGCACTCTCTCCGTTTGACTGCCAATCATATCGCGGCTGCCGGGGATGCCCGTTGCTCCGAGTGGAATTGCCGCAGTACCGTGGGGGCACACGCTTCATCATCGTTCGTCGAAGGGCACCCCCATGAGCAATCCCTATGGTTCCACCGGAGCCGGGTCGGGCACCGGAGCGCCGCTGACCGCCGAGCAGGACCGGCTGTGGGCCTCCCTCGCCCACCTCGGCGGCCTCCTCTCGTTCCTGCCGGCCCTGATCATCTGGCTGGTCTGCAAGGACCGGGGGCCGTTCACCAACCGGCAGGCCAAAGAGGCACTGAACTTCCAGCTGACCCTGCTGATCGGCTACCTCATCATCAACGTGGTCAGCGTGGTGCTGGCGTTGTTCACCTTCGGCCTGTTGGGCGGGCTCGGTTCGCTGGGTTGGGCGCTCTGGCTGATCGGGTCGATCTTCTCGGTGCTGGGTTTCCTCGACGCCCGAGTGGGCAAACCGTACCGGTACCCGTTCGCCCTCCGCCTGATCAGCTAGTTTGCCTGCGCCGAGAACAGCTACCGGCGCTACTCTGGTTCCAGTGACACCCGCACCATCCCGCTGTCCCGAGTGTCCACGAAGGAGATCCAATGTCCGAGGCAACACCTCCCCCCGCCAGCCCCTACCAGACCCCGAGCCAGCTGAGCCCGGCCGACGAGAAGTTGTGGGCCACCCTCATCCACATCGGCGGCATCCTGTTCAGCTTCGTGCCCGCCCTGATCGGTTTCATCGTGCTCAAGGACCGTGGCCCGTTCATCCGGGCGCACACCGCGACGGCGCTGAACTTCCAGATCACGATGGCGGTCGCCGGGTTCATCGGCGGCATCCTGACCATCGTCCTGGTCGGGTTCTTCATCCTCGCCGCGGTGTGGATCGTCAACATCGTCTTCAGCATCATGGCGGCCATCGCCGCGAACAAGGGCGAGTGGTACAGCTACCCGCTGACCATCAAGTTCCTCAGCTGACCGAGCCCTGCGCTCCGCGAGAGCGGTGCAACGGTTGCCTCCGCACGGAGGTGCCCGCTGCACCGCTCTCGTGCGTCGGCCGGCCTAGTCGGTGAGCAACCGGCGTACAACGGCGTCGGCGAGGAGCCGGCCGGTCAGCGTCAGGACGATGGTGCCGGCGAGGGCGGCGCGCGCATCGATCAGCTGGTCGGCGATCAGGCCGGCGACCTCGCGGCGGCCGAGTTCCGACAGCGTCTTGATGGGGATGCCCTCACGGATGCGGGTGAGCAGCAGCACCCGCTCGGTCTCCCGGGTGGCGTCGTCGAGGGTTTCCCGCCCGGCGGCCGGCGAATGGCCGGCGAGGACCCGGTCGGCGTACGCGGCCGGGTGCTTGACGTTCCACCAGCGCACTCCGCCGACATGGCTGTGGGCGCCCGGACCGATCCCCCACCAGTCGGCGCTCTGCCAGTACGACAGGTTGTGCCGGGAGCGGTGGGCCAGGTCGGTGGACCAGTTGCTGACCTCGTACCAGCCGTAGCCGGCGGCGGCCAGCTTGGCGTCGGCCAATTCGTAGAAGTCGGCCTGCAGGTCCTCGTCCGGCTGCACGAGTTCACCGCGGCGGATCTGCCGGGCCAGCTTCGTGCCGTCCTCCACGATGAGCGAGTAGGCGCTGATGTGATCGGGCTTCTGCACGATGGCGTGGTCGAGGCTGGCGCGCCAGTCGTCGATGGTCTCCCCCGGTGTGCCATAGATCAGGTCGAGGCTGACGTCCAGGCCGGCTTCGCGCGCCCACGCCACGACGAGCGGGACCCGCTCGGGATCGTGGGTGCGCTCCAGCGTGGCGAGCACCCGGGGCACGGCGGACTGCATGCCGAAGGACACCCGGGTGAAGCCGGCCTGCTTGAGCTGGCGGAGATAGGGCAGGTCGACGGAGTCGGGGTTGGCCTCAGTGGTCACCTCGGCGCCGGGCACGATACCGAAGGTGTCCCGGATGGCGTGCAGCATCCGCACCAGGTGGTCGGCCGGCAGAAGGGTGGGGGTGCCGCCGCCGAAGAAGACCGTCGTGGCCGGCCGGGCGGGTACACCGGAGTCGGCGAGGACCCGCGCGGCAGCGGCGACCTCGAGGATCGCCTGGCTGGCGTAGTCAGTCTGCTTGACGCCGCGGAGCTCCGTGGCGGTGTAGGTGTTGAAGTCGCAGTAGCCGCAGCGCACCTTGCAGAACGGCACGTGCAGGTAGACCCCGAAGTTGCGGGTGTCCGCGCCGACCATCGCCGAGGCGGGGAGTCGTCCGTCCAGTGGTGCGGGGTCGCCGATGGGCTGGGATCCCGCCATCAGCCCATTCCGACGGGATGCAGTGCGAGCAGGTATCGCTTGGTGTAGCGCTCCTGCTGGAAGCGCAGGAACGGCCAGGCCAGCCGGTAGTACCAGGTACTGGGCCGGGAGAAGGAGCGGATGGTGAGCCACACGGAGTCGTCGGCGCGCCGGTCGACGATGAAGCACTCCTCGCCGTTCTGCGGGTGGCCGCGCATGGTGCCGTAGGCGAAACCGATCTTGTCGACCTCGTCGATCACATACACGACGCGCACCGGCGCCGCGACGGAGAACGGGCCGTTCGGGATCTTCAGCACGGCGGTCATGCCGTTGCTGATGAACGGGGTGCCGTCCTCGGCGAAGGTCGCCTCGTTCACCGGGTGCTCCTGGTTCGCCGCCGGGGTGCCCTCGTCGGTGAAGACGATGCCGGTGTACTGCACGCCTGTGCCGGCATCCAGGTCGGTCACGTCGATGCCGGCGCCGCGCTGGATGCCCCAGGTCATCAGCGCCGTCGTCGCCACGCGGAACCGCTCCTCGCCGCTGCCCAGGCGCACGGTGCGCTCCAGCGGCCGGTGCCCCTTGGGCGGGTAGCGCATCAGGTCGGGCGCGAGGGTGCCGCCGATGGCGGCGTAGGTCACGGCAGCGTCGGTGAAGGTGGAGCGGCGCATGGGACTACTTCTTTTCCTTCTTGGCGGGCTCGTCGCCGGACAACGCCGCGATGAACGCTTCCTGCGGCACCTCGACCCGGCCGACCATCTTCATACGCTTCTTGCCTTCCTTCTGCTTTTCGAGCAGTTTGCGCTTGCGGGAGATGTCACCGCCGTAGCACTTGGCGAGCACGTCCTTGCGGATGGCGCTGATCGATTCACGGGCGATGATGCGGGCGCCGATGGCGGCCTGAATGGGCACGTCGAACTGCTGGCGCGGGATGAGCTTCCGCAGCCGGCCGGTCATCAGCACGCCGTAGTCGTACGCCTTGTCCCGGTGCACGATGGCGCTGAACGCATCCACCTGCTCGCCCTGCAACAGGATGTCGACCTTGACCAGGTCCGCCTCCTGCGAGCCGATCGGCTCGTAGTCCAGCGACGCGTAACCGGCGGTCTTGCTCTTGAGCTGATCGAAGAAGTCGAACACGATCTCTCCGAGCGGCATGGTGTAGCGGATCTCGACGCGGTCCTCGCCGAGGTACTCCATGCCCAGCAGGGTGCCGCGGCGGCCCTGGCAGAGTTCCATGATCACGCCGACGTGGTCCTTGGGCGCGAGGATCGCGGCCTTGACGATGGGTTCCTCCACGACGGCGATCTTGCCGTTGGGGAACTCGCTCGGGTTGGTCACCGTGACGGTCTTCTTGTCGTCCGTGGTGACCTCGTAGATCACGCTGGGCGCGGTGGTGATCAGGTCGAGGTTGAATTCCCGGTCGATGCGCTCGGTGATGATCTCCAGGTGCAGCAGGCCGAGGAACCCGCAGCGGAAACCGAAGCCGAGGGCGACGGAGGTCTCCGGTTCGTAGACCAGCGATGCGTCGGAGAGCTTGAGCTTGTCCAGCGCCTCACGCAGCGCCGGGTAGTCGCTGCCGTCGATCGGGTACAGGCCGGAGAACACCATGGGCTTGGGCTCCGTGTAGCCCGGCAGCGCCTCGGTGGCGGGCTTCATCGCTGTGGTGACGGTGTCGCCGACCTTGGACTGGCGCACGTCCTTCACCCCGGTGATCAGGTAGCCCACCTCGCCGACACCCAGGCCCTTGCTGGGTGTGGGTTCGGGGCTGGTGACCCCGATCTCGAGGATGTCGTGGGTGGCGCGGGTCGACATCATCTGGATCTTCTCGCGTGGGCTGAGCTGCCCGTCGATCATCCGCACGTAGGTGACGACACCGCGGTAGCTGTCGTAGACGGAGTCGAAGATCATGGCGCGGGCCGGCGCGTTCGGGTCGCCGACCGGGGCGGGGATCAGTCTGGTGGCCCGGTCGAGGAGTTCGGCCACGCCGACGCCGGTCTTGCCGGAGACCCGCAGCACGTCGTCGGGGCTGCCGCCGATCAGGCTGGCGAGTTCCTTGGCGTACTTGTCGGGGTCGGCGGCCGGCAGGTCGATCTTGTTGAGCACCGGGATGATGGTGAGGTCGTTCTCGAGGGCGAGGTACAGGTTCGCCAGCGTCTGGGCTTCGATGCCCTGCGCGGCGTCGACGAGCAGGATGGCGCCCTCGCAGGCGGCCAGGCTCCGGGAGACCTCGTAGGTGAAGTCGACGTGGCCGGGAGTGTCGATCATGTTCAGCGCGTAGGTCTGGCCGTCCATCTCCCACGGCATCCGCACGGCCTGGCTCTTGATGGTGATACCGCGTTCGCGTTCGATGTCCATCCGGTCCAGGTACTGGGCGCGCATGGATCGGTCGTCGACGACGCCGGTGATCTGCAGCATCCGGTCGGCCAGCGTGGACTTGCCGTGGTCGATGTGCGCGATGATGCAGAAGTTACGGATGAACGCGGGGGCGGTTGCGGCCGGTTCCAGCGCCTTGAGAGCTCTCGGTGACATGATGGGCCTAATTCTCCCATGCCTCGCACGATCGGTGTGACCTGCCGATACGCCGCGGGTGGCCCGCCGGTCAATCCTTCGACTGATGACGGCCGCAGCCCGTCGAATTATGCTGGGCGGACCATGTCCAGCCTCGCGCTCCGCGCCACCTCACTCGGCCGTGACCCCACACCGCCCGCCACGATCGGCGAAGGCCTGCCGCACTCCGCCCTGACCCCGGTGTTCTCGGGCCTGCGGATCGGCCTGCACGTGCTGATCGTCGCTCTCACCGGACTGGTGGTCGTGCGGGCCCTGATCGGTGCGGTGCCGAACCCGGTGGCCGTCGTGGCGCTGGCACTGGTCTTCCTGGCCAGCTACGTTGGCGGCAGCGAACTCGCCCGCCGCCGGCCGTGGCGCTTCGTCGTGCCGGTCTGGATGGCCCTGCTGCTGGTGGAGTGGCTGGCGCTGACCCTGCTCGCCCAGGATGCCGCGTTCATCGTGTTCCCGCTGTTCTTCCTGCAGCTGCACGTGCTGCCGTTGCGGGCAGGGATCCCGATGGTGCTACTCAGCGTCCTGCTGACGATCTGGTCGATGAGCCTGCACGTCGGCCTCGGCCTCGGCGCCACCCTCGGCCCGCTGGTGGGCGCGGCAGTCGCCGTGGCCGTGGGGCTGGGGTACCGGGCGCTGCTGCGCAAAGCCGCCGAACGGCAGTCGCTCATCCAGGACCTGCTCGCCACTTTCGCCGAACTCGCCCAGGCGGCCAGGGCTGCCGGCACGCTGGCCGAGCGGGAGCGTCTGGCCCGGGAGATCCACGACACCGTCGCGCAGGGTCTGTCCAGCATCCAACTGCTGCTGCACGCGGCCGAGCGCACCGTCACGGATCCGCCGACGTTGGAACACCTGCGCCTGGCGCGGGACACGGCGGCGGCCAACCTGCAGGAGACGCGCCGGTTCATCCGCGAACTGACCCCGCCGGCCCTGGACACCCAGACCCTGCCCGGCGCCCTGGCGCGGCTCGCCGCGTCGGCCGAGCGCACGGTGGCCGGGAGCGGGCCGACCGCCAGGGTCAGCCTGCATGTGACGGGCGACCCGGTTGCCCTTTCGATGCCGCTGGAGACGACGCTGCTGCGGATCGCGCGGGGCTCGCTCGCCAATGTCGTCCAGCACGCGGGGCCAACCGTGCCGAGGGGACCTCAGCTAGATGACCGACGAGGTGACGCTGGACATCGTGGACGACGGCCGCGGCTTCACGGTCACCGACGGTGGCGCCCAGCGGCCGGACTCCTTCGGTCTGGCCATCCGGCAGCGGGTGGAGCAGCTCGGTGGCAGCTTCGTCCTCGAGTCCGCCCCCGGCCAGGGCACTGCCGTCGCGGTCACCTTCCCGACCGGACAGGGCCTGCCGTCGTGATCCGGGTCCTGCTTGCCGACGACCACCCCGTGGTGCGGGCGGGCCTGCGCGCCCTGCTGGGCGCCGAACCCGACCTGGTGGTGGAGCTCGAGGCGGGCACCGCCGAGGAGGCGGTGACGCTGGCGGCGTCCGGCCGGGTGGACGTGGTGCTGATGGACCTGCAATTCGGCGGGGGCCTGCCCGGTTCCGACCTGCAGGGCGCTGAGGCCACCCGCCGGGTGCGGGCGCAGGCCGGCGCCCCGCACGTTCTCATCCTCACCAATTACGACACGGATGCCGACATCCTCGGCGCCATCGAGGCCGGGGCCAGCGGCTACCTGCTCAAGGACGCGCCACCCGCCGAACTCGTCCAGGCGGTGCGCGCCGCCGCGACCGGCCAGAGCGCGCTGGCACCGGTCATCGTCCGGAAGCTGGCCGACCGCTCCCGCATCGCCGAGGGCCGGTTGTCACCGCGCGAGGTGGAGGTGCTCGGCCTCGTCGCGGCGGGCCGGTCGGACCGGCAGATCGGCCAGGACCTGTTCCTCAGCGAGGCCACGGTCAAGTCGCACCTCGTGCACATCTTCGGCAAACTCGGTGTCAGCTCCCGCACCTCCGCTGTCGCCAGCGCGCGGGCCTCCGGCACCATCCGGGGAGCCTGACGTGAGCATCGCGGCCGAGCGGCCGGACCAACCCGACGCGACGCCCGTTGTAGTGCCCACGCCCGCGCCCCCTCCTGGGCCCGTCCCGGTGCTGCTGGTGCACGGCATCCGCACCTCGGCCAGCATGTGGCGGCACCAGCAGGAGTGGCTGGCCGCCGCCGGGCATCCGGTTCTGGCGGTCGACCTGCCCGGCCACGGCGCCCGGATCGGTGAGGAGTTCACCGTGGCAGGCGCCCTCGACGCCATCGATGACGGCGTCGACGCGCTGGGCGGCCGGGTGGTCCTGGTCGGACTGTCCCTCGGTGGCTACTACGCGATGGCGTACGCGGCCGGCAACCCCGGCAAAGTCATCGCCCTCGTCGCGGCAGGATCAGCGTTCGTCCCCACCGGGCCGGGGCTGGCCGGGTACCGCCTCCTCGCCCGGTTGATTCGCCGGCTGCCCGACCGTGGCCTGGCCCTGCACACCTTTCTGGTGCGACGGATGCTCCCGGCGGCCGGCGTCGCCGACGTACTCGCCGGCGGCGTCGCCCTGGACGTCATGGACGCCGGCCTCCGGGCGACAAGCACCCTCACACCGCTGGCCGACCTGCGCGCCTTCCCCGGCCCGGTCTGGCTGGTCAACGGCGCCTGGGACCACTTCCGCCTGCACCAGAACCGCTTCCTGACGGCGACCACGAACGGCACTCTGGTCACGGTTCCCGGCGCCGGCCACCTGGTCAGCCTCGCCCGGCCGCACGCGTTCGATACGGTCCTCCGCCGGGTCCTGGCCCAGGTGACGTCACACTGATCACGGCGCACCCCCGATCCGGTCAACCATCCGTCCCGAGAACTGGTATCGTTGCCTGTTGGCTTGCGTGTTGGGTCCCACCCCACACGATTTTCGCCGCACGGTGCCCTCTATCACCGGGCGGCCCATCCGAACAAGAACCTAACGAAAGCGTATAAAACGTGGCAAATATCAAGTCGCAGATCAAGCGGATCCTCACGAACAAGAAGTCGCAGGAGCGCAACAAGGCCGTCAAGAGCGAGTTCAAGACGGCCATCCGGGCGACCCGCCTCGCCGTCGCCGCTGGTGACAAGGACAAGGCTGTCGCCAGCCTCGCCGTTGCTTCCAAGAAGCTCGACAAGGCCGTCAGCAAGGGCGTCATCCACCAGAACCAGGCAGCGAACAAGAAGTCCGCTATCGCCAAGTCGGTCAACGCGCTCTGAATTGCTGAAGAGTAGCAGCTGAACACCAGCAGCTGATCCACAGACAAACCCCCGCCCTCCGGTCGGGGGTTTTCTGCGTCCTGGAGGGTGCCGGCTGCCCTTTCCGATGTTCCCGCCCGACGCTATTGTGGCGGCGTGACGGGTGAATACGACAAGCGGGGTGCGCCCTCCGACCGGGCGGCGGAGCAGGGCGAACGGTTTTCGTGGCGCAGGCAGGCCGGATTCCTCGGGGCGGTCTTCGCCATCGCCGCCGCCGTGATCGCCGCGGGCCTGAGGTTCGCCCCGCAGGTGTCGGCGTATTCGGGGCTGAGCCCGTGGGTGCTGGTCGGCCTGCTCGGCTTCGTCCTCGTGTTGGCCGGCGCCTGTGTGCTGTTGGCGGCATCTCTCCGAACGGATTCGCCGCCGCGCCGGGTGGATCCGCCGCCGCCGACCGGTACGTCCCCGGACGGCTCGTTCCCGGACGGCTCCTTCCCCGACGGAACGTACCCGGACGGGGCGGTGCCGTACCGGCAGGCCGCGTACGGTGCGCCCGGTGCGGCACCCCAGGCGACTGCTCCCCTGGGAACTGCGCCCGCCGGCCCTGCCGCCGATGGCACGGCCTCTCCCGGTCCTGCGGCCGGCCGGACGCCGGACCGGAGAAACGCCGGCGCCGCCCCGGCCGGCCGTGGCCTGACCGTGACCGGCACCCTGCTCGGCACGATCGGCCTGGCCCTTGCGGCCATTGCCGTCGCCCTCGCCGCCGTGCTGCCGACGCCCACGGAGACGATTGCGGTGCAGTTCACCGACCTCTACGGCCGGGTGCAGCTCGAATACTGCCCGGACCTGCCCGGGTCATTCGCGGGGACGGCGGCGCACGACGACCTGGTCGGCTCGTCGACCATCCTGCCGGTCAAGGTCACCGGCGAGGTCTGCGGGAACCCCGACTACACCGACGGCGTCTGGATCTACCTCAACCGGGCAGCCATCACCGTCTCCGACCGCCCCTGAGCCGACGCACTGAGCCGACGCACTGAGCCGACGCACGGAGCCGACGTCGGCCGGCGCTGCGGGGCGCCGGTTACTCCCCGCGCCGGGCGATGACCGTGACCAGCCGCTCGAGCGCGAAGACCGGGTCCCGGCCGGCACCCTTCACGGCAGCATCCGTTTCGGCGAGCATCACGATGCACCTGGACAGGCCCTCGTCGCTCCAGCCGCGCAGGTCGCGCTGGGCGCGTTCGACCTGCCACGGAGCGAGGCTGTACGTGGCGGCCAGCTGGGCGGAGCCGCCGCGCACGCCGAAGAGCTTGGCCATGGTGCGGATCTTGCTCGCGAACGCGGCGACGATAGGAACCGGGTCGGCGCCGGAGGCGAGCGCGTGCCGGAGGGTGACCAGGGATTCGCCGAGCCGGCCGGCGATCGCGGAATCCGCCACTTTAAAGGCGTTGGTCTCCACCCGGCCGCCGTAGTAGCGGTCGACGGTCGTCTCGGTCACCTCGGCGCCGGTGTCGGCGATGAGCTGCTGGCAGGCGGCCGAGAGTTCCGCCAGGTCGTCGGAGAACGCGGCCACGAGGGACCGCAAAGCGCTGGGGGTGACGCGTTTGCCCGCCGCGCGGAATTCGGCGCTCGCGAACTCGTGCTTGTCGGCGTCCTTCTTCAGTTCCGCGCAGACCACCTCGATTGCGCCGCCGACGCCGCTGCGGAGGGTGTCGAGGAGTTTTTTGCCGCGCACTCCCCCGCCGTGCCGAAGCACCACGTAGGTGTCCTCTGCCGGGTTCTGCAGGTAGTCGAGGGCCTCACTGAGGAAGGTGTCGCTGCACTTCTCGACCGAGCTGACCCGGATCAGCCGCGGCTCACCGAAGAGCGACGGGCTGGCCAGGGTGAGCAACTCGCCGGGAGCGTAGCTGTCCGCCTGAATGTCGCTGACCTCGAGGCTGGGGTCCTCCAGTTTGAGGAAGTCCCGGAGCGAGCGGATGGCGCGGTCGGCGAGGAAATCTTCGGTGCCGGAGACCAGCACGACCGGCGCGGGTCGCACCTGGTGCCAGGCCAGCTGCGGAATCTTCACCGCGGATGCCTTCGCGGCCGGTTTGCCGGCTCGACCCGATGTGGTTGTTCGTGCGGCCACGCGGCTCCCTTCGCTACGGAACCAGCCTAACCGGCACCTGCGACCTTCCCGGCCCGAACCGGGCGCGGGGTGCAGTGCCTGCACCTCAGCCGGCACCCGGGACTTTCTCGGTCCAGACCCGGAGTGCGGCGCCCGCACGTGCGCCGGCCGGGCCGGCACCGGTGGGCGCGACCACGGCCAGCCCGTCCCGGTCGGTGCGCACGAGGGCGGTGCCCGCGGAGCGAAGCAGTTCCAGCAACGACCGGGTGGGATGCCCGTAGCCGTTGTCCGCGCCCACCGACACCAGCCCGAGACTCGCCCCGAGTTCCGCGTAGAGCGCGGCGCTCTGGTCACCGGAGCCGTGGTGGGCGACCTTCACCACGTCGACGGCACCGATCGGTCCCTCCGCGAGCAGCGCACTCTGGGCCTCTTCGTCGAGGTCCCCGAGGAAGATGGAGCGGACACCACGGCCCTCGAACCGGATCGTCACGCTGCCGGCATTTCCGGTCGCCAGCTCGTCGGCGCCCCTCACCGGCCACAGCACGTCCCAGGCCAGGCCGCCGAGGACGCCGTGGTCGCCCCGCGCGGTCTGGGCGACCGTGGCGCCGCCCCGGCTGAGCTCCGCGTGCAGCCGCGCATCCTGCGCGTTCTCGGGCGGGCCCACCAGGGCGGTGTCCACCCGGCCGATGACCGCATCCAGTCCTCCGACATGGTCGAGGTCGTAATGGGTGAGCACGAGCAGGTCCACCCGGTCGACATCCAACTCGCCCAGGCACCCGGTCAGCAGCGCCGGGTCCGGCCCCACGTCGACGAGGGCGACCTGGTCACCGTCCCGCACGACCACCGCGTCGCCCTGGCCGATGTCGCAGGCGGCGATCTGCCAGTTCGCCGGAAACACCGCGGCTCGGCCGAGGCCCGTACCGACCATCGCACCGACCGTGCAGCCGGCCGCGAGGCAGAGAACCGCGCCGCTGACGATGCGCAGCACCGCCTGGCGCCGGCCCGGCCGGCGCTCCGGCAGCATCGTGAGGATGCCGGCCGTGCAGGCCAGCGTGAGGCCCACGCCGAGCGGGCCGCCCAGCCAGGGCAGGCTGCTTCCCGGCAGGCCGGCCGTCGTGATCGCCACGGCGGCGATCCAGGTGGCCGGCAGCCAGGCGAGCCAGACCAGCGGCACGGCCAGCCAGGGCAGCCATGGCAGCAGCAGGCACGCGGCCAGGCCGGCGATGGTGGCAATGGGCGCCGCCGGAGCGGCGAGCAGGTTCGCGGGCACCCCGTACGCCGGCAGGGTGGGGCTGAGCAGCACGAGCACCGGTTGGCAGGCCAGCTGCGCGGCCAACGGGATCGCCAGCACCGCCGCGACGGGAGCGGGTAGCCAGCGGCGGAGCCGGCGGGCGAGGGGGATGGTGAGCACCAGCAGGCCGAGGGTGGCGAGCACCGAAAGCACGAAGCCGTAGTTGCGCGACAGCCACGGGTCCGCCACGAGCAGCGCGATGCCGGCCAGGGCCAGCGCCGGCAGCCCCCGGCCCGGGCGGCCCATCGCACCGGCGAGCAGGACGATGGTGGCCATGGTCGCTGCACGCACCACGCTGGGCTCCGGAGTCACCAACACGACGAACCCGGCCAGCACCACCAGTGCGGCGCCGAACCGCCAGCGCCTGCCCAGGCCGCAGGCCGCCGTGACCGCGAGCACCAGCGCGAGGATGATTGCGCAGTTCGCGCCGGACACCGCGGTGAGATGGCTCAGCGAACTCCTGCGTAGTGAGTTACCCTCATCTTCATGGGCGCAATCATCTACACAAGGCAGTCGCTCGAAAAGACCGGCATGGAAGCTGGCGTCTCTCGGCAACTCAAAGACTGCAGGGCTCTAGCCAAGCGGAAAAACTTTGACGTAATCGCAGAATTGAGCGACAACGACATCTCCGCCACCACCGGAGTACCCCGGCCGTCGTTCGAAAAGCTATTGCGATTCGTCGAAAGTGGCGGGGCCGACACGGTCATCGTTTGGCACCCCGACCGCCTCTACCGCAAGCTCACCGACCTCGTACGAATCACCGAAGTTGCGCAGCAACATGGCCTCACAATCGCATCCGTTCAAGCCGGCGACGTGGACCTGAATACGCCAGCAGGCCGCATGAGCGCGAGCATCTTGGGCGCGGTCGCCACCCATGAAGGTGAGCACCGGACTGAACGCCAACGGGCCGCATACCGGCAGAAGGCCGAGGCTGGGGAGTGGCACTTCTCCCGGAGACCGTTCGGTTACCGGCGCGAGGGTGGCAAGGTTGTGCAGGTTCCCGAGGAAGCGGAAGTGCTCAACACGGTCTTGAACATGTACTACGCCGAGGAGGTCCCCCGCTACGCAGTGATGCGCTACCTGAATGACCGTCAGATACTGACGCCGATGGGCAAGCCGTGGGGCATCATCCAAGTGCGGGACTTGCTTACCAATAGTCACTACGCGGGCATCTCGACGTACAACGGCGTAGAGATAGGCAAAGGCAATTGGGAACCAATTGTGGACGCGCAGACGTGGCATTCGTGGCAGAGCGGGGCGGCCAAACGCAAGCGTAAATCAACGTTCACAGCGGCGAAGCACCTGCTGACCGGTATAGCGCGGTGTGCCGAATGTGACGGCGTCATCTACGTGAAGCACCGCGCAGACAAGAAATTGTCCTATTTCTGCAGCGAGAAGGGTTGTGTTCAACGGTCGATGACTCCGGTGGACGAACTGGTCTCAGAGGCGGTGCTATTGCGACTTCAAGACCCCGCGGTAGTCGCAGCGTTCCGCACGCAGCCAGCGCCAACGGACCACCTGTACACCGAGCGTGCTGCCGCTCAGGCACGGCTCGACGACCGTGCCGAGTTGATCGCGGACGGCACTCTGACCGCTCAGGCGGTCCGCGAGGCCGCAAAGCCCTTGCGCGCCCGGATCAAGCGGATAGACGAGCAGATAGCGTCGAGCGACGCCACCGACTTGATTCCGATGGACCTCTTGACTGGCGACACCCGCGCCAAGTGGGCAGCATACTCGCTGGCGCGTAAGAGAGCCGTCATTCGGACGCTCATGGAGGTCCGAATTGCCACGCAGGGGAACACCCGAGTCTTCGACGGCGAAGCAATCATCCTCATCTGGGCCTGACCCCCCGAGGTCCGCTTCCTATCCTGAGAAACGGCTGTGGGGGGCGTCGGGCCTTGCGTCTAACGTTTCTGGTGACACCACGGCATTGTCGTGGCACTACCACAGCAACCGCCGTGGCACAAGAAATAGTTCGAAGAGTTCGAAGGGCAAGCGGACTTTGTTAGAGAGGACGAAGAAACGCAATGCCG
>NZ_JAODBG010000129.1 GCF_025463825.1 Cryobacterium sp.
CTTCCGGGCGACCGCGACAACATCGCGGCGGAACTCGGGTGGGTAGGGCTTGGGCATGATGACATCTTTCCAGCGAAGACGAATCTCCACAGGTCAGGAGTCAACCAAACCGGGGGCAGTCCCAACCATCTCTTCGTGAAGGATTTCCGTCCCATTCATCCGACGCACTACGTCACCATTTTTCTGACGAATGCGTCGAAGGGCGCCGAGAAGTTCACGGTTGAGCGTCTGCGGTCTACGTGGCTCGTAGAACACTTAAAAGGTGGGACCGAGCCATTCGCCCTCATGGCCGCTGCCGGTGTGAAGTCGTTCTCCACCTTCGAACGCCTCGCTGAATATGTCCCTTTGCCCTCGGGCGACCGGCTGACCGCGATGTTCCGACGGGACTTCCGCGATGTCTGAGACGCCGGCGAGCCCCGAAGTCATGGAGTCCCTCTGGCAGGCGTTGCCCGTGGGCCGCTTCACAGGTAATCACAGCCAGATCAGCCACCGCCAAGTGGAATTTGTCGTCCAGCTCATCGACGATTCGGGCGTCGCAGACCAAATCGACGCTTGGCAGCTCAGCGACCGGAAGAAGACTGGTGCCGGCGGACGACCGCGCCTTGTCTCCACTCGCACCGCCCTGGCCCTATTGCTCCTACTGAGCACCGAGCACAGCTCCCTGTTCGTAAAAGAGATGGCGGTCATCGCGGGCGAGCGACTCAGCAACACGTCTCTTCGCCACCTTGGACTCTGGGGTCATCAACGCGACGCGAATGCCTGGTTCTGGCCGCTTTGGCGCGCGCTTCACCGCGCTCTCGACGCCATCGACCCGAAACCCGGGCACCGACGCGAGTTCCCAACTCCCGAAGAAATTGAACTAACTCTTCGTCACCGTGAGGAGACCGGTGCCAGCGCCAAGCAGGCGCGTCTGAACTGGGTGTGCAATCAACTCGTTGAGGCAACATTGCAGCTTGTCCCAGCCGAGTTCCGTCAGAACTGGGAAGGCGACCTATGCATCGACGCAACTGTTGTGCCCGCCTTCGGAAAGCGCGGCGCCCCGTGGGGCAAGAAATTCCACGCCGTCGAGCATGATGCCGGCTGGTACACCCGCGACAGCCGGCACAACACACCGACTGATCCGAGGAAGGTCAAGAAGGCGGTGTTTGGCTGGGACGTGACAATTGCCGTTCAGACCAACCACGACCCAAACACTCTGCCCGGATTTCCTCTCCTCGTGGCAGGCATCGCCATGACAGTCCCCGGCAGGGCTCTCATCGAAGCAGCAAAGGACATCGTCGTCGGTGTCGCTGGACGAGGCCACCCCATTGGTCGTCTCACCGGTGACCGCGGCTATGCAGCCAGTGCGCATCCGGACGACTACCAACTCCCTGCTCGCCGTCTCGGCTACAAGATCTACACCGACTACAGAGAGGACCAACTCGGAGCGAAAGACGGATACGCCGGCGCCATCCAAGTAGAAGGAGCCTTGTACTGCCCCTCGATGCCCGAGCGCCTCATCACCGCGACAATCGACGAGCGAGCTGGCCGGATCGACAAGAAGCACTGGCGTCAACTGATCGTCGAACGGCGTCAGTACATGCTGCGACCCAAGTCCAAGCCTGACGCGAAGGGCAGCATTGCGATGATGTGTCCCGCACGCGGTCCCGGCGCAACCGCCAACTGCCCGCTAGTCAACGGCGGGTGCGGTCCCAGCGATGACGCCCGCACTCCCATCTTCGACCCGCCCGAAGAAAACAAGCGCGATAAGGTCTGCACGAACGCCACCTCCGTGACAGTCCCGATCGAGGCGGGCGCAAAGCTCGCGCAAGACATCCAGTACGGCTCCGACGAGTGGTCCACGATGTACAACCACGACCGGAACACCATCGAAGGAGTCAACGGGTTCTTAAAGGACGGCGCCCACGAAGGCATCCACATCGCAGAACGACGCAGGATGCGCGGCTCCACAGCGCAGTTCCTAATGATCGCCATGCTCGTGGTGACTGGAAATCTGCGGAAGCTCCAGAACTTCCGAGACGAGATGACGGCCAATACTTCTGTCTCCCGCGATGACCGAGACGCCGCCCAGTTAGCGGCACGGAAGAAGCGACGAGAGAACAACACTCGAATCGCACCTTGGGACAACTTCGCTGCCAAGAACAAAGAGGAAGACCGGCTGGCCGCAAGGAAGAAGGACCCACCGGGCAAGAAGTAGTTGACGCCGAGTCACCAAATTCACTTACCTGCATCACAAGGCGCTTCGTCGCGCTCGGAACCTGAAGTTTCGACCGACTGAGGCGCCATTTCTCTGCCCAGTGCACGGTGAAGCCGCGCGTAAAAGACGAACAACTGTCTTCGAGCGGGTGCAAGTTGCTCGAAACGCTAAGAATGACGAAAGGCCCCCGGTTTCCCGGGGGCCTTTCTTGTTCGCTTTGGGTTTTGCAAATAGATACTTCCTATTTTGCAATTGACCCCCTGTGCGCGAGGGGGGACTTGAACCCCCACGTCCTTTCGAACACTGGCACCTGAAGCCAGCGCGTCTGCCAATTCCGCCACTCGCGCGAACTTTGAAATCCTAGCATTCCGCGGGCCCCGAACGCCATTCGAGCCGATCCGGCGTCCGCCTCGCGCTCGGAACACCCGGCGATGCCCGGTTCGGCCACCCCCGTTGGTGGTCCAACGGAACTACCCCCGTAGGATGACTTCCCGTGCCCCGACCCGCCCATTGGGTGAGTTAACACGTGGGGCAAGTAACATGCACATAGCCAAACGGACCGGATCGGGAGACCTGTGGGCATACTGGATAGCTTTGAGAAAGGTCTTGAGCGCGCCGTAAACGGCGCTTTCGCCAAGACCTTCAAGTCGGGCGTGCAGCCGGTGGAAATCACCTCGGCGCTGCGTCGTGAGCTCGACACCAAAGCCGCCGTCGTGTCCCGCGACCGCATCCTCGCGCCCAACCGGTTCACCGTGCGCCTGGCCGACGCCGACTACCGCCGCATGCGAGACCTCGGCCCGGCCCTCGTCGACGAGCTCAGCCAGCTCGTGCAGCAGCACGCCGCCTCGCAGGGCTATCAGTTCACCGGCGCCGTGACGATCGCCTTCGCCGAAGACGACACCCTCAGCGAGGGAATGGTGCAAATCGATTCCACCTCGGTCAAGGGCACCGTCGCCTGGACCCCGGTCGTGGACATCAACGGGCAGCGCCATCAACTCGTCAAGTCCCGCACCGTCGTCGGCCGCGGCTCGGATGCCGACATCACCATCGATGACACCGGCACGTCGCGCCGCCACGTCGAGATCATCTGGGACGGCGCCCGGGCGCAGGTGCGCGACCTCGGCTCCACCAACGGCTCCCAGCTCAACGGCGCCCCGGTGAAGCAGGCCATCCTCGAACCCGACTCGGTCATCACCATCGGCCGCACCCGCATAGTTTTCCGCGTTGTCGCGCAAGCCGGCGCCGACCAGGCCGAAGCCCGGCGGGTCGATGACGCCACCCAACGGCACGATATGGGCGGTTTTTGGGGGCCGAACGAATGAATCCCAGTGAATTAACCCTGTTGGTGCTGCGCCTGGCGTTCCTGTTGATGCTGTGGCTGTTCATTTTCGGCATCGTCTACGCCCTGCGCAGCGACCTGTTCGGCCACCGGGTGCGCAAGCTCGCCACGGATGCCCCGCCAGCGGCCGGCGTCCCCTTCGCCTCCCCGCCGCCCGCGCCCGTAGCGGCCGCCGCGCCGTTCGCGCAGCCGCCGAGCGCCTCCGCCTCCGCGCCGACCGAGCAGTTCTCCCAGCAGAAGGCCCCCGCGGTGCCGTCTGGACCGGAGAAGGCCACCACCCGGACGGCCACCCGGCTCGTCATCACCTCAGGACCCAAGGCCGGCACCGAGTTCCCGCTCGGCTCGGAACCGGTCACCATCGGCCGTTCGAGCGATTCAAGCCTGGTCATCCGTGACGACTACACCTCCACCCACCACGCCCGTCTGATGCTCTGGCATGACGACTGGATGCTGCAGGACCTGGATTCCACCAACGGCACCTTCCTGAACGGCAAGCGCGTGGCGGTGCCCACCTCGGTGCCGCTGAACACCACCGTAAAAATCGGCGCGACCAGCTTCGAGCTCCGGCGGTAGTGCATGGCAACGGTTAGTCACAGCGCAGCCGCGTCCAACGTTGGCAAGATTCGATCCAACAATCAGGACTCCGGGTACGCCGGGCACTCCCTGTTCGTCGTGGCCGACGGCATGGGCGGGCACGCCGGCGGAGACGTCGCCTCCGCCATCGCCACAAAGCGCATCATGGAGGCCGACCAGGCCTACCAGTCGCCGCAGGACGCGGAATTCGCGCTGCAGGCCGCCCTCATCGCCGCGAACTCGCAGCTGGCCGAGACGGTCTTCGAGCACGCCGAACTCACCGGCATGGGCACCACGGTCAGCGCGCTCGTGGTGCTCGACGACCAGGTCGCCATCGCCCACATCGGTGACTCCCGCATCTACCTGCTCCGCGACGGCGAACTCTCCCAGATCACCACCGACCACACCTTCGTGCAACGGCTGGTCGACAGCGGCCGGATCACCGAGGCAGAGGCCATGGTGCACCCGCGTCGCTCGGTGCTGATGCGGGTGCTCGGCGACGTCGAGTCGTCCCCCGAGATCGACACGTCGATCCTCGCGACCCGCGCCGGCGACCGCTGGCTGATCTGCTCCGACGGGCTCAGCGGGGTGGTGTCGAACACCGGCATCGCCAATGCTCTGAAGGCCCCGCTCGACGCCCAGGCCGTCGCCGACCGATTGATCAAGGAGAGTCTGGACGGCGGCGCCCCCGACAACGTCACCATCGTCATCGTCGACATCGATGAAGACGCGGAACGCCAGGGCGAACCTACCGTGGTCGGCTCGGCCTCCGCCCCGCTGGCTTTCGGCGAGGAGCCGGTACGTACCCGAGCGCCGCGCATCCCGTCCCTGCGGCTGCACCCGGTGCGGGAAACGCACTTCGAGCCCGACTCGCAGGACTACCTCTCCGAGCTCATCGAAGAGGACGCCCGGCGTGCCCTGCGGCGCAAGATCACCTGGCTCGCCGGGATCGTGCTGCTGGTCCTGGCCATCGTCGGCGCCGCCGTGCTGGGTTACCAGTGGACCCAGAGTCGCTACTACGTCGGCGTGGAGGGCAGCACCGTCGCCATCTACCAGGGCATCCAGCAAGACCTGGGCCCGATCAAGCTTTCCAGCGTCTACGAAGACACCGACCTGGAACTGAACCAGCTGCGGGTCTACGACCGCCAGCAGGTGGAGCGCACCATCAGCGCATCGTCCCTCAAGGACGCCGAACTCATCGTGGACCGGTTGAGCAATGCCCCGGCAGAGTAACCCGGCCGTGGACGCCCGTGAGGCTGCCCCGAAGACCGGCAAGATCCGTCGGCTGCACCTGCCGCAGAAGCTGCGCAACCTCGAGCTGTTCCTGCTCACCATCGCCTGCGGCGTCAACCTGGGTGCCGTCGTGCTGGTGCAGTTGGGCGCCCTTGGCCTGATCGACACCACCCTGGTGCTGCTCGGCGCGAGCCTGTCCGGCCTGGTCTTCGCCCTGCATTTCGTGCTGCGGATCGTCGCCCGCGAGGCCGACCCGTTCCTGCTGCCGATCGCCACACTGCTCAATGGCATCGGCATCGCCATGATCTACCGCATCGACATCGCCAACAACGAGAGCGGCTGGGCCAGCGCGGCCGTGCGCCAGACGGTGTGGAGCGGCCTGGCTATCGCCTGCGCCATCGCCGTGATCCTCATCATCCGCAACCACCGGGTGCTGTTCCGGTACACCTACGTGGCCGGGTTCGTCGGTGTGGCGCTGCTGTTGCTGCCGCTGGTACCGGGTCTCGGCCGCGAGGTCAGCGGCGCCAGGGTCTGGATCGGCTTCGGCGACTTCGCCACCTTCCAGCCGGGCGAGATCGCGAAGATCGCGCTAGCCGTGTTCTTCGCCGGCTACCTGGTGCGCAACCGCGACAGCCTCTCGATGGTGGGCAGGAAGTTCTTGGGGATGCGATTCCCGCGCCTGCGCGACCTCGGCCCGATCCTCGTGGTCTGGGCCCTGTCGATGTCGGTCATCATCTTCCAACGTGACCTGGGCACCGCCCTGCTGTACTTCGGCCTGTTCCTGGTCATGCTCTACCTGGCCACAGCCCGGCTCAGCTGGGTGCTGATGGGCATGTCGCTGTTCCTCGGCGGAGCCCTGATCGCCAGCCAGACCCTCGATTACGTCAACGGCCGGTTCACCAACTGGCTGGATGCGCTGAACCCGGCCGTGTACGAAGCCGACGGCGGCAGCTACCAGCTGGTGCAGGGACTCTTCGGGCTCGCCAAGGGCGGGCTGATCGGCACCGGCCTCGGCCAGGGCCGCCCGGAGCTCACCCCGGTCCCGCAGAGCGACTACATCATCGCCAGCCTCGGCGAAGAACTCGGCCTGGCCGGCCTGTTCGCCATCCTGGCGCTGTACCTGCTCTTCGTCGCCCGCGGTTTCCGCATCGGCTTCGCCGGCCAGGACGACTTCGGCAAGCTCCTGGGCGTCGGCCTGTCCTTCGTCGTGGCGCTGCAGTGCTTCATCGTCATCGGCGGCGTCACCCGCGTGATCCCGCTCACCGGCCTCACCACCCCGTTCCTGGCCGCCGGCGGCTCCTCCCTGGTCGCCAACTGGATCATCGTCGGGCTGCTGTTGCGCCTGTCCGACACCGTCCGCAACCAACCTCGGCTGGTGGTCTAGATGAATCGTGAACTCAAGCGCGTCAGCGTCGTGGTGCTGCTCATGTTCGTGGCCCTGCTGTGCTCCACGTCGATCGTTCAGGTTTTCCAGTCCGACAACCTGGCCGCGGATGACCGCAACACCCGCACCCTGCTGGACAGCTACTCCGTCGAACGCGGCGCCATTCTCGCCGGCGGCCAGCCGATCGCCCAGTCCGTGCCGGTCGACGACAACTACAAGTTTCAGCGCACCTACAGCAACGGACTGCTGTACGCCCCGATCACCGGTTTCATCCCCGTCAACGGCGCCCCCACCGGGCTCGAGCAGGCGCTCAACGGCGAACTCAGCGGAACCTCGAACGCGCAGTTCTTCGACCAGGTGTCCAGCCTGGTCACCGGCCAGGACCCCAAGGGCGCAGCGGTGGAGACCACCATCGACCCCGTCGCGCAGCAGGCCGCCTGGGATGCCCTTGGCGAGTACAGCGGCTCCGTGGTCGTCACCGAACCGGCCACCGGCCGGGTCCTCGCGATGGTCTCCAAGGAAAGCTACGACCCCAACACCCTCGCCGTACATGACAGCGCCGCGGTCAACGGCACCTACGACGCCCTGGTCAACGCCCCCGGCGACCCGCTGATCAACCGGGCGATCAACTCGCTCAACCCGCCCGGCTCGGTCTTCAAGCTCGTCGTGGTCGCCGCGGCCCTCGAGTCGGGTCAGTTCACGCCGGAGAGCACCTTCCCCAACCCGGCCACCTACCAGCTGCCCAATTCGAGTTCCATCGTCACCAACTCCGGCGGCGGCACCTGCGGCTCGGGCGAGACGACCACCATCGCCACCGCCCTGCTGCTCTCCTGCAACATCCCGATGGCCGAACTGGGGGTGCAACTCGGCGACGACGCCATCCGCGAGATGGCCGAGAAGTTCGGGTTCAACTCCGAATTCAGCATTCCGCTGTCGGTCACGGCCAGCAGCTACCCGGCGGACCCTGACGCCGCGCAGACGGCCCTGTCGGCCTTCGGCCAGACCAGCGTGCGTGCCACCCCGCTGCAGATGGCCCTGGTGTCGGCCACGATCGCCAACGGAGGGATTGAAATGAAACCCAACCTGGTGGACCAGATCCTGGCACCGGACCTCAGTCCCCTGCAAACCTTCGAACCCGTCGCCGCCGACCGCGTGCTCAGCGCCGAAACCGCCGCCACGATGACCCAGATGATGACCAACGGGGTCAGGGAGGGTGCCGCGAGCAATGCAAGAATAGACGGAGTCGACGTGGCGGGAAAAACGGGGACTGCGGAAAACGGCGACGATGACCCATACACCTTGTGGTTCACCGGATTCGCCCCCGCGGATGACCCGCAATACGCGATTACCGTTCTCATCGAAGATGGCGGGGGACTCGGTCAGACGGGGTACGGCAACTTGCTTGCCGCACCGATAGCGAAACAGGTACTAGAGGCGGTGCTGAATAAATGAGACCCACAGCAGGGCTCACCTTCGGGGGACGTTACGAGCTGCAATCCCGCATCGCCATCGGCGGTATGGGCGAGGTGTGGCAGTCCATCGACCTCGTAATCGGTCGCACGGTTGCCATCAAGATCCTCAAGGACGAATACCTCGGCGACCCCGGCTTCCTCGAGCGCTTCCGCGCTGAGGCCCGGCACGCCGCCCTGGTCAACCACGAGGGCATCGCCAACGTGTTCGACTACGGCGAGGAAGACGGCAGCGCCTTCCTGGTCATGGAACTGGTGCCCGGTGAGGCGCTCTCCACGATCCTCGAGCGCGAGCACACGCTGCCCGCCGACAAGGTCCTCGACATCGTCGCGCAGACCGCCGCCGCGCTGCACGCCGCGCACGCCGCCGGCCTGGTGCACCGTGACATCAAGCCGGGCAACCTGCTGATCACGCCGGAGGGCCGGGTCAAGATCACCGACTTCGGTATCGCCCGCATCGCCGACCAGGTTCCGCTCACCGCGACCGGTCAGGTCATGGGAACGGTGCAGTACCTCTCGCCGGAACAGGCCAGCGGTCGATCGGCCTCACCGACCACCGACATCTATTCCCTCGGCATCGTCGCGTACGAAAGCCTGGCCGGCCGCCGCCCGTTCACGGGCGAGTCGCAAGTGGCCATCGCCATGGCGCAGATCAACGAACAGCCGCCGCCCCTGCCCGACACCGTGTCGGAGCCGGTGCGCAACCTGGTGATCTCCTGCCTGGCCAAGAACCCGGCCGAGCGGCCCGCGTCCGCGGCCCACCTGGCCCGGGCGTCCATCGCGCTCCGCCGCGGCGATGTGGCGGCGGCAGCTGCATCCGTGCCGGCCGTGATGGCCGGGATCACCCCGACCGCGGCCACCCAGCTGATGCCGGGCGCCGGGTCGGACCAGACCACCAGGCTGATGCCGTCGGCAGCAGCCGCAACGGCCGCCCAGCCGGGCACCCGTGCCGAGGCTGCAGCCGCGGCGGCCGCGGCCAGCCCCGCGACGAAGAAGAAGAAGCGCAGCCCCTGGACCTGGCCGCTGGTCGCGCTCATTTCCATCCTCGCCCTCGTCCTCGGCGGCACGGTCTTCATGATCCTCACCGAACAGACGACCACCCCGGACCCGGCCCCGACGTCGCAGACTCCGGCACCGCCGGTCACCGAGTCGACCCCGACACCGACGCCGACCCCCACGGCGACGACCGTGCGGATCAACCGCGACGAGTTCCTCGGACGCACCAGCGGGGAGGCGCGCGACAAGCTCGCCGAACTCGAACTCAGTGCGAACGTCGTCAACGATCAGCGCGCCGCCGAGACCGAGGACCAGATCGATCGCGTCTACGAGGTCAACCCCACCGGGTCGGTCGCGAAGGGCACCACCATCACGGTCAGCGTGTACGGCGCCCTGGCCCTGCCCGCCACGCCGTCGAGCGCGCCGACCGCCGACCCTGCCACGGTCGAGCCCGCCGGCACCGTGACCGTCTCCTGGCCGGCGCAGGCCTGCCCCACCGGCCAGGAGCTGTCCGGGTACGAGCTTCTCGCCGACGGCAACGGCGCCGTGTCTCCCGCGCCCACCGGCGCCGACACCACCACGGCCACGGTCACGGCCGGCGAGGGCGACTTCACGGTGAAGTACCAGTACTTCTGCGGTGACGTCTCCTCCGGGTACTCGCCCGCCACCTCGGTGGTTGTCGAGGCCGAGGAGGAGCCGACGCCGGTTCCCACCCCGACCGCGACGGCCAAGGCACCGGCGGCCACACCGGCACCGGCCGGCTAGTCCACCGTCGGCCAGACCGCGAGGCGGCCGGCCGACGATGGTCTCTTGAGTAAAATTACCAACAGTGTCCGCGAACAGGGAGATTTGCATTGACTGATGAGGGCCGACTGCTTGCTGGTCGATACCGCGTCGGCGCGTCAATCGGACGCGGCGGCATGTCCGACGTGCACATCGGCACCGACTCGCGTCTGGGCCGCACTGTGGCCATCAAGCTCCTCAAGTCGTCGCTGGCGGCGGACCCCGCGTTCCGCACCCGGTTCCGGCAGGAGGCCCAGGCCGCCGCGCGCATGGCGCACCCGACCATCGTCAGGGTCTTCGACGCCGGCGAAGAGACCATCACCGAAGACGACGGCACCGAAACCCAGATTCCGTTCATCATCATGGAGTTCGTCGACGGGCGCCTGCTCAAGGACATCATCAAGGAAGGCCCGATCGAGACGACCGAGGCCGTCCGCATCATCGACGGAGTCCTGACCGCCCTCGAGTACTCGCACCGCGCCGGTGTCGTGCACCGTGATATCAAGCCCGGCAACATCATGATCACCAAGGCCGGCCAGGTCAAGGTTATGGACTTTGGCATCGCCCGCGCCATCTCCGACTCCGCCACCACCGTCGCGCAGACCACCGCAATCCTGGGCACCGCCTCCTATTTCTCGCCCGAGCAGGCCAAGGGCGAATCCGTGGATGCGCGCACCGACCTGTACTCCAGCGGTGTCGTGCTCTTCGAAATGCTCACCGGCCGGCCGCCGTTCCGCGGCGACACGCCCGTGGCGGTCGCATACCAGCACGTCAGCGAAGCGCCGGTCAAACCGAGTTCGATCAACCCCAAGGTCTCGCCGGCACTGGACACCGTTGTCCTGCATGCCCTGGCCAAGGACCGCTTCGACCGCTACCAGAGCGCCGTCGAGTTCCGGGGCGACGTGGAAACCGCCGGCGCCGGCCACATCCCGGTGCGCCGCCCGGCCGACGACATCGCCGGCGGCCTCTTCGGAGCACCGCCAGAGGTCGCGTCCACGTCCGAGCTCGCCCTCAAGCAACTTGCCGAGGACCAGACCATGGACCGCACCCAGCGGCGCCCCCCGGTGATCTGGATCTGGGCGGGCATCGTCAGTGTCGTCGTCATCGTGATCGCGGTGATGTTCTGGGCGCTGAGCCTGAGCCCGAGCGACGAGCTGCCGGACACGTCCAGGCGGGTTCCGGTGCTCACCGGCACGAGCTACGACGATGCGCAGGACACCCTGCTCGAGCTGGACCTCGCCGCCACGAAGGCGGAAGAATCCAGCCCCACCGTGGCCAAGGACGAAGTGATCCGCACCGATCCGCCATCCGGCACCATCGCCGCTCCGGGCAACGTCGTAAAGGTCTACGTATCCACCGGCGCTGAGCTCGTGGAGATGCCGGACACCACCAACCAGCCGTTCTCCGCCGCGGAGCCGTTCCTCACCGAGCGCGAATTCATCTCGGGGTCCGTCACCACGCAGAACTCACCGGATGTGCCCGAGGGCATCGTCATCGACACCGTGCCGGAGCCGCACAGCCAGACTCCCCTGGGATCAACCGTGGACTTCACGGTCTCCACCGGCCTCGTCACGATGCCCAACGTGGTCGGCCAGTCGCTGACGGCGGCGAACCAGCTGCTGATGACCACGGACCTGCAACTGGAGCCCACCCCGGTCGCCGACTACACCTGCGACCAGCTGACCGGCTCGCCGATCATCAAGCAGTCCCTGGCGCCCGGCGACGTGCCGCAGAAGTCCGAGGTCACCCTCACCTACTGCGCCGGCTAGCGCCACACGGGACGAGGCGGGGTCAGCCCTTGAGCATCGGAGTGAGGTGCTTGGCCGTCTCTTGAGCCTCTGGCAGGCCGGCCAGCGCCAACCAGTTCGCCACCATCAGGTAACCGCCCTCGGTGAGCACCGACTCCGGGTGGAACTGCACGCCGAGGATCGGCGCGGAGACATGCCGCAAACCCATGATGACTCCGCCGGCGGTGCGGGAGGTCACGACGAGGTCACTGGGAACTGTGCCGTCCACCACGGCCAGGGAGTGGTACCTGGTGGCCGTGAACGGCTGCGGAACCCCCGCATAGAGCTCACTACCGTCGTGGGTGATCTGGGAGGTCTTGCCGTGCATGAGTTCCTCGGCGTTGGTCACCGTGGCGCCGAAAGCCTCGGCGATCGCCTGGTGACCCAGACACACGCCGAACAGGGGCAGGTTCGTGGCCAGCGCGACTTCCACTGCGGGGATGGACAGCCCCGCGTCGGCCGGCTTGCCTGGACCAGGCGAAACCAGCACACCGTCGAACTCGGCCAGCCGCTCGGCCATCGCGGCGGCGGGAAAAGCGTCGTTGCGCAGGACCTCGGTCTCGGCTCCCAACTCTCGGAGGTAGCCGTTGAGGGTGTAGACGAAGCTGTCGTAGTTGTCGATCACGAGAATGCGGGTCATGGGGCGCCCACCGTCACTTCCTGGTTGTCAACGATCGTATTCACCCAGGGGAATATCCAGGTGGCGAGGGAATGGAGCACAGCGGCCACCAGAATCAGCACGAGTAGCACGCGCACCCAGGCAGGTCCGGGCAACAAGCGCCAGATGACTGCATACATGGTGTGGTCCTCGGTCTTTCTGTCTGGTCGGGTTGGTGTCTGCGCGGGCTCAGGCGGCGGGCATCATGGCGGCCAGCTCGGCCGGTGGCCCGGCGGAGGTCGGCTGCCAGGTCTCGAATACACCGTATGCGATGATCCGTTCCGCCGTCGAGAGAAGCGGGTTGCAGGTTGTCAGGGTGATCAGGCGGTCCACGGCGGTCGCCTCCGGATCGTGCGGCACCGGTGCAATGGCTTCGATGGTGCTCGGTGGCACGTACTCGAAGTCCCGGAACCGGTACGTGTAGTAGCCGTCCGCGGTCTGCACGTAGATCGCGTCGTTCAGCTGTAGCTCGTTGATGGCGTGCATGCCGCCGCCGTTGGCGCTGCGGTGTGAGGCGATGGCGAAGTTGCCCACTTCCCCGGGCATCTGGGTGCTGGGGTAGTGGCCGATGCCCAGGGCTGCGCTGTTGAGCACATCGGTCCCGGTGCCCTGCGCGATCGTGCGGTGGTAGTCCGCACCGAAGCGCGGCACGTACAGCACCGCGAAAGCGCCCGCGTTGCCCGGCGCTTCGGCCACGATGGGGTCGCCGTAGCCTTCCTCGGTTGCCGGGGCCGGTTCCAGGTCCGGGGGCACGCCTTCGGTCCAGCCTTGGGCGATCGATTCGGCTGCCCTGGACTGCGCGGCGGCCATGACAGCGTCGTTCCACCACAACTGCCAGGCCAGGAACAGGAGGACCAGGACGCCGCCCGTGATCAACAGCTCGCCGAGCACTCCGACAACGCTCACCCTGGGCCGCACTGTGGCCTTCGGTGCTCGCTGGGCCCGCCGCCCACGCTGGGCCGGAACATCGGGCAAGGCCGGCTCGGTCATGCAGTCGATTCTAATCGGGCTGCGGATGGCGTTCCGCCGGGAGGGTTCGGGAGCTGTGTGCAGGCGGTGACGCTAGAATCTCAGGCATGGCACGCACAAATCCCCGAACCAAGCCCGCCCGCCCGGAGGCCCGCTCTGGCGAGGACGCCCCCAACGCCGTCTGGTTCAAGCCGGTGATGTTCGGCTTTATGCTCATCGGACTGGCCTGGATCATCGTCTTCTACGTCAGCCAGGGCGCCCTGCCGGTTGCGAGCTTCGGGTCCTTCAACATCCTCGTCGGGTTCGGGATCGCCTTCATCGGCTTCCTGATGACCACGCGCTGGCGCTGACCACCCTCACCGTCCACCGTCCGTTGCTCGCCGATTAACCACCCGTTCGGGTAGTCAATTACAGCGGTGTAATTATCCCCAATGTGGAAACTCCTGTGGATAACTTCTCCACCGGCTGTGGACAACCCCTGTGGAAACACCGCCCGCCCGGCTCAGCCGAACAGCTTGGTGAGGCTGAGGGCCACGAGCAGGGCGGCGAACGCGCCCAGCAGGCCCAGCTGCAGCACCCGGTTGGTGCGGGACCGGGTCTGCACGAAGATCAGGCCGATCACCGCGCCGCCGACGAGTCCGCCCACGTGCGCCTGCCAGGCGATGTTGACGTTCGGCAGGAACCCGATCACCAGGTTGATGGCCACCAGGACCAGCAGCTGGGTGGCATTGCCGCCGAGTTTGCGCTGGATGACGAGGAACGCGCCCATCAGGCCGAAGATCGCGCCGGATGCCCCGACGACCGGGGTCAGCGGTGAGGCGAGGAAGAGCACGCCCACTGACCCGGCCAATCCGCTGAGCAGGTACAGGGCCAGGAAGCGGCCGCGGCCCAGCATCCGCTCGAGGATCTGACCGAAGATCCACAGGGTGTACATGTTGAGCAGGACGTGGAAGATGAACCCGGTGGAGTGCACGAACACGCTGGTGATCATGCGCCAGGGTTGGAAGCTGCCCGGATACGAGTAGGCGCCGGCGTAGAGCAGCCGGTCGGTGACTCCGAGCCCCGGGATGAGCTGCAGCAGGAACACGACCAGCGTCAGGGCGATGATCGAGGTCGTGACGACGGGGGCGCCGGCCACGCTCAGCCGGCTGAACCGGGTGCGTGCGGCGGATTTGGTGCGGGGCGCGCTCTGGCGCTGCTCTCGCATGCACTCGGGGCAGATGACCCCGACCGCTGCCTGGGTCTGGCATTCGGGGCAGATGGTGCGCCCGCAGCGCTGACAGAGGATGAAACTCTGCCTGCCCGGATGCCGATAACAGAAGTTGGCGGCGGTTCCGGGCAGGCTGGTCATGGTCGGAAGGTCCTAGACCTGCTCGACGGTGATGCTCTCGATGACGACGTCGGTCAGCGGACGGTCGCGGCCATCGGTGGGCACGGTCGCGAGCTGGTCGACGATCGTGCGGGACGCCTCGTCCTCGACGGCGCCGAAGATGGAGTGCTTTCCCTGCAGCCAGGTGGTCGGCACAACGGTGATGAAGAACTGCGAGCCGTTGGTGCCGCGGCCGCCCTGGATGCCGGCGTTGGCCATGGCGAGGACGTAGGGGGAGGTGAAGTCGAGTTCGGGGTTGATCTCGTCGTCGAACTGGAAGCCGGGGCCGCCGGTGCCCTGGCCGAGCGGGTCGCCGGCCTGGATCATGAAGTCCTTGATGATGCGGTGGAAGACCGTGCCATTGTACAGCGGGTCGGTGGAGGTCTTGCCCGTGGCCGGGTGCTTCCACTCGATCTCGCCGGTCGCGAGACCGACAAAGTTCTTGACGGTCTTGGGGGCATGATTCCCGAAGAGGTTGACCTTGATCGGACCGAGGGTCGTATTGAGCGTTGCGACTGCAGTGTGCTTAGACATAGGGACAATTCTTGCACAGCGGCATCAGGCGAATCCGTCTGCCGGTCAGGCATTCAGAGCGCTCACAGGCTATTCAGTGGCAAGATGGTGAGTGTTTACCACACGAATCGATGGAGGGTCCAGATGAGCCTGTCACGCAAGCGCCGAAAGGAACTCACTCGTCTGCGCAAGAGCGCGGACGAACTGTGGAGTCACCAGCAGGAAGTTCTCAACCGCGCAAACGAGATTGCACGTGAGGCCGGCCACCAGGCTGGTGTGCTTACTCGCGAAGAAGTTGTCCCCCGCGTTCGCCAGGGATACGAGCACTACCTACTCCCCGGCGTCAACGCCACCTCGGATTTCGCCGGTGGGGTCCGGCACCAGGTTGTCGACCGGGTCCTTCCGGGCCTGGGCACCGCTTTGGGCACGGTTCTGTCCGTCGGCGACATCGCCAAGGAAGCCCGCGTCGCAGCATTGAACCGGGTTAGCTTCCAGAAGCCGGTCGTCGTGCAGAAGCAGGGGCTGGGAGCGGGAACGTACGTTGCCATCGGTGTGGGCATCGCTGCCGCCGCTGGCGTGGCCTATGCCATCTGGCAGACCTTCCGCGCCGACGACGAACTGTGGGTCTCCGAAGACGAGTCGCTCCTTGACTCGCCGATTGAGAAGTCCACGGACGTCTGAACCGCAGTTTTTCGACAAGGCCCTCGTCTATGGCGGGGGCCTTGTTGCGTACCGGGCCTCGCGGGGCGCTCCAGGCGCCTCTGAGCGGATGTGCGACCGTCCCGCGATAATCGGGACGGCCGGGGTCTCCCGGCGGCTCACGGGGGCTCTGGCGGGCGCCGCAGCGGGCAGAAAAAAACCCCGGCCGTACATTCGGCTGGGGTGCGGTGCTGGTGGGGTGATTGTGGAGCCACGGGGAATCGAACCCCGGACCTCCTGCTTGCAAAGCAGGCGCTCTACCAATTGAGCTATGGCCCCGAACCTGATCTCGCACGGGGCGGGAATCTGGCGGAGATGTAAGGCTATGAAGTCATACGTGGGGATACCGGGATTTGAACCTGGGACCTCTTCGTTATCAGCGAAGCGCTCTAACCAACTGAGCTATATCCCCCTATTGGGCAGATTTGAGACTACCGGAAACCGGCGGAAAGTCCCAATCGAGGCCGCGAGGCGACCTGCGATCGGGCATCCGACGGTCAGTTGTTGGTGAATCCGACGAGCAGGCCTCCGGTGACCTTGACGCTCAGGTTGTACAGCACGGCGAAGATGGCGCCCAGGGCCGTGATGACGACGGTGTTGATGACCGCGACGACGACCGCGAAGCCCATGACGTTGCCGATCGACAGGATCGTGGTCAGCTGCGACGAGCTGCCCGCGATATCCGTGTACAGAGCGTCGATCTGGGTGAAGATGCCGGTGCCGTTGAGCACCGTGAAGGTGAGGAACGTCGCGACGATCGTCACGACGGCCAGGCACACCGCAATCAGGAAGGACAACTTGACGGCCGACCAGAAGTCGACATATACGAGCTTGAGACGTACCTGCTTGGACGTGGTTGCACCTCGGCTCGACTTCTTGGCCAGTTTCTCGGCGACACTACTCATTTGCTGATTCTACTTTCCCCGGCTCGCTTTCCGTTGCAGCCTCGATTTCCTCGACTACCAGATTGCGTTCGGTGTTCTTCGCGATCGCGATGATCCTGTCTTGCTCCGCGAACTTTGCGAAAACGACGCCCATGGTGTCCCGGCCCTTGGCCGGCACTTCGGCGACGTCAGAGCGTACCACCTTGCCGCTGGCAAGGACCACGAGAACCTCGTCCTCACCGTCGACGATGATCGCACCGACCAGGTCACCGCGGTCGTCGTTGAGCTTGGCCACCTTGATACCGAGGCCGCCACGGTTCTGCAGACGGTACTGGTCGACGGAGGTGCGCTTGGCGTAGCCGCCCTCGGTGACGACGAACACGAAGCCGTCATCGGAGACCACAGAAGCGTCGAGCAGGGTGTCGTCGCCTCGGAAGTGCATGCCGATCACGCCCGAGGTGCTGCGGCCCATCGGGCGCAGGGCCTCGTCCGACGCGGTGAACCGGATGGACATTCCCTTGCGGGACACCAGCAGCAGGTCGGAATCCTCGTCGACCAGCAGCGCGGAGACGAGTTCGTCGCCCTCGCGCAGCTTGATCGCGATGATGCCGCCGGTGCGGTTTGTGTCGTATTCGGCCAGCGCGGTCTTCTTGATCAGACCCTCGCGCGTCGCCAGCGTGAGGTACTGGGCCACGCCGTAGTCGCGGATGTCGAGGATCTGCGCGATCTCTTCACCCGGTTGCAGGGCGAGCAGGTTGGCCACGTGCTGGCCCTTGGCGTCCCGGCCGGCTTCGACGGCCTCGTAGGCCTTGGCCCGGTAGACGCGGCCGGTGTTCGTGAAGAACAACAGCCAGTGGTGGGTGGTGGTCACGAAGAAGTGCTCGACCACGTCGTCGGCGCGCAGTTGCGCACCCTTGACGCCCTTGCCGCCGCGGTGCTGGTTGCGGTAATTGTCGCTGCGGGTGCGCTTGATGTATCCGCCGCGCGTGACGGTGACGACCATTTCTTCTTCGGGGATCAGGTCTTCGATCGACATGTCGCCGTCGAAGCCGAACATGATCTCGGTACGGCGGTCGTCACCGAACTTGGCGGTGATGTCAGTGAGTTCCTCACTGACGATGGTGCGCTGACGCTCGGGGCTGGCCAGGATCGACTTGAACTCGACGATCTGGAGTTCCAGCTCGGCGGCCTGGTCGATGATCTTCTGGCGCTCGAGGGCGGCCAGGCGGCGCAGCTGCATGGTGAGGATCGCGTCGGCCTGGAGCTTGTCGACCGTGAGGAGGTCCATCAGGCCCTCACGGGCGTCGTCCACGGTGGGGGAGCGGCGGATCAGGGCGATGACCTCGTCGAGCGCGTCAAGCGCCTTGAGGTAACCGCGCAGGATGTGCGCGTCCGCCTCGGCCTTGTTCAGCCGGAACTGGGTGCGCCGCACGATCACGTCGATCTGGTGGGCGACCCAGGCGCTGACGAAGCCGTCCAGGGCAAGGGTGCGCGGGATGCCGTCGACGATCGCGAGCATGTTCGCGCCGAAGTTCTCCTGCAGCGGGGTGTGCTTGTAGAGGTTGTTCAGCACCACCTTGGCCACGGCGTCGCGCTTGAGCACGATGACCAGGCGCTGGCCGGTGCGGCCGCTGGTCTCGTCGCGGATGTCGGCGATGCCGGTGATCTTGGCGTCCTTGACCAGGTCGGCGATCTTGATCGCCAGGTTGTCGGGGTTCACCTGGTAGGGCAGCTCGGTGATGACCAGGCAGGTGCGACCCTGCAACTCTTCGATGCTCACGACGGCGCGCATCGTGATCGAGCCGCGGCCGGTGCGGTAGGCGTCCTGGATGCCCTTGATGCCGAGGATCTGCGCGCCGGTGGGGAAGTCCGGGCCCTTGATGCGCTGGATCAGAGCCTCGAGGAGCTCTTCGCGGGTGGCGTCGGGGTGCTCCAGGTACCAGAGGGCGCCGGCGGCCACTTCACGCAGGTTGTGCGGCGGGATGTTGGTGGCCATGCCGACGGCGATGCCGACGGAACCGTTCACCAGCAGGTTCGGGAACCGGGCGGGCAGCACGGTCGGCTCGAGGGTGTGGCCGTCGTAGTTGTCCTGGAAGTCGACGGTGTCTTCGTCGATGTCGCGCACCATCTCGAGGGCCAGCGGGGCCATCTTCGTTTCGGTGTACCGGGGGGCGGCGGCGCCGTCGTTGCCGGGCGAGCCGAAGTTTCCCTGGCCAAGCGCCAGCGGGTAGCGGAGGCTCCACGGCTGCACGAGGCGCACAAGCGCGTCGTAGATCGAGGAGTCACCGTGCGGGTGGAACTGGCCCATCACGTCGCCGACGACGCGGGCGCACTTGGAGAACGCCTTGTCGGGGCGGTAGCCGCCGTCGTACATGGCGTAGATGACACGGCGGTGCACGGGCTTCATGCCGTCACGCACGTCGGGCAGCGCGCGGCCCACGATGACGCTCATCGCGTAGTCGAGGTAGGAGCGCTGCATTTCCAGCTGCAGGTCGACCTGGTCGATCTTGCCGTGCTGGGTGCGGTACTTGGCCGCAGCCTCCGCCGCTGCCGCCGCGTCGGCGGTGTCGGGCGTGGTGCCGGTGGTGTCGTCAGATGTCAAGGAAACGCACGTCCTTCGCGTTCTTCTGGATGAAGTTGCGTCGGGATTCGACGTCTTCGCCCATCAGGGTGGAGAAAATTTCGTCGGCGGCTGCCGCGTCGTCCAGGGTCACCTGGAGCAGGGTGCGGGACTCGGGCGCCATGGTGGTTTCCCACAGCTCCTTGTAGTCCATCTCACCGAGACCCTTGTAGCGCTGGATGCCGTTGTCCTTGGGGATGCGCTTGCCGGCGGCGGCGCCATCGGCGAGCAGGGCATCTCGTTCGGCGTCGGAGTAGACGTATTCGTGAGCCGAGTTCGACCACTTGAGGCGATACAGCGGCGGTTGGGCGAGGTAGACGTAACCCAGGTCGATCAGCGGGCGCATGTAACGGAACAGGAGGGTCAGCAGCAGCGTGGTGATGTGCTGGCCGTCGACGTCGGCATCGGCCATCAGCACGATCTTGTGGTAGCGCACCTTGTCCGGGTTGAAGTCCTCACCCAGTCCCGCGCCGAACGCGGTGATCATGGCCTGCACCTCGGCGTTGGCGAGGGCCCGGTCCAGCCGGGCCTTCTCCACGTTGAGGATCTTGCCGCGCAGCGGCAGGATCGCCTGGGTCTCGGGGTTGCGGCCCTGCACGGCGGAACCGCCGGCCGAGTCGCCCTCGACGATGAAGATCTCGGAGGAGGCGGGGTCCTTGCTCTGGCAGTCCTTGAGCTTGCCGGGCATGCCACCGCCCTCGAGCAGGCCCTTGCGGCGGGCGGTTTCCCGAGCCTTCCGGGCGGCCATGCGGGCCGTCGCTGCCTGCAGGGACTTGCGGATGATCTCGCGAGCCTGCACCGGGTTGCGGTTGAACCAGTCGGAGAGCTGGTCGCCGACGACCCGCTGCACGAATGTCTTGGCCTCGGTGTTGCCCAGCTTGGTCTTGGTCTGGCCCTCGAACTGCGGTTCGGCGAGCTTGATCGACACGACCGCGGTCAGGCCCTCGCGCACGTCGTCGCCGGAGAGGTTGTCGTCCTTTTCCTTGAGGATGCCCTTTTCCCTGGCGTACTTGTTCACCAGGGTGGTCAGTGCGGCGCGGAAGCCCTCTTCGTGGGTGCCGCCCTCATGGGTGTTGATGGTGTTCGCGTAGGTGTGGACGCTCTCGGTGTAGGCGGTGGTCCACTGCATGGCCACCTCGAGGGCGATCTTACGGGTGGTGTCCTCGAACTCGAACGAGATGATTTCGTCGTTGACCAGCTCGGCCTTCTTGGCGCGGTTCAGGTAGGCCACGTAGTCCATCAGGCCCTGCTCGTACATGAACGAGTTGGTGAGCGGTTTGTCCTCGACGTCACGGCTCTCGGCGCGCTCGTCGGTGAGCGTCAGGCGCAGGCCCTTGTTGAGGAACGCCATCTGCTGGAAGCGGGCGCGCAGCGTCTCGTAGTCGAAGTCGATGGTCTCGAACGTCTCGGCGCTCGGCCAGAAGGTGATCGTGGTTCCGGTTTCATCCGACACCTCGTCCTGGGTGAGCGATTCGTTCGGCACTCCGTCGTGGAAGCTCTGACGCCAGACATGGCCCTGCCGGCGCACCTCGACCTCGAGACGGGTGGAGAGCGCGTTGACCACCGAGCTGCCGACGCCGTGGAGTCCGCCGGAGACGGCGTATCCGCCGCCGCCGAACTTTCCGCCCGCGTGCAGCACCGTCAGCACCACCTCGACGGTCGACTTGCCCTCGGCCTTGTGGATGTCGACGGGGATGCCGCGGCCGTTGTCCTGCACTCGCACGGCGCCGTCGGCGAGGATCCGGATGTCGATGGTGTCGCAGTATCCCGCGAGGGCTTCATCGACGGAGTTGTCCACGATCTCGTAGACCAGGTGGTGCAAACCGCGGGGCCCGGTCGAACCGATGTACATTCCGGGGCGTTTGCGAACAGCTTCGAGGCCTTCGAGAACCTGAATGTCCTCTGCGCCGTATGCGTGCTCCGGCTCGGTTTTCGGTTCAATTGTCATGTGAAATTGGGCTCCTGACCGTCGCACAGGCGACCCTTCAGCCTACCAAACACCCCGACTGCCAGAGGCCAAATCCGCCGTTTGACGCGTTTTATTCGCACGGTTGACCTGATTTGTCTCCCTACCCGTAGGTATCGCGTGGACCCCGCCCTGGAATTGATCTGGGACCCTTTTTCCAGGAGGGCGCGTTAGGCCCCTGAAAACGAATTGCGGCGATACCGGCGTCCGGGAACTTCTGCGCAATGTGGGTCATGATTTCCACCCGCATCATTCTCAGCTGCGTCGCCCACGCGGTCGACTCGCAGTGCACGGTGAGAATGCCCTCGTCGATACCCGCCGGCGTGGAGTGTTTCGCGGTTTCCTCGCCCGCCAGCTCGATCCAGGACCCGAGCAGGTCGGACTGCGCCATCGGGGAGTTCCAGCCCAGCTGCGCGGTCAGGGAATTGATGGTGTCGCCGAGTCCGCGCGGATCGCGGCCCGCACCGAACGGAACGCTGGACCCGATCTGCGGGCTGGCCTTGCGCCTCGTGCGCTTCCGGGCGGCGTTGGGATCACCGAAAACGTCCTTGAACCGGAGGTAGACCTTGGCGGCCTCGCTGTGCTCAGCCATCCGTTGCCTCGACTTCGGCTGCCGGACCGTCGACGACGGCGCCGGCATGAATATGAATGGCGTGCGCGGCCAGCACCGCCGGCACGTCTTCGAAGACGGCAGCGGTGATGAGCACCTGCTCGTATCCCGTCACGGCCGCGGCCAGGCGGCGCCGCCGGGACTGGTCGAGCTCGGCGAACACGTCGTCGAGGATGAGCACCGGGTCGCCGCTGGAGGAATCCCGGCGGAGCAGTTCGGCGGAGGCTAGTTTGAGGGCCAGTGCGAACGACCAGGACTCACCGTGGCTGGCGTACCCCTTGGCGGGCAGGTTGTTGAGCTCGAAGACGAGGTCGTCGCGATGCGGTCCGGCCAGCGTCATGCCGCGATCCAGCTCCTTACGGCGGAGGCCGGCCAGGGCGGAGCGGAAAGTGTCGGCGGTGTCGCTCCCACCGGTCGCCGGCGCGGCGGCCTGGTCGGATTCCTCGTCGGCACCGAGGATGCTCAGGGACGCGACCAGGTTCGGGCCGTGGTCTGCGCCCGCGACGGCGAGGTAGGCGGCGTGCAGCGGCGGCAACAGCTGCCGCACGAGTTCGGCGCGGGCGTCGATGATCTCGGAGCCAAGGGCGACAAGGCGTTCGTCCCAGATTTCCAGCGTGCCGAGTTGGCTGGTCTTCACGCCGGAGGCCCTCGCGGACTTGAGCAGGGTGTTGCGCTGCCGCAGCACCCGGTCGTAGTCGGTCAGGACGCCGGAAAGCCGGGGGCTTCGCAGGGTCAGCAGCGCATCGAGGAAGCGGCGGCGACCGGACGGGTCGCCTCGGACGAGGGCGAGGTCTTCAGGGGCGAAGAGCACGCTGGAGAAGTAGCGAGGGAGGTCACGGGTCTTGATGACGGAGCGGTTGACCTGCGCCCGGTTGAGTCCGGAGCGGTTGATCTGCACCTCGGCGAGGATGTCGCGGCCGTTGTACTCCAGGCGGGCCCGGATGATGGCGGACTCCTCACCCGAGCGCACCATCGCGCCGGTCGAGGAGACCCGGTGCGAGCCGAGAGTGCTCAGGAAGCCGAGGGCCTCCACCAGGTTCGTCTTGCCCTGGCCGTTCCGGCCCACGATGAGGTTGGGGCCGGGACCGAAGGGAACCTCCGCTTGCGCATAATTGCGGAAGTCGGTGAGAGAGAGATGTGTGACCCGCACAGCGGATCAGTCTGCCTTCTTTATGGCATGGCCACCGAACTGGTTGCGCAGAGCTGCGACGGCCTTCATGGCCGGTGAGTCCTCCTGGCGGGAGGCGAATCGGGCGAAGATCGAGGCGCTGATCGCCGGAACGGGCACGGCGTTGCTGATGGCTTCCTCGATCGTCCAGCGGCCCTCGCCGGAGTCCTCGACGTAACCTTCGATGTCGCGCAGCTGCGGGTCGTCCTTGAGGGCCCGGACCAGGAGTTCGAGCAGCCAGGACCGCACAACGGTGCCGCGCTGCCACGCGGTGAACACTCCGGGGACGTCCTGGATCAGGTCGTCGCGTTTCTCGAGCAGTTCATAGCCCTCGGCGTAGGCCTGCATGAGGGCGTATTCGATGCCGTTGTGCACCATCTTCGCGTAGTGGCCGGCGCCGACCTTGCCCGCGTGCACAAAACCCTCTTCGCGGGGGCCCTCGGGACGGAGGGCGTCGAAAACCGGCATGGCCCGTTCGACGTCGGCCTCAGCGCCGCCGACCATCAGGCCGAACCCGTTGGTGGCGCCCCACACGCCGCCGGACACACCGGCGTCGACGTAGTGCACACCCTGTTCGGCCAGGAGCGCTTCGTGGGTGAAATCGTCGGTGAAGCGGGAATTGCCGCCGTCGATGACCAGGTCACCGGGTGAGAGCCGCGTGGCCAGGTCCGCGATCACGGCGGTGGTGATGGCCCCGGCGGGAACCATGACCCAGACCAGGCGCGGGGCGGGGAGTGTCTCGATCAGTTCCGCGGTCGAGGCGACGTCGGACACGGCCGGATTGCGGTCGTACCCGGTGACGTCGAGCCCCGCGGCCTGCAGGCGGTCTCGCATGTTGGCACCCATTTTTCCGAGGCCGACGATTCCGATGTGCATAGCTGTCCTTCTCGGTTCGAGTCGTGTCGTGCTGATGGGGGGCGGTGGGGCTAGCGCAGCAGCAGGTTGGGTTGCAGCAGGTATCGGTAGCTGTCGGCGCCGGGCTGCTCGCGTGAGGTCTGGCTGGTGATCAGCACGGGTCCGGGCTTGTTGGGGTTCTCGGTCTTGGTGAACGAGATCCGCACGAACTCGGAGTGCACGGCGCCGAGGCCGTCGAGCAGGAACTGCGGCTTGAGCGATACCACGGTGTCACCGCCGGACAGGATCGCGTCGATGGTCTCGGACGCCTGGGCCTGTTCGGAGCCGATCGCCTCGAGGGTGAGGCCGTCGGCGGTGAAACTGAATCGCAGGGCGGCTTCGCGCTCGAGCACGAGCTGGACGCGGCGGGTGGCCTCGATCAGTTCGGCTGTGTTCATCACGGCGTAGTTGTCGACGTTGTCGGGGAACAGGCGGCGCACGGGCGGGTAGTTGCCCTTGATCAACAGCGACGTGACGGTCTTCTTGTCGGCGGTGAAGGCGATCAGCTCGCGGTCGTCGGTGTTGGTGATGGCAACCGAGATGGTGCCGCTGTGGCCGAAGGTCTTGCCGACTTCCTGCAGGGTGCGGGCCGGCACCAGGGCGGTGATCGGTTCCTGGGCCTGATTGGCGCCCGGGTCCCAGTCGATCTCGCGAACCGCGACGCGGTACCGGTCCGTGGCGACCAGGCTGATGCTGTTCTCGGTGATCTGCAGCTGCACACCGGTGATGACCGGGGTGACATCGTCGCGGGACGCGGCGACGGCCACCTGCGACACAGCCGCGGCGAATTCCTCGGCCGGAACTAGTCCAGAGTGGGCGCTGACCTGGGGAATACTTGGATATTCCTCTACCGGCATAGACAGCAGGGTGAAGTTCGCGGTGCCACAACTCACGGTGATTCGGGACTCATTGGTCGAGAATCGCACGGGGGCGTTGGGCATCCGGCTGGCGATCTCGGCCAACAGGCGCCCGGACACGAGCACCTTGCCGGTTTCTTCGACATCGGCGGCGATCTCGGTCTGGGCCGAGACTTCGTAGTCGAACGACGACAGGATCAGGCCGGCCTCGGCTGCTTCGATTAACACACCGCTCAAAATGGGCAGGGTGGTGCGCTGAGGAAGGAGTTTTACAGCGAAAGATACGGCTTCACTGAAGACGTCCCGGTTGGCCTGAAATCTCACGAAGTCACTCCTGTCGATGGGAGACCTGGATACGGCCTCAATGCTAGTCGGGTTTGCGGACAGCTCATTTCTCGAACGAGCCGGCGAGTAAAGGTTGTTGGACCTGGAGCTAATGAAGTTAATCGTTAATCTTCTTAACCGGTGTGGAAACTGTGGATAACTTTGTGGATCCCGCTCAGGGACTGGAAACTACATTCTTGTAACTTGTGGACGGCCTGTGAGGGCCCGGCCCAATGAATGACACGAAGTTGCCTGTGTAATTCGGAGTTTTCACAAGTTGCCGCTGCGTTTCTACAGGACCGGCCAAGTTGTCGGGCGACTTTCCACAGGGTTATCCACAGGTACGAAAACCAAAAAAATTTTCTCTTACTTGTAGCGGTGATCCTGTTTAATGCGGTTCGTGAGTTCCGTCACCTGGTTGTAGATGGACCGTCGCTCCTTCATGAGCTCGCTGATCTTCTTGTTGGCGTACATGACCGTGGTGTGGTCGCGGTTGCCGAACAGCTGGCCGATCTTGGGGAGGGAGAGGTTCGTCAACTCGCGGCACAGGTACATGGCGATCTGCCGTGCCGTGGCGACGGCCTGTGATCGGGACGATCCGTACAGGTCGTCAACGGTGAGCTTGAAGTAGTCCGCCGTGTTGGTGATGATGTCTACCGGCGCGATCACGTTGTCTTCGTCGAGGGTGATCACGTCCTTGAGGACCGTCTGCACGAGGTTCATGTCCACCGGCGTGCGATTGAGGCTGGCGAACGCCGTCACCCTGATCAGGGTGCCCTCCAGTTCACGGATGTTGGAGGACACCTTCGAGGCCATGAACTCGAGGATGTCGTGCGGTACCTGGAGCTTCTCACTCTGCGCCTTCTTGCGCAGAATCGCGATGCGGGTCTCCAGGTCGGGGGCCTGCACATCGGTGATCAGGCCCCATTCGAAGCGCGATCGCATCCGGTCTTCGAACCCGGTCAGTGCCTTGGGCGGCAGGTCGCTGGTGATGACCACCTGCTTATTGTGGTCGTGCAAGGTATTGAACGTGTGGAAGAAGGCTTCCTGCGTTTCGGCTTTTCCCTGCAGGAACTGGATGTCGTCGATCATCAGGATGTCGATGTTGCGGTACCGGTTCTGGAAGGCGGAACCGCGGTTGTTCGCGATCGAGTTGATGAAGTCGTTGGTGAATTCCTCGCTACTGACGTAACGAACGCGAATTCCGGGGTACAGGCTCATTGCGTAGTGCCCGATTGCGTGCAGCAGGTGGGTCTTGCCCAGTCCGGAGGATCCGTAGATGAACAGCGGGTTGTAGGCCTTGGCCGGAGCCTCGGCCACGGCGACCGCGGCGGCGTGGGCGAACCGGTTGGACTGGCCGATCACGAAGTTATCGAAGCTGTACTTGGCGTTCAGCCGGGTGTCGTGCACGCTGTCCGGTGCGGGGCTCTCGAACACCGACTGCGGTGAGGCCGGCATCTCGATGCTCGGCTGGTGCACCGGCTCCGGGATCGGGCGCAGCGACTCCTGTTCCAGTTCCGGGTTGACCACGACGTAGAAGGTCGACACCGCGACGGACTCGTTGAGCTGGCCCATCGCGGTGAGCAAGGGCACGCGCATCCGTTGGTTGAGCATGCTGGCGGTGAATTCGTTCGGAACCTCGAGGTAGAACGTCCCGGCGGCGATGCCCTTGGGTTCGACCAGGTTCAGGAAGCCGTAGAGCATGGGAGTGATCGAATCGTCGGACTCCAGGATGGTCAGAACCGACCGCCACGTTTCGCTGATGGGCTGTTCCCCGTCTGCCATGGTTCCCCACATTCTTGATCTTTACGCGTTGCCGCCGAGAGAAGACGAGCGGATCATCGACACAGAATGTCAAACCGAACGATTCATCCACAAGGTTATCCACCGCCTGTGGGTAAATAACGACTGGATTCTCAGGCTTTACCCACACCCTGTGGATAACTTGTCCTCACGGTAGCCAATGACCGGCGGTCAGGCCAAATTAGCTGGATAAACCCCCGCGTGTCTGTCCCGGATTCACCGATTCAGTGGGCAGAATCGTCTGTTTGGGCGTCTCCAGTTTGACCGGGGACGAGGGAAGCCGTAGTTTTAATCAGTTGACCCCAGCCCGTGGGCTACCTCACTCTTTCCCGGCCGCTCGTTTAGGCCTGCGGAGATCCAATACGTGGAGATTGAACAATGAGCAAGAGAACGTTCCAGCCGA
>NZ_JAODBG010000004.1 GCF_025463825.1 Cryobacterium sp.
GGAGCAGGACGGGATCGGCCACGTGCTGGCGTCGACCGACCCCGGTCCCGCGATGGTCGTCTAGACCTCGGTGTGCGCGGGGCCCTGCTCCGTGACGCGGTCGCCGAGGTGGTCGCGACCGTGCGGCTCGTCCCAGCCCGCGAGCACCGGCCCCTTCGGCACGATGCCGGTGGGGTTGATCTGCTCGTGCGTGCCGTAGTAGTGGCTCTTGATGTGGGCGAAGTCGGTCGTGCTGCCGAAGCCCGGGGTCTGGAACAGGTCGCGGGCGTAGGCCCACAACACCGGCATCTCGCTGAGCTTGTTCCGGTTGCACTTGAAGTGACCGTGGTAGACCGCGTCGAAGCGGGCCAGGGTCGTGAACAGCCGGATGTCCGCTTCGGTGATGGTGTCGCCTACCAGGTAGCGCTGGGTGCTCAAGCGCTCTTCGAGCCAGTCCAGTCGCGCGAAGAGGGTTCGATAGGCCCGCTCGTAGGACTTCTGACTGCCGGCGAACCCGCACTTGTACACGCCGTTGTTGACGTCATGGAAGATCAGGTTGGCCACCTCGTCGATCTCGGCGCGCAGGGCCTCCGGGTAGAGATCGGGGGCGCCGGGGCGGTGGTAGTCCACCCACTCGGTCTGAAAGTCCACGGTGATCTGCGGGTAGTTGTTGGTGACCAGCTTCCCAGAGGGAACGTCGACGATCGCGGGCACCGTTATGCCGCGTGGGTAGTCGGGGAAGCGGGCGAAGTAGGCTTGCTGGATGCGTTCGATGCCGAGTACGGGGTCGACACCGTTCGGGTCGAGGTCGAAGGTCCAACTGTTCTTGTCGTGCGTGGGGCCGGGCAGGCCGAGGGAGATGACCTGCTCCAAGCCCAGCAGGCGACGGACGATGGCGGTGCGGTTCGCCCACGGGCAGGCACGGGCGGCGACCAACCGATAGCGCCCGGGTTCCACGGGCCAGCCATCGCGCCCGTCGCGCGTGATGCGGTCCTCGATGTAGTTCGTGTCGCGGTCGAAGTCCTTGCCAGGCTCCACATAACTTGGGACTAGCGTGCTGGGGTTCAGATTGCTCATGGCTCCACGCTACGGGAATATCCCGTGCGTACGCATGGAGTTTCGGCGGGCCGGGCCGAACCGCCCCGGAGACGGCCCGCCTCGTCGAGCAGGTGGTGCAGGGACCAGGGTGTCGCGTCGGCGAGGAGCTCGAGCAGCGATTGGGCGGATGCGCGGGCCTCGGCCGCTCCGCGTGGGTCGTAGACGTCGATGGCCAGCGGCGGGGCCTCACCGAACTCGGGGATCTCCACTTCGACCCGGCCGCCCTGCGGCAGGCGTACCGACGGGTGCGCGGTGCGGGCATCCTGGACGGTCGTGCCGAGCGTCGCGGCGATGACGGCCAACGCCTCGGGCTGGTGGCGTGGATGTCGGCGACGAGCGTTGAGAGGTGGTCCATGGGTGCCCATCCGGTTGGGGTGTTGGCGCAAGCGGAGCAAGCCGTGCCACCGGGTTCGCCGGACGCCTCGCGCGGGAGGCCGGACGGGTCGATAATCGGTGATGTTCCGAGCGTGACAAAAACGAAGCACCCAACGACATGAGGAGACCATCATGAGCATCCGGCTCAACCCCTATCTCGGCTTCCGCGACAACGCCAGGGAGGCCATGGAGTACTACCAGAGCGTTTTCGGCGGCGAACTGACCGTCAGTACCTTTGCGGAGTACCACGCCAGCGAGGATCCGAGCGAGCAGGACAAGACCATGCATGCCGCGCTCGCCGCACCGAACGGCCTGGAGTTGATGGCCGCGGACACACCCAACGCCATGGACTACACACCGGGCAACAACTTCTCGGTGTCGCTCAGCGGCGAAAGCGCTGACGGCGAGGAACTGCGCGGCTACTTCGACAAGCTCGTCGACGGCGGGTCCGTGACGATGCCGCTCGAGGTCGCGCCGTGGGGCGACAGCTTCGGGATGTGTGTCGACAAGTTCGGCGTGGCCTGGATGGTGAACATCGCGGGTGCCCCGGCGGATGTGTCCGCGAACGAACGCGCAGGGACCGCCTCGAGCGACATCATCTAGCCTGACGGCCGGCCCGGCGACATGGCAGGAACTCCGCCAGCCAGTGGCGCTCTCACGTTTCCGGGGAAAGCCGAGACGGGCCGCTGCGTGCTCGCCCGAGCGTCCAGATCGTAACCACGAGCACCAGGGACATGGCCACCAGGCCGAGGCCCGAGTACCCCACGACGAGAAGCACCGGTCCCGCCAGGGCCCCGGCGAGGGCGCCGGCGGCGTTCATCGACAGGTCGGAGAAGCCCTGGAGGGGCGCGCGATCGTGTACGCCCACCGCATCGGAGATAAGGGCAGAGCCGGCGACGACGGATGCCGACCAGCCGACGCCGAGGAGGATCAGGCCGACGACCATGGCGGTCGCCGACTCGTCGGCAAGCCAGAACGTGAGCAGGGCGCTGAACAGCATGGCCTGGCCGGTCAGGATCACCGGCATCCGGCCGCCCCGGTCGGCGAGGGCGCCGAACACGGGAGACAGCGCGTACATGCCGGCCACGTGCAGGCTGATGGTGAAGCCCACGATCGTGAGGGACGCACCGTGGTCGCGTAGGTGCACGGGGGCCATCGACATGAGCGCAACCATGGTGGCGTGGCTGAGCGCGATTGCGGCCACGGCGTAGCGGGCGGCTGGGTGGCTGCGCACAAGGGCGAGGCCGCCGCGCCGCGGGGCGCCGCTCGCGGTGGCGCCGCGCTCGGCCATGGCGGTGAGGAGCGGATCGGGCCGCAGCCCGATCGTGTAGACGAGGGCGGCGCCGAGGGTGGCCGCCAGGGAGAAGGCGAACGCCCCTGTGAGCGGGGGCAGCCCGAGTGCGGCGCCCACCACCTCGCCGGGGCCGAACAGGTTGGGTCCGAGCACCGCTCCGATTGTGGTGGACCACACCACGATGGACAGGTCGCGGCCGCGAGTGGAACTGCTGGCCAGGTCGGTGGCGGCGAAGCGGGCCTGCAGGTTCGCGGCCGACCCGGAGCCGAGCAGCATCAGCGCCATGAGCAGCAGCGGGAAGTTGTCGACGGCGACCGATGTGATCGCCAGCGCGGCGCCGAGGCCGGCGACGAGGGACCCGGCCGCCAGCGACCGGCGGCGTCCCCGCGCCTGCGCCAGCCGCGCCAGGGGAACCGCTGCCAGGGCGGCGCCGAGGGTGCTCATGGTCGCGGCCATTCCGGACCAGGCGCTGGAACCGGACAACTGGGCCGCCAGCAGCGCCCCGAGCGACAGGGTGGCGCCCATTCCAATGCCACCGAGGATCTGCCCGGCGACCAGGATCCAGACGACGGTGCGCTGCCGCGGTGCCCGACGATCGTGCGCTTTCGGCTGCTCGATCATCACCGTCCCATTATGGTGTGCTCGGTCCCCGTGGCCAGCGGAGCGTCACGCGAGCCTTCGACCGACGGTTCTCGCTACACCACAGGCGTTGCAGCACTCAACCGGGTAGCCAGTCACTCTCGTTAAGTGACTGCGCGGCGGGCGCACGAGGTCCGATTCGCCGCTCTCAGAAGGGCGGGTTTTCGGCGGCCGGTGGCGAGGGGTACCGTTTGGGCTGGTGCCGGGGCATCAGGAAGCTGTCGTCGGCGGGTTGCTTCTGGGTTTTCGGTCCCACGGTCGGTGGTGCGAGGCGGGGTGGTCCGATCGGGTTGGCCGGGTCGGTGCGGTAGGTCCGCTTCCCCGGCGAGGTCCAGACCAGCACCCCGCCCGCTTCCTGCGTCACCGACCACTGACTGAGGTGTTTGAGCCGGTGGTGGCCTTCGCAGAGGTGCGCGAGGTTGTCCAGGGTGGTGGCGCCGTCATATTGGCGGTCTTGGGTGTGGTCGATGTCGCTCTTGATCGCCGGTCGGGAACAGCCGGGGAACCGGCAGGTCTCGTCTCGCATTCGCAACACTTTTCGCATGCCCTTGATGATTTTCTGTTGCTTCTTGTCGACGGAGAGGATCACTCCGGTTTCGGGGTGAGTGAGGATGCGGGTGAAGCTGGGCGCGTTGCCGGCGACAAAGCGAGCCGCGTCGGGAGAGATCGGCCCGTAGCCTTCGAGGGTGGCGGGTTCCTCGTCCAGGCCCAGCAGGGTCAGGGCCGACACGGTTATCATCACGGTGCCGCGCATTCCGGCACCCAGCCCGGTCGGGGTGATCCCGTCCAGCAGGAGCGCGGCGGTGACGTCGGCGCGGAGCTGGTCAAGGGTGCGGGTGGGGAGGTCCTCGGTGATTTTCGGCTCGATCCCGAACGCGGCCCCGGCCCCGGCGCCTCCGAAGCCGTCTTCGACACCGGCACCGGCCTCCTGGTCGGCTGAGTCGCAGTCCGAGGATGGGTCGCCCAGCTTCTTCAAGCTCGTGGCCATGCTGGTGATGCGGTTGCAGGCCGCTGTGGTTTGGTCGGCGGTGCCGTACCAGTGCAACCAGCCCATCCCATCCGGCGCGGCCTCCCACCAGGTGCGCCGGTCCGCGAGAGCGTCCGTGCTGCGGGCCACGATGGACTCCGGGTGCAGTTTTTCACGGAGCCGGCGGGCCCGATCCTTGAACCGGCCCGCCGACTGTGACTTCGCCACCGGCAGCACCTTCTCTTCGAACGCGGCCTGGTCCTCGTCAGGCACGGTGCGGATCTGGTCGAGCAGGGTTGTCGCATGCCGGTAACTAATCTCACCACGAGACAGCGCATCGAACGTGGCCGGGGCGTGGCTGTAGAGGAACCGGGCCTCGTCCAGCTGCCGTTCGATGGTGCGCTCGGTGGTGCGCGTCAGGCAGGCGGTCTCGGGCACGATGGTGCGGCGGGCGATCTCATGCTTGTCCCACCGGGCGTACGCGGCAGCGCGGGCCCGGTCCTCGGTCATGGTCGCCGCGTTCCGGTCGGCCGTGCGTATGGACTCCCGGTCGCCGTGCAGTCGGGAGGACACCCGCGGATTCTCGCTCCAGGCCTGCAGATGCAGCAGGGCTTCGACGCGGCGAGCCTGGGCCTGGGCGATCAGCCTGTCCTCCGCCGCGACTCGCTCGGTCAGCTCGGCCAGATCGTCGCGCACCCGCTGATCCATCGTCGGGTCCGGCTGGTACGACTCGGGCAGATCCGGTATCGGCGCGGGCGCGGGTGCTGGCGCAGGTTCAGGTGCGGGCGTGCTCGCCAGTGTGGGTGGTTGTGGATCTGGTGGAGCGGGCTCCAGAGAGTAATCGTCGTCAACGTCCGGAACTGGCGGTGGTGCCTGGTCTGGGCTACTCATAGTGAGATCGTCTCACCTACCACCGACATCGAACCCGCCCGCAGGACCCCTCCGTGGGACTATCGAAAACTTTCTCGCGGAAGGGCCGAGGCGGAGCAGAGGCGGGCGCAGAGGTGCGGCCGACCTGGGCGGGGCAGTGGAGGTGCGGGAGGTGTGGGAGAGGCACACCGATCGCGTTCGGGGCTAAATTAGGCGCATGGCGAGTGAAGCGACCGAACTGACAGTTCCCGGACCGAACGGCGACCGGGTGATGCGCGTTTCCAGCCCGAGCCGGGTGCTCTGGCCGGAGGCCGGCATCACCAAGCTCGACCTGGCCAACTACATCGTGGAGGTCGGGGACGCTTTCGTGGCCGCCAACGGCGACCGGCCGCTGTCGCTGCAACGGTTCCCGGCGGGCGTCGACGGCGAACAGTTCTTCTCGAAGAACCCGCCCAAGGGGGCACCCGACTTCATCCGCTCGGTGCCGGTGGTCTACCCGAGCGCGCGCACGCATCCGCAACTCGTGATCGACGAACCGGCCGCCGCCGTCTGGGCGGTGCAGATGAACACTGTGGTGTTCCATCCGTGGCCCTCGCGGGCGGAAAACACCGACAACCCCGACCAGCTCCGTATCGACCTCGACCCGCAGCCGGGCACCGACTTCGACGACGCCATCCCGGTGGCCATCGAGCTGCGCGCGGTGCTCGCCGAGGCCGGCCTCACCGCGTTCGTCAAGACCTCCGGTAACCGGGGGCTGCATGTCTTTGCGCCCCTCGAAGCCACCAAGGAGTTCCAGGTGGTGCGGCACGCCGTCATCGCCGCCGCGCGCGAAGTCGAACGACGGATGCCGAAGACCGTGACCACTGCCTGGTGGAAGGAGGAGCGCGGCAGCCGCATCTTCCTGGACTTCAACCAGGCGAACCGGGACCGCACCATGGCCGGCGCCTACAGCCCGCGGCCACTGCCGCACGCCCCGGTGTCGTGCCCGATCACCTGGGACGAGCTCCAGAACACCGATCCGACGCTGCACACGGTCCTGACCGTGCCGGAGCGGTTGCGCACCAACGGCGACCCCTGGGCTCAGATGCACGCCGACCCCGGTCGCATCGACACACTGCTCGAGTGGTGGGAGCGGGACCTGGCCGCCGGGCTGGGCGAGCTGCCGTTCCCGCCGGACTATCCGAAGATGCCGGGGGAGCCGCCCCGCGTGCAGCCCAGTCGCGCCCGCCACGACCCCTGAACTCGTGGCGGTGCTGGTGCAGCGCCCGCGCCCGCGGCCGACCGCGCGGCGTATCCAGTCGGGCCTTCAGCGACGTGTGAGCGCTCGGCCCGATCCGGCTGAGGCGCCACCGGAGGCTAGGCCGTGACGCGCCCGTAGCTGACGAAGCGGTACCGCAGACCGGTTCGCGAGGTCAGCCAGTCGCCGGTGGCGGTCTGCGCGAAAGCGGCATCCACCACGGGTGCGACGGTGTCGCCGGGCGCGTCGAGGTCGACCTCGGTCACTTCGAGGCGGTCGGCGAGGGGCATCGACTGCCGGTAGATGTCGCCGCCGCCGATGATCCAGACCGGCCCGGGCAGAGCGGCAGCCAGGGCGTCGGCCAGGGAGTGCACGACGGTGGCGCCATCGGCGCTCCAGTCCGGCTGGCGGGTGATGACTATGTTGTGCCGGCCGGCGAGGGGCCGGAACGGCTCCGGCAGCGAGTCCCAGGTGCGGCGGCCCATGACGACGGCGCCGGCCAGGGTGAGCTCCTTGAACCGGGCGAGGTCTTCGGGCAACCGCCACGGGATGGTGCCGGCGTCACCGATGACACCGTTGACCGCCTGCGCCCAAATCAGGCCGACGCCGGTGCCGTCAGACGGCAACGGGAGCCTTGATCGCGGGGTGGTGCACGTAGTCGACGACCTCGAGGTCCTCGAACCGGTAGTCGAAGATATTGTCCCGCTCGGTGGTGATCTTGAGCTGCGGCGCCGGGTACGGCGTGCGGCTGAGTTGTTCGGTGACCTGCTCGAGGTGGTTGGAGTAGATGTGGCAGTCGCCGCCGGTCCAGATGAAGTCGCCCACTTCGAGGCCGGTCTGCGCCGCGACGAGGTGGGTGAGCAGCGCGTAGCTGGCGATGTTGAACGGAACGCCGAGGAACAGGTCGGCGCTGCGCTGGTAGAGCTGGCAGGAGAGCTTGCCGTCCGCCACGTAGAACTGGAACAGTGCGTGGCACGGGGCGAGCGCCATCTCGGGGATGTCGGCGACGTTCCACGCCGACACGATGATGCGCCGGGAGTCCGGGTTGGTCTTGAGAGTCTCGATGACCTGGGCGATCTGGTCGATGTGGCCGCCGTCAGGCGTGGGCCAGGACCGCCACTGCACGCCGTAGACCGGGCCGAGTTCGCCCTGTTCGTCGGCCCACTCGTTCCAGATGCGTACGCCGTGTTCCCGCAGCCAGCCCACGTTGCTGTCGCCGCGCAGGAACCAGAGCAGTTCGTAAGCGACGGAGGGGAAGTGCACCCGTTTGGTGGTGACCAGCGGAAACCCCTTACTGAGGTCGAAGCGCAGTTGGGCGCCGAACACGCTGAGCGTGCCCGTGCCGGTGCGGTCCGCTTTGTTCGCGCCGGTCTCGAGCACCAGGCGCAACAGATCTTCGTAGGGAGTGGCGATGGTGCTGGCCTCGGGCGCGCTGGTGCCTTGCTGGATGTTCATTGGCATAAATCTACCCGCTCGGCCTCCCTGCACAGAGCGAAGAGGGGGTGTTCGTGCCCCGCGGCGTCACATCCGCATCCGGAACCGGCTTCCTCGCTAACATGGGGCCGTGAAGCCCTTTCTGCTACTGGCAACCCGCTTCGAGGATGAAGCCGCCGACGACGAATACGCGGGGTTCCTTGCGGCCGGGAGCCTGCGTCCCGAACAACTGCATCGCGTTCGCCTCGAGGCGGCCCCGCTGCCGACGGTGAATCTCGCTGACTACTCCGGCGTGATCGTGGGCGGCAGCCCGTTCAACGCGAGCGACCCGGCGGGAACCAAATCGGCGGTGCAACTGCGGGTCGAAGCCGAACTCGCCGGAGTGATCGACCAGGTCGTGGCGCAGGACTTCCCGTTCCTGGGCGCCTGCTACGGCATCGGCCTGCTCGTCGGCCACCTCGACGGAGTCGTCGACGACACCTGGTCCGAGCCGGCCGGGCCCATCGTCGTCAGCCTCACTCCGGACGGCGCGGCCGACCAATTGTTCGGCCGGCTCGCACCGAACTTCGAGGCGTTCGTGGGCCACAAGGAGGCCTGCACGGCCCTGCCGGCGGGCGCGGTGCTGCTCGCCACCGGGGAGAGCTGCCCGGTGCAGGCGTTCCGGGTCGGCCAGAACGTCTACGCCACCCAGTTCCACCCCGAACTCACCCAGGCCGGCATCCGCACCCGGCTGCGGGTGTATCACGACAACGGCTATTTCGAGCCGGATGCCTACGACGACGTGATCGCCGCCATCGACGCGTCCCGGGTGACCGAGCCCGCCAACATCATGAAGGCGTTCGTGGAGCGATTCGGCACCCCGTAAGCCCACCTCAGAGCAGCTTGCGGGCCGTCGCCCAGGCGGTGAGCTCATGGCGGCTGGAGAGCTGCAGCTTGCGCAGCACCGCCGAGACGTGGGTCTCCACGGTCTTGGGCGAGATGAACAGAGCGCTCGCGACCTCCTTGTAGGCATAGCCGCGGGCGATCAGCCGCATCACCTCCTGCTCCCTGGCCGACAGCCGGTCGAGCTCGTCGATACTGGCCGCGGTCTCGCCCGCGACGGCACCGAAGGCGTCCAGCACGAACCCGGCCAGCCGCGGCGAGAAGACGGCGTCCCCGCCCGCCACCCGGCGGGCGGCCTCTGACACCTCGGCGCCGGAGGAACTCTTGGTGATGTACCCGCGGGCACCGGCGCGGATGACGCTGACCACGTCGTCCGCCGCATCCGACACGCTCAGAGCCAGGAAGAGGGTGGCCGGCGCTTGGGGAGCCGCGGCGCGAATCACTTCGGCGCCGCCGCCGCCGGTGCCGCCGGGCAGATGCACGTCGAGCAGCACCACCCGGGGCTGGGTGGCCACGACGACCGCGATCGCCTCGTCGACGGTCGCCGCCTCGCCGAGCACCCGCAGGGCCGGATCCAGCTCCGAGCGGAGGCCCGACCTGAAGATTGAGTGGTCGTCGACGATCACCACCGTGAGATCGGGGGCGTCGCCGGTGGCGGAGGCGGTCGGGTCGGTCATGGGGTGTCTTCCTGAACGTCGAGGGGGAGCGTGAGCCGAATCTCGGTGCCGGTGCCGCCGGGCCCCGGCTGCACCGTCGCCGTGCCGCCGGCCCGCTGCATCCTGGCCAGGATCGACTCGCGCACGCCCCAGCGATCCGCGGGGATCGCCCCGATGGAAAAACCCGGGCCCCGGTCGGTGACGCTGACCTCGATGGCGGCCGGGGAGGACTCGACGTACACCGAGATGTCGCCGCCGGCGTGCCTGGCCGCGTTGAGCATGGCTTCCCTGGCGGCCGCGAGCAGCGGTTCCGGCACTTCCCGGTCGACGGAGCCGACCGCGACGACGTCGACGTGCGCCGCGAAGTCCCGCTCCAGCGTCGTCGCGAACCCGCGCAGCTCGGCGGCCAGGTCGACGGGTGCATTCCGGGTACCGGTGAACAGCCACTCCCGCAGGTCTCGTTCCTGGGCGCGGGCGAGCCTGGCGGCGTCGGAGTGCGGGCCGGCCTTCTGCTGGATCAGCGCCAGGGTCTGCAGCACCGAATCGTGCAAGTGGGCGGCCATCTCGGCCCGCTCCGCCTCTCGCTCCCGGGCGGCGCGCTCATCGGAGAGGTCGCGGGTGAGCCGCACGGCCCAGGGAGCCACCACCACGGCGACTCCCACGAGCACCGACAGGGCCGCGACGATGACGGTCCAGACGTTGGGGCTTTCGCTCGTGATGAAGAACAGCAGGATGCCCAGGGCCACCAGCACCAGCGCGCCAAGGGCCCGCACCAGCATGCCCGAGCTGCGGGGGCCGGCGCCGCTGCGCAGCTCGGCGAACTGCCGCCAGGCCAGGCCGGTGCCGGCCAGTGCCACGATCGCGGGGATGATGGCGTCCAGCGGCAGCTCGGCACCGAGCCGGTTGGCGATCAACGCTCCGGCGGTGCTGACAAGGGCGAGGCCGAGGAGGATCTCGGTGACGGGCGCGCGCCGGGGTTCTCCTGCGGCGGCGTCAACGGATGCGCCGGTGGTGCCGGTGGTGCCGGCGGTGGCCGGCGAGGCCAGGGCCGGTGCGACCGGGGTCGTGAGGGAGCCGGACCGCGCGGAGGTGGTGAGAGCTGCCTTGGGTAGTCGGTCGTGGTGTCCGCCGCTGCCTGTCGCAGGAGCTTCGTCGGGGGTCGTGGCCCACAGCCAGCCGTACAGCAGCACACCCGCGCCGCCGCAGAGCGCCAGCACGAACGTCACGGTACGCACCAAGGTGACGGGCAGACCGGTGTGCCGGGCAAACCCCGCGCAGACGCCCGCCACGATGCGCAGGCGCGGGCGCACGAGCCTCCCGCTCGAGCGGGGGTGGGCGGCACTCACGTCGGTCACAGCACCATCCAAGCACCCATGGAGCCCCTGGTCGCTCGCCGAACCCCGGGGTCAGGGTGCAATCAGGGTCTTCCCCCATGGCTCGTCGCGCGGCGGAGCAGCAAGATGGAGCCATGACCGAGACATCAGCGCCCTTCACTCCCGGCACCCCGTACGGTGCACCCGGTGGCACCGGGCAGTCCAAACAGCCTGGCGGGGCCGCATTCTTCGACTGGGTATGCAGCCTCGGCTTCGTCCGTGGCCAGGACCGCTGGCTGGCCGGCGTGTGCGGGGCGATCGCAACGCGCACCGGCCTCGACCCGTTGATCGTGCGCGGCATCGCCGTCGTGATCGCAATCCTCGGCGGCCCCATCTTCTTCGTCTACGCCCTGGGGTGGGCGCTGATGCCCGATCAGTCCGGCCGGAGCCTGGCCGAGAAGGCGGCGCACCAGGTCTTCGAACCGGCCATGATCGCCGTCGGCGTGCTGCTGTTCTTCATGTTCATCCCGTGGATGCAGGGCATCTGGTGGCAGGGACCGCCGGAAGTGTGGGGCATGCCCGGCTGGCTGGAAGTGCTGCTGCGCACCAGCTGGGCCATCGGGCTCACGGTGGGCATCATCCTGCTGGTGATCTACATCGCCAAGCGGGTACCCTCGCCGCGGAACACCGCCGGCTACCCGTCGGGCTACCCGGCAACAAACCCGACGGCCAGCCCGTCAGCGTCCACGCCCGATGCGGATGCCCCCACCGCTGCCGCTGGGCCGGAGACCGCAGCCCAGCCGAGCACCACCGATCAGGCACGCGCCGCGTCCACACCCCACGCCCGGGCAGCGTCGAGCCCGACGTCGACGTTCGTCCCACCGATCCCGCCCGTGCCCGATGCCCCGGCCGCAACCGGCTCGACGGCGAGCGCCAGCCCGGCCGGCCCATCGCTGTGGGATGACCTCGCCGGCCGCCGGCCAGCCGGGACTCCGTCGGCCGGACCTGCGCCGTACGGGTCGGCACCGTACGGGTCCACCCCCACCGGTCCCGACTCCGGAGCCGGCGCCCCCGCCGCGGCCTTCGACCCCGAGCGATACCGGTCGGCGCACCGCCGCCGGCAGCTGGGCGCGGGTTTCGTCTCCGTCGTGGCCGGAGTGGCGCTGAGCGCCGGTGCCGTCGCCGCGTCCTTCGTGGCAGACGGATCCTGGTCGAACTCGGCCTTCCTGGTCGGCGCCGCGGCCGCGCTCGCCGTGGTCGCCCTGGGCATCGTGGTCGCCGGCATCCGCGGCAAGGAGGGCGGCTGGCTGAACTTCTTCAGCATCGCACTGGTCGTCAGCATGGGCTGGACCGCGTTCATCCCCGCGGACGCCGATGTGGTGCCCTTCGGCGATCCCACCTGGCAGTACGACACGAGCGACCCCACCGGCCTGGCCATGGTCGCCGGTTCGCCCCGGATCGACCTCTCCGGGCTCGATCGCACCCCCGCCGGCATCGACCGCACGATCGACGTCTGGCTGGGCTTCGGGGACGTCGAGCTGCTCCTGCCCGAGAACCGCACCGTCGAGGTGCAGGCCAGCAACCTGGCCGGCGGGATCGACTACGGCGAGTCCGGCGTCGACCGCGGCGGCCTGCTGTTCTTTGACTCCCGGTTCGTCTCCGAAGGCAGCGGCACCGGCGTCACGACCGTGCGTGTCTGGACCGGCTTCGGCGAGGTCACCATCAACCAGCCGGCCTCGCCGGCCCTGCGCTAGGAGAACACCATGACCGACGCATCCACCAACCCGAACAGCACCACCAACACCGGCGCCGCCCCGACGGAGCCGACCATCCCCAGTCCTTCGGCACCCGCCGCCACGGGAGGGCGGGCGGCGCCGGCAGCAGAGGCGGCCTATGCCGACCCGTTGCCGCGCAAGCGCCGCCCGCTGGTCGCCACTATTCTCTGGGGCGCCATGATGCTCGCGATAGCGGCCTTCTTCGCGGCCCGCGAACTGGCTCCGGGCGGACTCGACCTGGTCACCTGGCTGCTTACGGCCGTCGTCGGTATCGGACTGCTGCTCGTGGTCGCCGGAATCGCCGCCGCCTCTCGTCGCGCCGGCTGAGCCGGGGCGCCCGCAGATAAGGATTTCGTGAGTTTTTCCGGACGTAATCGCCTGGGGTGTCCTTATTTCGTCACTATCTCCTTATGCGCCAGGGCAGCACCACCCGGTAGGGCCGGCCCGATGCGAGCCGGCCGGTGCGGATGCGGCGGCCAAGCGGCCGCCGCATCCGATGGCACGGAAGCGAAAACGCTACTGGGCGATGAAGGCCAGCAGGTCCTTGCCGAACCCGGTGCGGTAGTCGCCGTAGATGCCGTGCGGGGCGCCCGGGTAGACCTTGAGGGTGCCGTCCTTGACGAGCTCTGCGGTCTTGAGCGCCGCGGCGCCGATCGGAACGATCTGGTCGTCGTCGCCGTGAGCGATGAAGATCGGCACGTCCAGAGCCTTGAGGTCCTCGGTGAAGTCGGTCTCGGAGAACGCCTTGACGCAGTCGTAGGCGGCGGCGAGGTTCACCAGCATGCCCTGGCGCCAGAGGTCGTCTTTGGCGCCCTGCGATACCAACGATCCGTCGCGGTTGGCACCGAAAAACGGCACGGTCAGGTCCTGGAAGAACTGTGAGGCGTCCTTGAGCACACCGGCGCGGATGTCGTCGAACGCCTCGATCGGGGTGCCCTCAGGGTTGTTCTCGGTCTTGACCATCTGCGGCGGAACGGCTCCGGCCGTGACCACCTTCACGACCCGGCCCACACCGTGCTGGGCGGCGTAACGCACCACCTCACCACCACCCGTGGAGTGGCCGACCACGACGAGGTCGTGCAGGTCGAGAGCCTCGACCAGCTCGGCGAGGTCCTGGGCGTAGGTGTCCATATCGTTGCCCGTGTAGGTCTTCGACGAACGGCCGTGGCCGCGCCGATCGTGCGCGATGGCGCGGTAGCCGGCATCCGCCAGCAGCTTGAGCTCAACCTGCCAGGCGTCGGATGAGAGCGGCCAGCCGTGGCTGAAGAGCACGGGCTTGCCGGTGCCCTGCTCGGTGTAATAGATCTGGGTGCCGTCGGTCGTGGTGATGTAAGGCATGGTGTGCTCTCTTTCGTTTGTTAGGAAGGGATCTGGGCGGTCGCCAGGGCCTCGATGAGGTTGGCGACCTCGGTGGGGTGGGTCTGCATGACGAGGTGCGGCGCATCCAGTTCGACAACCCGGGCGAAGCCCGCGCGTTCGTACCCGAATCGCACGACATCCCGGGTGGATGGTGCGGTCAGCGCTTGCGATGATGCCCCAGGACGGCTTCGTTTTCCAGGCCGCCGCAGCGACGGGCTCTGCGAGGACGTCGGCGGGAATCGGAAGCGGGGCCACGGAATCGGGAAAGCCGCCCTGCAGCAGCCCGATGCTCTCGCCGACTTCGAGCACATAGGCGGCGACGAAGACCAGGCTGGTGACGTTGTCGGCCGCTCCGACCACCCCGACGACGGCGCCGCCGGAGCCGTGGCCCGCCAGCAGCACGGCCCGTCAACCTGTTCAACGAAGGAGCGGATCTTTGCGGCCCCTCCTGCGATGCTGCTGTGGGTGACCGGCGGCACGAGCACGGCACCCGCGGCGCTGCAGGAGATCCGTGACCGGCGCCCAGGAAGGAGCCTCGCCGAAGGGGCCGTGGGTGAGAACGATGGTCGTGTCGGTCAATCCGGCTCCTCTCTGGTGCCTGGGGTCGACCCGGGTAGCGAACGTCCGCGCCGACAGGAAGTTGCGCTGGTCGAGCGCATCTGCGACTCTCATCAAAATGACGTCGACACCCAGCACATCGTCCTGCCTTGGCGTGTCGCAACGCAGAAAGCATGAAGAACTGGTGAATCTCGCACTGTGAGTCCGTCACCCCTCGCCGCGCGGCTGCGAACGCTTCGACTGGCAGCGGACCTCACCCTGGAAGGGCTCGCCGAGAGAAGCGGCATCAGCGCGCGCACCATCAGCGATATCGAGCGCGGGGTCAGCGTCGCGCCGCAGCGCCGCACGGCGGCGATAGCCCAGGGCCTCGGACTCGACGTCGCCGGCACCGACGCGTTCCTCCGGTCGGCTCGGGCCAGACGCCGTGCTCCAACCGATAACCACCGGGCGTCGGCGATCGCCCCGCACCGGCTGCCGGACTTCACCGGCCGCGATCGAGAGATCGCCGCCATCCGCGCGCTGCTCGACGCTCCCGCGTCGGCGGCAGGGGCGCCGACAGCCGTGATCATTTGCGGACCCCCGGGTATCGGGAAGACCACCAGTGCGCTCGAGGCCCTCAGCACCGCGGGCGAGGTCCGGCCCAAGGTCTACTATGTCGACCTCGACGGCTTCAACACGGTGCCACTCACCCCGCTGCAGGTGCTGCGGGCACTCCTGCGTCAGGTGCCCGGCATCAGTGAAAAGCTGCCGACCAACTTGGATGACGCGACACTGCTCTGGCAGAAGGTGACCGCCGACAGCCCGCCGGCGGTGCTGCTGGACAATGCGGCGAACGAGTCGCAGATCCGGCCCGTGCTGGCGCTGCAGAAGCGTGGCGCGGTTGTGATCACCTCACGCCGTAGCCTCTCCGGCCTCGAGGGCGTGCGCCGAGTGACGTTGGGGCCGCTCGGTGAGGAGGAGAGCGTCCTGCTGCTTCGCCGCCTGATCCCGGCAGACCAGCGCAGGGCCGGTGACCTGCGTGAGCTTGCACAGTTGTCGGACCACGTTCCGCTGGCCCTGCGCATCGCAGGCAACCGGATCGCCAGCCATCCGGACTGGCAGACGGCCGACTTCGTGGCGCGGATGCGGTCGGCCGAGAACCGGCTCCGACTGCTCGTGGCGGGAGACCTTGCGGTGGAGGCCGCGTTCGCGCTGTCCTACGACGACCTGGAGCCGGAAAACGCCGCACTGTTCCGGGATGCGTTCACCAACGAGCAGCGCACTCAGCTCGAAGAGCTCCGCGCGACATTGGAGCCGGCCGGGCCTGCCTAAATGACGGGAGCGTGGACGACGCGGAAGACCTTGCTGATCACCGGCTCGGCATCCGTCAGGACCCAGTCGGGGTCGTCCAGGTGCTTGCGGATGGCGGGGACCAGGGTCTCCCAGTAGTCGCGGTGCACGGTCTGCCAGTTCTCCAGCGTGGGGGACTCGTGCTGGGCGAGCTCCAGGGTGGTGTCAGCGGCGGTGTGCTCGCGGACCTCGAGCACCTCGACCACGGCGACCCGGGTGTTCGCGGAGTCGACGAGGGCGTATTCGGTGCCGACGACGGGGAGGGGCTCCCCGGTCAGCTCGTAGGCGACGCGCAGGTTGGATGAGCCGGTCTTGTCCCCGCTCATCACCAGGGCGACCATCAGCTCGCGGAACTCGCCGGGCTCACCGAACACGAGCGGGGGAAGGGTGTCGATATCGGCAAGCATGGGAACTTTCTCTCGCGTCGCCCGCGAGTACTCGCACGGGCCGTGAGGATCAGTATAGAGAGCGCCTGGAGCGCTCCCAGCCGCCGTTCCTCCCGAGTTCTCGGCGGCCGGAGGACTCCCGGTGCTTGCCCGGAATGCGCCGCGCGCTTACGCTGAAAAACCCACAGCACGCCCGGAGGATGATCATGGCGACAAGAACCCGGACCGCCCTCACGAGAGGCACCGTTAAGAAAGGCGCTGTCAAGTCAGGCACCGCCAAGGAAGTCACGGCCGAGCAGGCCGTCGTTGCGACACCCGTGGCGAGGAAGCGAGAGTCAGCGAAGCCTGCCGCCGACACACGAGTGGCCGCCCGGTCCGCATCGACCCGGACGGCATCCGCGACGCCGGCGGTGAACCCGGCGGCAGCCCGACCCGCCGCCGCCCGCCCCCGGGCCGTCCGGTTGCGCCGCAGCAACACCTCGGGCACCGGGTACACCCGCCGGCGCTCGGGCCGCGGCTTCAGCTACCTGGACGCGGCCGGGCTCGTCATCGCCGACCCCGAGCTGCGCGCCCGGTTCAGCGCCCTGGCCATCCCGCCGGCCTGGCAGGACGTCTGGATCGCCCCGTATCCCAACGGCCACATCCAGGCGACCGGGGTGGATGCCGCCGGCCGGCGCCAGTACCTCTACCACCCGGATTGGCGCCTGAAGCAGGACCGGGCGAAGTTCGCCCGCGCCCTGAAGCTGGCCGAGTCGCTGCCCCGTGCGCGCGGCTACGTGACCCGGTGCCTGCACCAACCGGGGGCAACCCGGGAACGCGCCCTCGCCGCCGCGTTCCGCATTCTCGATTCCGGCGCTCTGCGCATCGGCAGCGACCGGTATACGGAGGAGAACGGCAGCCACGGGCTCACCACGCTGCAGCGCTCGCACGTGAGCGTCGACGGCGACACCGTGCACTTCGCGTTCCCCGCCAAGAGCGGGCAGTCCTGGCAGAGCAGCCTGACCGACCCCGACGTGGCCGCGTTCGTGCGGGACGCGCCCGACGATTCACCGGATGCCCCGTTCCTCGCCTGGGACGACGACGGCCAGCCGCGTACGGTCTCGGCCGCCGACGTGAACGAGTTCATCAAGCAGCACACCGGTGGCGACTTCACCGCCAAGGATTTCCGCACCCTGCGCGGCACCATCGCGGCGGCGATCAGCCTGGCCAAGAACGGACCGGAGGCGACGAAGCGGGCCCGGGCCCGGGCGCTGACGGCGGCCATGCAGGCCGCGGCGGAGGTGCTCGGAAACACGCCCACCATCGCCCGCACGAGCTACGTGGACCCGCGGGTGGTCGATGCGTTCACCGCCGGGGAGACGATCGATCCGGCCCGCGCGGCATCCGCCGAGTCGGAGCTACGCCGGTTATTGCTGCCCTGAGCCCGGATTGCCCGTCGGGGTTCGTTCTCCGAGGCGCGTTCGGTGGCATGATGCGAGCAACGCGCGCCGCCAGCGTGGCGACTGCGCAACGACGAACACGACGATAGAGACGATGATGAAGGAGAGTGATATGGCTACGCGAAAGTGGAGCGAGATGGCCGGGCCCCAGAAGTTCGGCACGGTGGCCGGAGGAATCGTGCAGTTCGTGCTCGCAGCCCTCGCCTGGAGTGACCTGGCCCACCGGCCGGCCAAGAAGGTGAACGGCCCCAAGGGCGTTTGGGCCGCCGTGATCTCCATCAACTTCGCCGGTCCGATTGCCTACTTCCTCGCGGGCCGCAAGGACTGACAGGCTTCGTCCGTCATGTGCAAACTTCCCGCCTTCGTTGTCCTCGGAAAGGCGGGAAGATTGCAAACGAGAACGGGCCGCTCGGGTCAGGTGGACCAGCTGGGCTCGGGCACCTCGTTCAGGAGCACGTACTGGCCGACGTCGCGCTTCTTGTCGGCGGCCGGGTCGTGCAGGCTGTGCGTACGCAGGTTGCGCCAGAAGATGTCCGAGCCCACCGAGTTGGCCGTGGCGCGAGCGCCGGTGAACTCGAAGATCTTGGCCGTGGTCTCCAGGCCGTCCTCGATGGCGCGCAGCTTCGCGGCGGCGATCAGCACCGCGATCTCGCCGCGGCGGCGGGCCGTGAGGTCGTGGCGCCGCGCGTGCAGCACCTCGCTGATCTCGGCGCCGGCCCGGTCGGCCACGGCCTCATCGGCCCAGAGCTTGGACTGCAGCTGGCCGTACCCCTCCAGCAGGTACCACTCGTCGGTGGCGCGTTCCTGTCGCCGTCGCCGTACGGCCAGGCGCGGGTGGCGGTGCGGGTGTACGCCGACGCGGTTTCCAGGGCGCCCTGTGTGATGCCCAGGTAGAAGTTCGTGAAGACCAGCTGGATCGCCGGCACGTTGAGGGTGTTGTAGATCAGCGGCTGGAACACCTTCTCCACGAAGCCAGCAGCGGCGGCCCACGGCACGCGAACACCCTGGATCTCGACGGAGCCGGACTCGGTGAGGCGCTGGCCGAGGTTGTCCCAGTCGCCGCCGAAGCGGATGCCGGGCTGGTCGGTGGGCACGATGGCGAAAATGTGGGTGTCGGTGCCGGCCAGCATCCCCTCGAGCACGGTGAGATCGGCGACCTGGCCGCCGGTGGAGAACGACTTGCGGCCGGTGACGACCAGCTCATCGCCCTCTTCGACAACGATGAGGTCCGAGTCGCGCGGATTGACGGCACCGCCGAAGAGGAAGTTGTTCGTCGTGTACAGGTCCTCAATGGCCGCGATCTGCTCGTCGGTGGCGACAAGGCGGGCGGCCCACGCCCGCAGGTAGTGGTCGCCGAGCAGCTGCCCGATCGAGCCGTCGCCGCGGGGGATGATGCGGATCACCTGGTAGGCCGTCTCCCAGGTCTGCCCGCCGCCGCCGGAGGCGACCGGGCCGAGCAGCGTGACCAGTCCGGAGGCCTTGAGCGGGCGCACCTCGGCGTGCGGCGCCAGGTTGGCCCGGTCCCGGTCGACGGCGTCGACGATGAGGATGTCGGACACCTCCCTGGCCCGGTCCAGCCAGGCCTGCGCAGTGGTGGGGGCGGCGGCGTCGGCCCAGCGGTCGTCCAGCGCGGCGGCGGAGGTCGTGACGGTGTCGGCGGATTCGGTCAGCGCGGTATCGGTCAGGGGATGTCCAATCGTGGTCGGCGTGCGCATACCGAGGTCGGCGCCCGGCACGACGAATCAGCGGCCGAGGTGCTGCCGCTTGGATCGTCCCGACGCGTTCGCTCGAGGTGATGCAACCATAGGCAGGCCCGAGCCCCGAACGGCTGAACGGGGGCAGCGGGAGCCGAAATGCGACCCTAAGTTACCTCCGCTCCGCCGACGAACCGGCGCCGTGACTTAGTCGAGCACGTCGGCCAGGTCGTACGCGATGGGCCGCTCCAGCTGCTCGAAGGTGCAGGAGCGGGCCTCGCGGTCCGGCCGCCACCGGTCGAACTGCACGGTGTGCCGGAACCGCTCACCCTCCATGTGGTCGTACCGCACCTCGAGCACCCGTTCGGGTCGCAGCTTCACGAACGAGGTGTCCTTGCCGGCGGAGAACCGGCTCGGTTCGCCCTCACCGGTGACGACGTTGCCGGCCTCGTCCCGCAGCACCAGCGGTTCCAGCTCGTCCACCAGCGCCAGCCGGCGCACATCGCTGAACGCGGATGCCCCGCCCACGCTCCGAAGGTGACCGTCGCCGTCGTACAGGCCGAGCAGGAGCGAGCCCACGCCGTTGCCGCTGACGTGTTTGCGGTAACCGAGCAGCACGACATCCGCGCTGCGGTGGTGCTTCACCTTGAACATCAAGCGTCTGCCGGGGGCGTACGCGGCGGCGAGCGGCTTGGCGACGATGCCGTCCAGGCCGGCGCCCTCGAACTCAACCAGCCAGCGGCGGGCCAGGGCCACGTCGCGGGTGGTGCGGGTGAGGTGGATGGGGTCGCCCAGGGAACCGACGAGGGTTTCGAGCGCGGTTCGGCGTTGTTCGAACGGCGTGTCCAGCAGGCTGTTCCCGGCCAGGCCGAGCAGGTCGAAGGCCACGAAGGTGGCCGGGGTCTCGTCCGCGAGCCGGCGCACCCGGCTTGCGGCCGGGTGGATGCGCTGCGACAGCTGCTCCCAGGACAGGCGTTCCCGGCCCGGCTCACCCGCGCGGAGCACGATTTCGCCGTCGAGGATGCAGGGCTGCGGCAGCAGCTGCTCGAACGCGTACGTGAGCTCGGGGAAGTACCGGGTGAGCATCTTCGAGCCGCGACTGCCGATGGTGCTCGCGGTGCCGTCGAACGAGACGATGCTGCGGAAGCCGTCCCATTTGGGCTCGTAACTGAGGCCGCCGGGCACGCTGTCCGGTTCGGGGACCGTGTCGACGGCCTTGGCGAGCATGGGGGAGACGGGAGCTGCGACTGCCATGCCCAGAGTCTGGCCTGCTTCCGGCCCGCGGTACACCTCTTGCACATATTCCCAGCGCGGCTGGGTATTCATGCCGCTGGAGGCATCCGGTGGGAAGGAAGATGGGACCATGACCGAGCGCACCAGTACGACCAACTTCCGCAGCGCCCGCGACCAGCTCGTCGAGCTGCGCGCGGACCACCCGGGCGCCGCCGCCGCGTTCGTCTGGCCCGATGTGGGCGACAGCTTCAACTGGGCCGTCGACTGGTTCGACGTGATCGGCACCGGCAACGACAAGACCGCCCTGTGGATCGTGGAGGAAGACGGCCGCGAACTCAAGGTGAGCTTCGACGCGATGGTCACCCGCTCCGACCAGGTCGCCACCTGGCTCGTGCAGCAGGGCGTGGGCAAGGGGGACCACGTGATGCTGATGCTCGGCAACCAGGTCGAGCTCTGGGAGACCATGCTCGCGATCCTCAAGGTCGGCGCGGTGATCCTGCCCACCTCCACGGTGCTCGGCACGCACGACCTCGCCGACCGGGTGCTGCGTGCCGGGGTGCAGCACGTGATCGCCAATGTCGCGGATACCCCCAAGTTCGCCGGCATCGCCGGCGGGTTCACCCGTATCTGCGTGGGTGAACCGACCGCGGGCTGGACCGAATACGCCGATTCCGCCCTGGCCGAGGCCGGCAAGGTCAACGTCCCGGTCGCCTCCACCGACCCGTCACTGATCTACTTCACCTCCGGCACGACGAGCAAGCCGAAGATGGTGGTGCACAGCCAGACCTCGTACCCGGTCGGGCACCTCACCACCATGTACTGGCTGGGCCTCCGCCCCGACGACGTGCACCTGGCCATCAGCTCGCCCGGCTGGGGCAAGCACGCCTGGAGCTGCTTCTTCTCGCCGTGGATCGCCGAGGCCACGGTGTTCATCTACAACTACTCGAAGTTCAACCCGGCCGCGCTCACGCACCAGCTGCACCGCGCCTCCGTCACCAGCTTCTGCGCGCCGCCGACGGTGTGGCGGATGCTGATCCAGGCGGATGTCGGCGCCAAGCCGGCGAGCCTGCGCGAGATCCTCTCCGCCGGTGAACCGCTCAACCCCGAGGTCATCAGTCAGATCCAGCGCGCCTGGCAGTTGACCATCCGCGACGGCTACGGCCAGACCGAGACCACCGCCATTGTCGGCAACGTGCCGGGGTCAGCCCTCAAGGCCGGGTCGATGGGGCAGCCACTGCCCGGCGTCGCCGTGGTGCTGGTCGACCCGATCACCGGAGCCCCCACGGAGGAGGGTGAGATCTGCCTGGACCTGGGCTCGCCGGCGGTGAACCTGATGTCGGGCTACCACGGTGACACCGAGCGGAGCGCCGACGTGCTCCGGGACGGGTACTTCCACACCGGCGACGTCGCCACCCGCGACGAGAACGGCTACCTGAGCTTCGTGGGACGTACCGACGACATCTTCAAGTCCAGCGACTACAAGGTCTCCCCGTTCGAGGTGGAGAGCGTGCTGATCGAGCACCCCGCCGTCATGGAAGCGGCCGTCGTGCCCGCCCCCGACGACACCCGGCTGAACATCGCCAAGGCCTACGTGGCGCTGGCCGCGGGCTGGGCACCGGACGCCGAGACCGCCCTGGCGGTCCTGCGCCACGCCCGGAACGGCCTGCCGCCGTACATGCGGGTGCGCCGGGTGGAGTTCTTCGAACTGCCCAAGACCAACTCGGGCAAGATCCGCCGGGTCGAGCTGCGCACCCGGGAGAACGAGGCCGCGGCCGCGGGCGTCAGGCTGGCCGACGAGTGGCGCGATGACCAGTTCCCCGAGCTGAAGAAGCGTTCCTAGCCGCACCACCCACCCGCGAGCTGCCGTCCGCGACGGGGCAGGTCGCGGTCAGCGCTTGCGGCGCGTGGCGGATGCGTGCGCGGCGGCGTGCGCCTCGGCGGACGCATCCGCGTTGAGGGGGACGGGGGGCAGCGGCAGCACGGCGGCCTCTTCCACGAGGCGCTGCACGGCCCGCAGTGGGATCGGCAGCCAGGACGGCCGGTTGCGGGACTCGTAGACGCTTTCGTAGATGGCCTTGTCGAGCTCGAACGCGGCCAGCAGCGCCTCCTGACCGGCCGGGGACGTGCCGGCCTGGGCGTGGTAGCCCTCGAGGAAGGCCGCCCGCGCGCACCGACGCCAGGCCTGGGCGGCGGGCTCCGCGGCCGGGTTGCCCTGGGCGATCGTGGCGCCCACGTAGGAGAACGACCGCAGCATGCCGGCCACGTCCCGCAGCGGGATGTCCGGCAGGGTCCGCTCGGCCAGCGGGCGGAGCGGTTCGCCCTCGAAGTCGATGAGCACCCAGCCGCGACCGGGCACGTCCAGCACCTGGCCGAGGTGGTAGTCGCCATGGATGCGCTGCAACCGCGGCCACTGGGCCGCCTGGGCCCTGGCGAAGACACCGACGACGGCGTCTCGATGCCGGGCCAGCTCGGGGACCTCCCGCGCCGCCAGCCGGTAGCGCTCCCGCATGCTCGAGCACAGCTGGTTCACGACGTCGGGAGTGGAATCGTGGGTCGGGAAGGCCCTGGCCAGGTCGCGGTGCACGGCGGCCGTCGCCACGCCGAGGGCGTGCGCCCGGGCGCTGAAGTCGATCCCGGCCTTCGCGGCGTGCAAGGCAACGCGCCAGGCGTCGTCGACACCGGGGAGGAACTCCTGCGCGAAGGCCAGGTGGCCGCCGACGCGGGCGGGAGCAGTGGGGCTCTGCCATTCGCCCCAGACCGCCCCGACCGGCTCCGGCACGAACCGGGACCCGACGCGGGCGAGGGCGGATTGCACGGAGACATCAGGGTTCTGGCCGTCGGCGACCACCCTGAACACCTTGACGATGATGGGCCGGCCGGGTCGGCCGTCCGGGTCGACGACGTCGAGGATGATCGACGTATTGGACTGCTCGCCGCGGAGGACGCGGCTGGCCACCACCGTCATCCCAGCCGGAGCGGGGGTGCCCGGCGCGACTTCGCCGGAGGCGGCCATACCCGTCGGCGCCTGGGCGCGGATCGTGCCGCTGGCGAGGATGAAGCCGAGCAGCGCGGCGGCGTAGGCCGGGTCGTGCACTGCGTCGTACAGATAGCGGGGTCGGCCGTCGCCGCCGGTGGTCCGGGCGATGAGCGCGGCCGGTGCGGCGCTGTCGGGTGCCCCCACCCCGGGGGCGGACTCGACGCCGGCCAGGGGCCCGGCCCGCTCGGTCACGGGCAACTGGTAGATCGTGGCGAACCTGCTGGCCGTGTCGAGCACCAGATGGCAGGCGATGCGCACGCCGGCCTCGCCGGTGGGGAGGGAGAACTGGCCGATGCTCCGCAGCACCGGGCTGTGGCCCTTGCCGGCGAACCAGCGCTGCTCGGCCACCCACCGGTCCAGCTTGGGAGGAAGGTCGATGGCCGTGCCGGCCCTGGCGTGCTTCATGTCGCTCAGCGTAGCCGGACCTGCTACTCCGGGGGCGCCGACCGGGCCTCGGCGACGTCGGCGCTCAACAGCGAAACGACGACGGTGTCGTTCTTGGTGGACTGCTGGCCGACCTCGGTGAAACCGAGGCGGTCATGGAAGGCGAGCGATCCCGGGGTGGGCGGCTGCAGGTTCACCTCGCAGAACACCACGGCGGCGCTGATCGTCCGCGCGGCGTCGAAGACCGCGGAGTACAGCAGCGCGCCCAGGCCGAGGCCCCGATGCTCGGGTGCCACGACGATGCGGTCCAGGTACAGGAAGTCGGCCGACCTGCCGGAGAACCAGCGGTAGTTCTCGCTGTCGTAGTCGGCGCCGGCCGCGAAGAGGATCGCGAAGCCGAGCACGGTGTTCGGTTCGGTGTCCGCCACGACGGCGATGGCGCTGTGCGCCTCCGCGAGGATCGCCCCGAGTCGGTCGGTGTCCAGGTCGTTGACGGCCGGAACGGCGGCGCTGTTCAACTCGAGCAACCGGGTGGTGTCGGTCTCGCGAACCCGGCGGAGGGACACCGGGGGGAGGGCAGGCGGTGGCGCGTCGGTCATCCTTCGACGATAATCGATCCGGCCCGTGCGACCGGCCGGCTCGCCGGGTGCGCCATCCCCGCCCAGCCTGCACCGCCCAGCCTGCACCGCCCAGCCTGCACCGCCCGGCCCCGCTCAACCGGCCCCCGCCTAGCCGCATCCGCTGCAGAGCAGTAGGTTGCCGCTGTGGAGATACCGGGGCAACCGTCGTGGACGAATTCGGGAGGACTCATGCGTGCTCAGAGCGTGGCCTGGTTCAACAGCTTGGGCCTGACCGACATGGCCCGGGTGGGCGGCAAGAATGCCTCCTTGGGAGAGATGGTGCGCGCCCTCACCGGCCGCGGCGTGCGGGTTCCGGATGGCTTTGCGACCACGGCCGACGCCTACCGCACCTTCGTCACCGCGAATGCTCTGGCGGATGTCATCCGGGACCGGCTCGACAGCTACCACGCCGGCTTCGCGTCGCTGCGCCAGACCGGGCAGGCCGTGCGGGAGGCGTTCCTTGCGGGCGAGTTCCCCGCCGACCTGATCAACGACATCCGGGAGTCGTATCGCACCCTTGCGTCCCAGGCCGGCGAAGCCGACCTGCCGGTGGCCGTGCGGAGCAGCGCGACAGCCGAAGACCTGCCGGACGCCAGCTTCGCCGGCCAGCAGGAGACCTTCCTCAACGTGAGCGGTGAGCGCGACCTGCTCGAGGCTTGCCGGCGCTGTTACGCCTCCCTGTTCACCGACCGGGCGATCAGCTACCGCGAGGTGAAGCAGTTCGACCACCTCGACGTGGCCCTGTCGATCGGGGTGCAGCGGATGGTGCGTAGCGACCTGGCCGGCTCGGGGGTGATGTTCTCCATCGACACCGATACCGGGTTCCCCGGTGCCGCCGTCATCAGCGCGGCCTGGGGCCTGGGCGAAACGGTGGTGCAGGGCGCCGTCGACCCCGACAAATACCTGGTCTTCAAGGCCCTCCTCGCTGAACCGGACTGCGAGCCGATCATCGAGAAGGCCCTGGGCCGGAAGGAACGCAAGATGATCTACGCCGAGGGTGGCAGCGCACGCACCCGGGTCATCGACACCCCGGAGCGGGAACGCCGGGCGTTCGTGCTCAGCAACGCCGAGATCGTGCAGCTGGGCCGGTGGGCGCAGATCGTCGAGGACCACTACGGCCGGGCGATGGACATGGAATGGGCCAAGGACGGCCTGACCGGCGAGCTGTTCCTCGTGCAGGCGCGGCCGGAGACCGTGCACTCGCAGAAGAGCCTGACTCGCTTCACCGTGAGCCGCCTCACCGAGGCCGGTCCGATCATGCTGACCGGCGTGGCCATCGGTGACAGCATCGCCTCGGGCACGGCCTGCGTCATCCGCGGCCCCGCCGACATCGAGAACTTCCGGGACGGCGCCATCCTGGTCACCGAGATGACCGACCCCGACTGGGTGCCGATCATGAGCCGGGCCGCGGGGATCATCACGGATCACGGCGGACCCACCAGCCACGCCGCCATCGTCAGCCGGGAACTCGGCGTGCCCGCGGTGGTCGGCACGCGCATCGCCACCGAGGTGCTCACCGAGAACGCTCCGGTCACGATCTCTTGCGCCGGGGGCGACGAGGGATTCGTCTACGCCGGTATCCTCGCGGCCGAGACCGAGGAGATCGACCTGGGCGCGGTGCCGCACACCCGCACCCAGGTGATGGTGAACATCGCCTCCCCGGCCGCAGCGTTCGAGTGGTGGCGGCTGCCCACGGCGGGGGTGGGGCTGGCGCGGATGGAGTTCATCATCACCAACCTCGTCAAGATCCACCCGATGGCGCTCGTGCACCCCGAGCGCATCACCGCCCCGGCCGTGCTCCGGCAGATGGCCGAGCTCACCCGCGGCTACGACGACCTGGCGGAATATTTCGTTCAGACCCTGGCGCTGGGCATCGCGAAGCTGGGCGCGCCGTACCACCCGAATCCCGTGATCGTCAGGCTCAGCGACTTCAAGTCCAACGAGTACGCGCGCCTCGTGGGGGGCGCCGTCTTCGAGCAGCCGGAGGAGAATCCGATGCTCGGCTTCCGCGGAGCATCCCGGTACTACGACCCGAAGTATGCCGAGGGTTTCGCCCTGGAGTGCCGGGCGCTCAAGCGGGTGCGCGAGCAGATCGGCTTCAGCAACGTGATCGTCATGGTGCCGTTCTGCCGCACGACGACGGAGGCCGACAGGGTGCTCGAGGTGATGGCCGAGAACGGCCTGGTGCGGGGCGAGAACGGTCTGCAGGTCTACATGATGTGCGAAATCCCGGCCAACGTCATCCTCGCGGAGCAGTTCGCCGCCCGCTTCGACGGCTTCTCCATCGGGTCGAACGACCTCACCCAGCTGGTGCTCGGCGTCGACCGGGACTCCGGCGACCTCGCCGCGCTGTTCGACGAGCGCAACGAGGCCGTCACCCGGATGATCAGCGAGGCGATCGACAAGGCGCACGCGGCCGGCATCAAGATCGGCATCTGCGGGCAGGGGCCGAGCAACTACCCGGACTTCGCGGAGTTCCTCGTGGGTCAGGGTATCGATTCGATTTCCCTCAACCCGGACACCTTCCTCAAGACGGTGCACCGTATCAAGGACGCCGAGGTGAGGACCGTCGGAGACTGGCCGACGCTGAGCCGGGTGACCACGTAGACCCGCTCCCCTCAGATGGTGTCATCCAGCTGCAGGTCCGGTCCGTCCAGGACGGCCCGCTCGTAGTCGGCTTCGGCGGCGTCTGCCACCTGCCGGGCGGCTATCACGCGCTCGCTGATCCGGTGCTCGACGGCCTCGGCCATCGCCACCTCGTCGGGGGAGGCGTTCATGAGCTGGTCCTCCAGATCTTCCGGGTTGCGGTGCAGCGCTTCGATCGCGGTGACCTCGGCCCTGGCGACCGCGGCGCGACTCCTCAGGAAGGTGATCCGGGCCTCCCACTGGCTGGGGGGCCGGTGGCCGTTCTGCCGGCCGCCGGCCAGCGGGCTCTCGTTGTTGTTCGGATTCTCGTTCACGATTCCTCCCTGTTCGCAAGGGGCCTAGCGCCGCTCTCCGGCCCGCGTAATGCGGCCGTTCAGTCGTAGGCGCGCAGCAACTGCCACCGGCCCTGACCGTCATCGTGCTGGATGTCGAAGACCAGGGAGGTGCCGTCCTCGGCCGTGCCCTGGCACCGCCACGCGGCAACGGGCTTGGGCGGATGGGTCAGGAATTGCAGCACCTCGTCGGGCAGGGTCAGCGACGACGTCAGCGGCGTGGGGGTGTCGGTCACCCGGAACCGGCGGGATCGCCAGACCAGGCGCACGGGTTGACCGGCCGGTGACATCCACACGGCGACGGTTTCATTGATCAGAGTCATGGCAACACCTCGTTAGAACGTATGTTCGAAGTTTACTCCAGCGGGCCCGACAGTGCGAGACCGATGTGCCGCGACGCCGCCTGAGACGACTCATCTACGGCTCATAATTCCTCCATAGCCGACTCATAGAGTCCTCGGGCTGGATGGACATCGTTACGTTGCCGATTGTTCATTTGGAGGACACCATGCTGCAGGCCGCGATCATCCTGATCGATCTGCTCTTCATCAGCCTGCTCACGTTCGGGCTGTATTTTCCGCGCCACCGGCGCCGTGACCTGGTGGTCGCGTACCTCATCGTGAACGTGGGCGTGCTCGCGGTGGCCCAGGTGCTGGCGTCCAGCACCGTAGGTGTGGGCCTGGGCCTCGGCCTCTTCGGCGTGCTGTCGATCATCCGCCTGCGCTCCAGTGAGATCGAACAGCACGAGGTGGCCTACTACTTCGCGGCCCTCGCCATGGGCCTGCTCGCCGGTCTCAGCGCCGAGCCGACCGTGCTCACCGTCGTGCTGATGGCCCTGATCATCGCCGTCGTGTTCTTCGGCGACAGCCCCCGCCTGTTCCGCAGCTACCGGCAGCAGACCGTGGTGCTGGATGCCGCGTTCCCCGGCGAGACCGAACTCGTCGCCCACCTCGAAGGGCTCCTCGCCGCCCGCGTGCACGGCGTGCACGTGCGCAGCCTCGACCTGGTGAACGACACCACCCTCGTCGACGTGCGGTACCAGGTGGGCGCAGGGCGCTCCCGCACCCCGACGCCGGCACCCGTCCGCACGACAGGCATCACCGGCGCGACCGTGCTGCAGGAGGCGCGAGGTTGAGCGCCCTCGCCCCGTCCGCTGCTGCCGTGCCCGCGGGGGTGGTGCTCGACGTGCCGCTGGCCGGCCTGGACACCGTCGACCTGGCTGAGCTCACCGATCGGGCCAGCCTGCTCACCCGCATCGACCGCAAGTACGTGCTGCCGCGGAGCGCCCTTGACGCGGTCCTGGCCGACCTGGACCCCGGCGTGCGGGTGCTCGACATCAACGGGGTGCGCTCCAGCGCGTACGAGTCCGTGTACTTCGACACCCCGGAGCTCACCAGCTTCCTGATGGCGGCGCATCCGCGCCGGCGCCGGTTCAAGATCCGCACCCGCACCTACGTGGACTCCGCCCAGAGCTACCTCGAGGTGAAGACCCGCGGCGGCCGGGGCGTGACCGTCAAGGATCGGCTGCCCTACGCGCTGGACGACCGGGCCACCCTCACCACCGAGGGCCGCCGCTACACCGACACTGTGCTCGACGAGGCCGACATCACCGGCGCAGAGGGGCAGGACCTGGTCCCGACCCTGACCACCCGGTACCTGCGCACGACCCTGTTCATCCCGGAGTCCAGCAGCCGGGCCACCATCGACACCGGCCTGTCCTGGGCCACCGTTCCCGACCGGCCGGCGGTTCGGGCGGATGCGCTGCCGTTGCGGCTGGACCGGCCCCAGCTGGCGATCGTGGAGACGAAATCGGGCTCGCGGGCATCCGCCGTCGACCGGATTCTCTGGGCGCACGGCCACCGTCCAGCCACCATGTCCAAGTACGGCACCGGCATGGCCGCCCTCCGCCGTGACCTGCCCGCCAACAAGTGGGCACCGGTCCTGCGCCGCTACTTCCGCTAGCCAACCTCCGCCGCCTCCGGTGGCCACCCATTTTGTCGTGACCGACACCCCATCGATTGGAAATACCCCATGAAGAATTCGCCCCCAAACCCCTCCGATCCCGCCGGTGGCACGCGCCGCTTCGGAGTCACGGCCTGCACCTACCGGGTGCTGCCGTTCCTCGTCACGGCGGCCCTGCTGACCGGCTGCACCGCCGTCGCCGCCAGTACGGACGGCAGCGCGACATCCGCCGACACCGCCGCGGTCGTCGTGGACGAGTCGGCCACCGCCGCCGAGGTGCTCGCCGCCAACCAGGAGACCCACGACGACGAGGCCGACTACCAGTGGGATGACGCCGACGTGGTGGCGGTCAGCCTGGCCGGCGACAGCGTCTCGGTCGACAGCACCTCGACAGGCAGCGACGCTGTCACGATCTCCGGCAGCACCGTGACCATCACCGCGGCCGGCACCTATGAACTCAGCGGCACCCTCGACGACGGCCAGATCGTCGTCGCCTCCTCCGGCGAGGGCACCGTGCGCCTGATCCTCAACGGCGTCGAGGTCACCAACTCGAGCGGCGCCGCCCTCGTCGTCTCCGAGGCCGACGAAGCGATGATCGTGCTCGCCGACGGATCGACGAACACGCTGGCCGACACCGACAGCTACGGCGAGGACGCCGAGGCGAACGCCGCGCTGTACAGCGCCGCCGCCCTCACCATCACCGGCACCGGGTCACTCGACGTGACCGGAAACGGCAACGACGGCATCACCAGCGCCGACGGCCTGGTAATCAACTCCGGCACCATCACGGTCACCGCCGCGGACGACGGCATCCGCGGCACGGACTACCTCGTCGTGGACGGCGGCACCGTCACGGTGACCGCGGGCGGCGACGGCCTCAAGTCCGACAACGAGGAAGACCGCACCCGCGGCTACATCGCCCTCACCGGCGGCACCGTCGACGTGACCGCCACCGGCGACGGCCTGCAGGCCTTCACCGACATCGTGCTCTCCGGCGCCGACGTCACCGTCGAAGCCGGCGGCGGCAACACCGCCACGGTCGCCGAAGACCTCTCCGCGAAGGGCGTGAAGTCGGGGACGGTCACCGTCATCGACGGCGGCACTCTCGCCGTCGATGCGGCGGATGACGCCCTGCACTCGGACGGCACGGTGCGGGTGGCCTCCGGCGAGGTGACCCTCGCCGCCGGAGACGACGGCGTGCACGCCGACCTGGCGCTGGACATCATCGGTGGCAGCGTCACGGTGACGACGTCGGACGAGGGCCTGGAAAGCGCGGCCATCAGCATCGGCGGCGGAACCGTCTCGGTCACCGCCAGCGACGACGGCCTCAACGCCTCCAGCGGCTCGACCACGACCGACACCGCGGCTGCCGGTTCGACGACCGATGACACCGCCGCCGGTGGAGCACCGGCCGAGGGCGAGATGCCTCAAGGCGGCGATGGCGGTGGTATGGACTCCGACGGCGGTGAGACCATCACCATCACCGGCGGGACCACCGTGATCGACGCGGACGGCGACGGCTTCGACTCCAACGGGTCAGCGACCATGAGCGGCGGCATCCTCGTCGTGAACGGGCCGACCAACAGCGGGAACGGCGCCCTCGACGTGAACGGCACCGTCACCGTCACCGGGGGAACCCTCCTGGCTGCCGGCAGCGCCGGAATGGCCGTGTCACCCGAGGCCGGGTCGGAGCAGACCTTCGTGGCGATCGCCCTCGACGCCGTGGAGTCCGCCGGAACCACGGTTCAGCTGGTCGACGGCGCCGGTGACGTGGTGATGGCCTTCGAGTCCGTCAAGGACTTCCAGTCGGTGGTCTTCTCCTCCGACGAACTGGTCGACGGCGAGACCTACACGGTCTACGTGGGCGGCGCGGCCTCCGGCGAGATCGCGGACGGCGTCTACAGCGACGGCGACTACGCCACGGCCACGAACGCCACCACCGTCACGGCGGGTGTGGCCGCGACGGGAACCATGGGCGGCGGCGGCGCAGGGGGCGGCGGCCCTCGCTGACGGATGCGCCCGGGTGCGCTAGGAACGAGCAGCACCGCTCCCGAAACGGCCGGCCCCCTACAGGCCGGCCGTTTCGCGGTGGTGCTGGCGCTGATGCTCACGGTGGCTCGTCAAAATGCTCACGGCACGCGTTAATGCGCGAAATATCACGTGCCGCGAGCACTTTCACGTGCCGCGAGCACTGTCGCGTGCCGCGAGCGTGGGCCCCGCGAGACGCGGGGTGACGGAGGAGCGCAGGGGCGCTACCATCGCGGCATGATTCGCATCCTGCTGCGCGCGCTGATCTTTCTGCTCTCGGCGGCGCTGGGCTTGTGGGTGGCCTCGCTGGTGTTGGACGACCTCACCATCACGCCGAGTGGGTTCCTCACCGCCGTGGTGGTCTTCGCGATCGCCCAGAGCGTGCTCTCGCCGTTGCTGGCCAAAGTGGTCGCTCGCGGTGCGCCGGCCTTCCTGGGCGGGATCGGGCTGCTGTCGACCGTCGTGGCCCTCTGGATCGCGTCGCTGTTCCCCGGCGGTCTCACCATCGAGGGTTGGCAGACCTGGATCCTCGCGGCGCTGGTCGTCTGGCTGGTCACGGCCCTGGCGGCGCTGCTGCTGCCGTTGGTCCTGCTGCGGGAGGCGAAGGAGAACCGCGCGGGCGCATCCCGGTCCAAGCCATAGGAACGCGATGTGCCGCAGGTTGTGACCGTGCGTGAGGCGCACCTCAGGCGCGGCGGAGACCCACCGCGGTCAGGGCCAGGCAGCCGGCGCAGGCCGCCGCGAGGAGGGAGAGCATCAGGGGGTAGCTCGCGAAGTCGTGCAGGGTGGCGAATGCGACGGGCAGCAGGAAGCCCGCGTAAGTGAGGCTGTAGTAGACCCCGGCGATGCCGGCCAGGTCGGTGGGGGTGGCGATGCGCTGAATCTCCACGAGGCCGGCCACGACGGTGATGCCGTAGGCGGCGCCGAGCACGATGCCGGTGACGAGGGCCAGCACGGGGGAGAGGATGACGGAGGTGGCGACGGCGCTCAGCACGCCGGCGACCATGAGGCCCATGCCCACCAGGAGGGCGCGTCCGCGGGTGATTGAGTTGAGGCGCGAGACCTGCGGCTGCACGATTGCCCCGGTGCCCAGGGTGACCACGGTCAGCAGAGTGGCGAAGGCGAGGTTGAGTTCGCCGAGCCGACCCTCAACGAGCTTGGGCATCATGGCGTAGGCGATGCCGGCGGCGCCGAACACCCACGGCGCCGTGGGCAGCACCACGCGCCGGAACCGGCGGTGCCCGGCGAGGGGGGCCCGCAGGTCGAGCCACAACGACTGGTGCACGCGGCCGCGGCGCACGGTCTCTGGCGCGTGGAGCAGGGCGGGCAGCACGAGCAGGCTCAGCAGGATGTGTACGGCGTAGGGGAGCAGGGTGGGCAGCGGACCCCACTGGGCGAGCACCCCGGAGACGCCGGCGCCCAGGCCGAATCCGACGGTGAGGGTGAGCGCGGGGCGGCGGGCGCCGGCCGTGGGGCGGGCGATCAGGTCGAATGGGGCGCTGGAGAGTTCCTTGAGCCAGGCCGTGCCGACGGACATCGCCACGCCGACGCTGAGCCCGGCGAGGAACCGGCCCAGGCAGATGATGATCTCGCTGGAGAACCCGAGGCCGAGCAGGGTACTGGCGACGATGCCGCCGAGGACCCCGATGATCACCAGGGGCTTGCGGCCGTACCGGTCGGAGAGCGCGCCGGCCAGCAGGAGCCCGGGGACGAGCCCGACGACGTAGAAGCCCAGGAAGAGGTCGGCGGTGACGGTGGAGTAATGACCCAGCGTCTCGTACATGTGCAGCAGTGGGGTGAAGTGGTTGCCGCCCCAGGCCATGACGAAGAGGGCGGGTGCGGCATGCTGCCACGGGGGGATGGCGCGTGCGGTGCGGGGAATGCGGGGGGACATGGGGCTTCCGGTTGGCAGAGCGGCTGGGGGATGAGTGTGGGAGTGCGGTGCGGTGCGGTGCAGTGCGCGTGCGAGGGCCGGCCGGCTCAGAGCGGCCGGGTCACGCGGTGGCCGGACTCCAGGTGCAGGCGGAGCGCCGCGTCATAGGCGGCGGTGTCGCCGGCCCGTAAGTGACCGGCCAGTTCCCGGTGCTCATCGATGAGCCGGACGATGTTGTCGGGGTCCCGCACGGCGACCCGGTGCACCAGGCGCTCCAGCCGAGGGCCGAGCCGGGCGTAGATGTCGTCGATGACCCGGTTGCCGGACTCGTCCACGATGCGGGAGTGGAACCGGTGGTCGGCTCGGGCGTAGGCCAGCAGGTCGCCGGCCGAGGCGGCATCCGCCTGCGCCTGGATCAGTGCACGCAGCTCGACGTCGACGGACTCCAGCCGCTGCGGGCGCTCGCCGAGCACCTGCACGGCCTTGGTTTCCAGAAGCGCGCGCACCTGCAACAGCTCCGCGGTCTCCAGGTCGTCGATAGCCGTGACCACGGCGCCCTTCTTGGGGAAGAGCCGGAGCAGGCCGGCCGACTCCAGGGACAGGAACGCTTCGCGAACGGGCGTGCGGCTCAGGCCCAGGGTCTGGGCGACATCGCCCTCGGTGATGAGGGCGCTCGCGGCCAGGTCGCCGGAGATGATCGCGTCGGCCACGTGGACGTAGGCGCGCTCGACCGCCGAGAGGCCGGCAGGACGGGCGGGGGAGGCGGCGGAGGACTGCATTCCTCCAGCGTACTGCTGAAATGGATTGATAAATGCATCAAAGGTTCAATCGCGTTGCCGTCGGCACCATCCACCGCCCAGCGTGGGGTCACCGGTCCCGCCGAGTAGAGTGCAGACACCGCGAGCCGACGATGCCTCGCCAAAACGCGCGGGATCCGCACCGATCCGGCCAGAGTGGAAGAGCGTCGAATGAGCGAGCGAACAATAGTGATCACCGGGGCCAGCGACGGCATCGGTGCGGCGGCCGCACGGGCGCTCAGCGTATCCGGCGACCGGGTGGTCATCGTCGGGCGCTCGCCGCAGAAGACCGAGGCGATTGCCGCCGAACTGGGTGCGGACCACGTCATCGCCGACTTCACCCGCCTGGCCGACGTGCGCGCACTGGCCGCCCAGCTGCTGCGCCGCTACCCGCGGATCGAGGTGCTGGCCAACAACGCCGGGGGCATCATGGGCGCCAGGGAACTCACCGAGGACGGCCACGAGAAGACCTTCCAGGTGAACCACCTGGCCCCGTTCCTGCTCACGACCCTGCTGGTGGACCGCCTCGTCGAGAGCCGGGCGTCGGTGATCAACACCTCGAGCGCCGCCAACCGGTTCGGCCGGCTCAATCTCGACGACCTCGGCAACGAGCGCAAGTACTCGCCCAACAAGGCCTACGGTGACGCGAAGCTGGCCAACATCCTCTTCACCCGCGAGCTGCACCGCCGGTACCACGGCCGCGGCATCGTGACCGCTGCGTTCCACCCCGGCGTCGTCGCCACCAGCTTCTCCACCGGCTCGACGAGCATCATGCGGCTGGTCTACCAGTCCGCCCTCAAACGGATGCTGATCAGCCCGGAGAAGGGCGCCGACACCCTGGTCTGGCTGGCCGGCACGACCGCCGGCGTCGACTGGCAGTCCGGCGAGTACTACGAGAAGCGCACGGTGCAGTCCGCCAACAGCCAGGCCGCGGATGCCGGCCTCGCGACGGCGCTCTGGGAGCGGAGCATCGACCTGGTCGCCACCGACCTGCTCCCGCAGGCCAGCACCTCCTAGCCATCCGCCCGTCACCGCCAGCTGTTCCCGTAACGGACAATTGCGCCCGGTGTGCCGGACGCAATTGTCCGCACGGGCACCAGTGCGCCGACCGGGAGCCGCGGGTCAGGGAAGCCGGGTCAGAGCGGTGAACGACATCGTGGCCGACTGGCCGTTCTGGCAGGTCTGGTAGAGCAGGTCGTAGCCGCGCGGGACATCGGCGGTGCCGTGCCGGGAGGCGCTGAGCATGGCCACGATGCCGTCCACCCGGTAGGTGCCGGCGTGCACGCCGGTGAGGGTGATGATGGTGCCGGCGTCGTCCGGGAAGTCCTTGCCGCCGCACGACCAGTGCTCGGCGATGGTGGGCACGTTGTCATAGTGCGCGGTCACGTCGACGGACCCGATGCACTGGTCGAGTTCGGGGTTCCAGCCGATGGCGTGCACGTTGTTGGTGTACCGCGCCGCGAGGATGCGATCCTGTTCGGCCTGCCACTCTGCCATCGCCTGGCCGACGGCCGCAACCGGGGCGGCCAGGTCGGTGGCGATGCCGTCGACACCGGCCGCGGCCGCGAAGTCCACCGCCGACAGTGCCTGGGCGCTGTCGCGGACGCCGGCGCCCGACTCGAACAGGGTGCTGGTGACGACCGACGCATCCGCCGTCGTCTCGGCAGCGCTGAGCTCCTGGGCGGCCGCGCTCAGCGTGCTGGTCGCTGTGTCGATCGCAGCGGCGAGATCGGTGCGCGGCTGCTCGGTGAGCACCTTGCCGGCGCTGGTCTCGAGGGTGGCGATGGCGGCGTCGAGGGCGCTTTCGCCGTCGGTGACGGTCTGCACCGCAGCGTTCTGCTCGGCACGGAAGGCGGCCGCCGCGGCGTCGTACCGGTCCTGGGCCGCTGCCAGGGAGAGTGCCCGGACGCCGAGCACGACGGCCAGGACGACGGCGAGCAGGCCGGCAACGGTGATCACCCGGGTGCGGGTGCGGCGCCGCGGGCGAGCGATGCGGGCGCGATCTGAGCGCCGTGCGTCGTCGGTCATCCGTTCCCCCTGGTGTCCGTGTGGTGCACGTGCCCCGGCCAACCGCGTGGCCAGCGGATTCACAGCCTACCGATCTCGTGTTTCCACCAGGAAACATGTGCGCATGTCGCGGCGAAATTTCCGGGTGCGGGCCAGTATTGGGCTCCATGAGCACATCGATCCATATCGGCACCTCCGGGTGGAGCTACGACCACTGGGAGAACGTGCTGTATCCCGCCGGCCTGCCCGCCGCGAAACGGCTGGCCACGTACGTCGCGAACTTCGACACTGTGGAACTCAACGCCAGCTTCTACCGGTGGCCCCGGCCGGCCACGTTCGCCGGCTGGCGGCAGCGGCTGCCAACCGGGTTCCTGATGTCCGCGAAGGCTCCCCGCGGCCTCACCCACGCGAAGAAGCTCTACGGCCCGGAGGTCTGGGCCGACCGGATCGGCGCCGGCTGGCATGAACTCGCGGATCGTCGCGCCATCCTGCTGGTGCAGCTGGCTCCCGGCCACGAGCGGGATGACGCCCGGCTGGACTTCTTCCTCTCGTCCCTGCCTTGCTGGATCCGGGTGGCGGTGGAGTTCCGGCACCCGAGCTGGCACGTCGACGAGGTCCTCGCGCTTCTCGAGCGGCACGGCGCCGCCTATTGCGTGATGAGCGGGGCGGGGCTGCCCTGCCTGTTGCGGGCCACGGCGCCATTCGTGTACCTGCGGCTGCACGGCCCCGACAACGAGTACCTGTACGGCGGGTCGTATTCCGACGCGGACCTGCACTGGTGGGCGGACCGCATCCGGGAATGGCAGGCGGACGGCCGGGAGGTGTTCGCGTACTTCAACAACGACGGCGGCGGCAACGCCGTGCGGAACGCCTGGATCCTGCGCGCGGCTCTCGGAGTGTGAGGCCGCATCGCCCCCCGACCGTTCCTTCCAGCATCACCACGCGGCCGGAATGCCCGCACTACGCCCCTAGCGCGCCCGGCCGGGGTGCGATATGTAAATCGGCCCCGGTGACGCGGAAGCCGCGGGCAAGTGGGCCGAACAGCCGGTCAGCCGAAAATCAGCTGCATAGGATTATGGCCAAGGCGCAATTGCAGAAGTCGCTCGCGTCGATGAGACGCCCGACCGGGCGCATGTCCAGCAGGGGTATTCATGACCATGACCGACGTCACCTCCATCGTTCTCGACGAGCTCGCCGCCGTTCTCTCTGGCGCGCAGATCGCCACGGGAGCGCGCGCTGAGGGCAACCGGCGCGACCAGTCCGAAGGTACCCTGAGCGGGGAGCCGCTGGCCGTGGTGTTCCCGGCCAGCACCGAGGAGGTCGCCGCGGTGGTCACCATAGCGGCCGCCCACCGCATCCCGGTCGTGCCGCAGGGCGCCCGCACCGGCCTGGCCGGTGGCGCGAACGCCATCGACGGCGCCATCGTGCTGAGCACCACCCGGCTCAAAAAGATCCTTGCCATCGACTCGGCCAACCAGACGGCGACCGTGCAGGCCGGCGTGCGCACCATAGCCCTGGCCAGGGCGGCCGAGGCCGTGGACCTTTTCTACCCGCCCGACCCCGGCTCCTGGCGCGCCTCCACCATCGGCGGCAACGTGGCCACCAATGCGGGCGGCATGCTCTGCGTGAAGTACGGCGTCACCGGCAACTTCGTGCGCCAGCTCACCGTGGTGCTCGCAGACGGGTCGATCGTGCACACCGGCCAGCGAACCATCAAGGGCGTCGCCGGTTACAACCTCACCGCGCTGCTCGTGGGGTCGGAGGGCACCCTGGGCGTCATCACCGAGATCACCGTGGGCCTGCTGCCCAAGCCCGCCAGCCCGTCCGGGGTCTCGGCCACCTTCGCCACCACCGCGGATGCCCTGGCCGCCGCCAACGCGATCGTCGCCGGCGCCCGCCGGCCGAGCGTGCTCGAATTCCTCGACGGCGCCTGCATCGCCGCGATCAACGCCTTCGACCCGGACTCGGCCCTGCCGGCCGGGGCGAGTGCGCTGCTCCTGGTTCAGTCCGACGAGATCGGCCGGGCCCACGACGATGTCGAGGCCTACGCCGAGGTGTTGTGGGCCGGTGGAGCGGGCGCCGTGACGATCGCGCACGACCCGGCGGCGCTCGAGCAGCTGATGAGCGCGCGGCGCCTGCTGCATCCGGCCGTGCAGGCCGTGCGCGGCGGAGCCCTCAACGAGGATGTGACGGTGCCCCGTTCCCAGCTGAGCGCCCTGCTGCTCGGCCTCGCCGAGATCGCGATGGAGCTCGGCGTGCCGATCAGCACCGGCGGCCACATCGGTGACGGCAATCTGCACCCGGTGATCGGCTACGACCCCGCGGTGCCGGCCGAGATCGACGCGGCACACGCGGCGTTCGCGCGGGTGATCGCCCTGGCCATCTCGCTGGACGGCTCGGCCTCTGGCGAGCACGGCATCGGTGTGCTCAAGCGTGCGCACCTCGACGACGAGCTCGGCCCGGTACTGCGCGACCTCCAGCGCCGGGTGAAAGCGGCCTTCGACCCGCACTCCATCCTCAACCCCGGCAAGAAGCTCTAGCGGAGCCGCCTCCCGGCCCGTCTCGCCGGACCAACTGTTCCCGAAACGGTCAACTGGTCCCGGCACACCGGGTGCAGAAGTCCGCAGCGGGAACAGTTCTGCGGCCAGAGTCCCCAGCAGCACTGACATTTCGACCTCGGCACCGTACTATCGCCAGTAGGCGTCAGCCGACGCCTGGCAACGGCTACGGAGGTTCGCAGTGAGCATCAACGATGACGACATCACCACATCCGGCGTGGATCCGAACGAGGGCACCGCTGACGGCGGCGCCAACCCCGAGGGCCACGACGGCGGCGCGGACGGCACCGCCGGTGACGGCGAGGGTACCGCTGACGGCGGCGCCAACCCCCAGGGCCACGACGGCGGAGCCGATGGCTCGGCGTCGGAGGAAGGCGTCGCCGACGGCGGCGCGAATCCCGAAGGGCATGACGGCGGCGCCGACGGATCCGCCTGATGCGGGGCGACGAGCGCGGGTCGGCTGACCGACCCGCGCTCGCCCGCCTGCTGGCTGTCGCGCCGGCGGACTTCGCGACCGACTACTGGGGGAGCCGGGCGTTGTTCGCCCGGGCGGCCACCCTGTCCGGCGGCTTCGCCGACCTCTTCACGGCCGACGCCGTCGACGAACTCGTCACCCGGCGCGGCCTGCGCACTCCCTTCGTACGGATGGCCAATGAGGGTTCGGTGCTGAACCCCACCCGCTTCACGGCACCGGGTGGCTACGGCGCCGAGATCGCCGACCAGGTCAGCGCCGACAAAGTGCTCGACGAATTCGCCGGTGGAGCGACCCTGGTGCTGCAGGGACTGCACCGCACCTGGGCGCCGCTGGCCGAGTTCACCCGGCAACTCGTGGCAGACCTCGGGCATCCGGTGCAGGTGAACGCGTACATCACGCCCGCTTCGGCGCGCGGCTTCGACCCGCACTACGACGTACACGACGTCTTTGTGATCCAAATCGCCGGGGAGAAGACCTGGCGCATCCACCCACCCGTACACCCGAACCCGCTCCGCAGCCAGCCGTGGGACGACCACCGGGCCGCGGTCGAGCGCGAGGCGCAGAACGAACCGGCGATCGAGGAGGCCTTCCGCCCCGGCGACGTGCTCTACCTGCCCCGCGGCTGGATCCACTCGGCGACGGCGCTCGGCGGCACCTCCATCCACCTCACCATCGGCGTCGCCGCGCTCACCCGCCACGACGTGCTGCGGGAGGTCCTGGCCCGGGCCGAAACCGCCGACACCCTGCGCGGCGCGCTGCCGCTCGGGATCGACTTCTCCGACCCCGCAGTGGTAGCCGCCCTCGTCGGCGACGCGGTCGCCGACCTGGCCCGGTTCAGCACCGCCGACCCCGGCCAGGCGACCCTGGTCGCCCGCCGGCTGGCCAGGCGGGTGCGCGACTCCACCCGGCCGGAGCCGATCGCCCCGTTGGCAGCGGTGAACAGCGCAGCGTCGCTGCACGAGGCCACGACCGTGAGCCTCCGCCACGGACTGGACGGCACGGTCGTCGCCGCCGGTTCCCTGGTGGCGCTGGTGCTGCCCGGTAAGACGATCACCCTGCCCGCGGAGGCGAGGGACGCCCTGACCGCCGTGCTCACCGGCGACACCGTACGGGCCGGGGACCTGCCCGGCCTGGATGCTGCCTCCGCTCTTGTCGTCGCCCGGCGCCTGGTGCGCGAGGGCGTTCTGGTCGTGCGGTGACCGGCTCCCGCGGCCAGGCGCACGACGCGCCGGCCCCGGGCTGGTTGCCCTGCAGCGACCGTTCCATCGAACGAGACGATCCCCTCGAAGGAACCGCCGGCTATGGAGAACGCTGGTTCCTCGTCGAGATCGACGGCGCCTGGGGCGCGCACGCCTTCCTGCAGTCGCAACTCGACCCGGCCCTCGGTCGTCGGCTGGTCACCCGGATCGAAAGCGCCGGCATCCGCCCGCTGGCCATTCGGCGCACCGGACGTACCGCCGACCAGCGCCGCGGCCAGTCGGCCTGGCGATGGGCCGCGGTGGATGCCCGGCCCGGGCATGAATCCGTGCACTGGGGCTCGGTCGCCGACCCGGCCGACCTCCTGACGGTGCCCCTGGACGGATCCACCGGGATCGCCTCCACGGACCCCGTAATCTGCGTCTGCACCCACGCCCGCCACGACCAGTGCTGCGCCGTGCGGGGCCGGCCCGTCGTCACGGCGCTCGCCCGGGCGCATCCGCAGGCCACCTGGGAATGCTCGCACCTGGGCGGCGACCGCTTCGCCGCCACCCTGATCCTGTTTCCGCACGGGCTCTACTACGGTCGGGTCACCGGCGCCGACGCGCCCGGCGTCGTCGACGCGTACCGGGACGACCTGATCGAGCCGCGCTGGTTCCGCGGCCGGAGCTCCCTGCCCAACGCCGTGCAAGCCGCCGCCGCCTTCGCCAGGAACGAGCTCGGCGACAACCATGTCGACGCCTTCGAGTACCTGTCCTGGACGGAATTGGACGGGGTGCACACCGTGACCTTCAGCCACTCCGGCGATGCCGTCACGGTGCGACTCGGCGAGACCATGTCGCCGCCGTTGCTGAGCACCTGCGCGGCCACGACGGCGCGCCCCGTGCGGCAATTCGAGCTGGTCTCGATCGAGTCGGACGGCACCCGCAACGAGGAGGCGGGAACGGGACCAAGGTCCCGGTTTGCCGACGACGCCAAAGAGTAGGGTTCAAAACAGAGGGCGAACCACCGGCACCGTGGCACCAGCTGGGACCTCGTGGTCCTGCTCTCATGGCCCGACTGGTGGGATGAACACCCAGTTAGCGGGAAAGCCTCGATCCTACAAGGAGAGCACACCATATGACCGTCACAGATGGCATCAGAAGCGACCAGCGCGGACCCGCAGAAAACGGCCCCGCCGAATTCGTCAGCGGCCCGTGGCAGGACTCGATCAACCTGCGCGACTTCATCCAGCGCAACTACACCCCGTACATCGGCGACGCGAGCTTCCTCGCCGGCGTCACCGAGCGCACCACCGGCATCTGGGCCAAGCTGTCCGCGATGTTCCCGGTCGAGCGCGAAAAGGGCGTCTACGACATCGACGCGACCACCCCGTCGTCCATCACCGCGCACAAGCCCGGCTACATCGACCAGGCCAACGAGGTCATCGTCGGACTCCAGACGGATGCTCCGCTCAAGCGCGCGATCATGCCGTTCGGCGGCTGGCGCATGGTCGCCACCTCCCTCGAGACCTACGGCTACCCCGTGTCGCCCGAGCTCGAGACAATCTTCACCGACTACCGCAAGACCCACAACACCGCGGTCTTCGACGTCTACCCGCCCGGGGTGCGCCGTGCCCGCAGCAGCCACCTGATCACCGGCCTGCCGGATGCCTACGGGCGCGGCCGCATCATCGGTGACTACCGCCGCGTTGCCCTGTACGGTGTCGACGCCCTCATCGCCGGCAAGAAGAACGACCGCGCCGAGCTGGACATGGAGCCCTCGACCGAGGACATCATCCGTGCCCGCGAGGAGAACTCGGAGCAGATCCGGGCCCTCAAAGAACTCGTGCAGATGGCCGCCAGCTACGGCTCCGACATCTCCAAGCCCGCCACCACCGCCAAGGAAGCCGTTCAGTGGCTGTACTTCGCGTACCTCGGGGCCGTCAAGGAGCAGAACGGTGCAGCAATGTCGTTCGGCCGGAACGCCGCGTTCCTCGACGCCTACATCGAGCGCGACCTGAGCGCCGGCCTCCTCACCGAGTCCGGTGCCCAGGAGCTCATCGACGACCTGGTGATCAAGCTGCGCATCGTCCGGTTCCTCCGCACCCCCGAGTACGACGACATCTTCGCCGGCGACCCCACCTGGGTCACCGAGTCGCTCGCCGGCATCGGGGAGGACGGCCGCCCGCTGGTCACGAAGACCGCGTTCCGCTTCCTGCAGACCCTCTACAACGTGGGCCCCGCACCCGAGCCGAACCTGACCGTGCTGTGGAGCGACAAGCTGCCCGAGGGCTTCAAGCGCTTCTGCGCCCAGGTCTCGATCGACACGTCGGCCATCCAGTACGAGTCCGACGACCTCATCCGCAACGAGATGGGTGACGACGCCGCGATCGCATGTTGCGTGTCCCCGATGCGCGTCGGCAAGCAGATGCAGTTCTTCGGAGCCCGCGTCAACGCCGTCAAGGCGCTGCTGTACTCGATCAACGGCGGCCGCGACGAGGTGTCCGGCAAGCAGATCGCCCCGGCCAGCACGCCCAACGCCGAAGAGGTCCTCACCTACGACGCCGTCTTCCCGGCCTACCTCGAGACCCTCGAGTGGCTCGCCGAGACCTACGTCACCGCTCTGAACTGCATCCATTACATGCACGACAAGTATGCGTACGAGCGCCTCGAGATGGCACTGCACGACAAGGAGATCATCCGCACCCTGGCCTGCGGCATCGCCGGCCTGAGCGTGGTCGCCGACTCCCTCTCCGCCATCAAGTACGCCAGGGTCCGCCCGGTGCGCGACGAGACCGGCCTGGTTGTCGACTACACGGTTGAGGGCGACTACCCCGCCTTCGGCAACGACGACGACCGGGTCGACGCGATCGCGATCGACGTCATGGAACGCTTCATGACAATGATCCGCAAGCACCCGACCTACCGCGAAGCCATCCACACCCAGTCGATCCTGACGATCACGTCCAACGTGGTCTACGGCAAGGCCACCGGCAACACGCCGGATGGCCGCCGCAAGGGCGAGCCGTTCGCGCCGGGCGCCAACCCGATGAACGGCCGCGACACGCACGGCATGCTCGCGTCGGCACTCAGTGTCGCCAAGCTGCCGTTCGCAGAAGCGCAGGACGGCATCTCGCTGACCAACACCGTTGTGCCCAGCGGCCTCGGCCACACCAAGGACGAGCAGATCACCAGCCTGGTCGGACTGCTCGACGCGTTCACGTCCGCGACCGGTTACCACCTGAACGTCAACGTGCTCAACAAGGAAACCCTTGAAGACGCCATGCTCCACCCGGAGAACTACCCGCAGCTGACCATTCGCGTCTCCGGCTACGCGGTGAACTTCGTTCGCCTCACCCGCGAGCAGCAGGTGGACGTCATCAGCCGCACGTTCCACTCGCACTAAGAAGTACCGCACAACACATGACCGGCAACGCTAGGTAGGACGAGACCATGACCGCAATCAACCTCGGCTTCCCCAGCGTTGCCTGTCCTGTTGTCGCCGAACACGTCGACCTCTCGGTTGACGTGGCCGACGAGATCAGTGCCCTGAACGACGTCGACCGCAAGGCCGAACTGCACACCCTCGAAATGAAGGCGATCCGCGAAGGCACCGTCGCCAGTGTGCATTCCTGGGAGCTCGTGACTGCGGTCGACGGCCCCGGCACCCGCATGACCCTGTTCCTGTCCGGCTGCCTGCTGCGCTGCCAGTATTGCCACAACCCGGACACCTGGAAGGTGCGTGACGGCCTGGTCACACCGATCGACGAACTCGTCGCCCGCATGACCCGCTACCTCGGCGTCTTCAAGGCCACCAACGGCGGCCTCACCATCTCCGGCGGCGAACCGCTGATGCAGCCCGCGTTCGTGAAGCGGATGTTCAAGGAGGCGCACGCCCTCGGTGTGCACACCACCCTGGACACCTCCGGCTACCTCGGCAAGAGTGCCTCGGACGAGCTGCTCGACAACGTCGACCTGGTCCTGCTGGACGTCAAGTCCGGCCTCCCCGAAACGTACAAGGCGGTCACCGGCCGCGAACTCGCGCCGACCATCGCGTTCGGCGACCGGCTCGCCGAGCGCAACATCCCGGTCTGGGTGCGCTTCGTTCTGGTTCCCGGCCTCACCGATGCCGTCGACAACGTCGAAGCCGTCATCGACATCGTCTCCAGCTGGCCCAACGTGCAACGCGTCGAGGTGCTGCCCTTCCACCAGATGGGCGAAGACAAGTGGGACCGCCTGAGCATCCCGTACCCCCTGCACGGAGTGCACCCGCCGGAGAACGACCTGCTGAACCGGGTGCGCGGGCAGTTCGAGGCGCGCGGGCTCACCGTTTTCTAGGGCGACAAGAACAATCCCCGAATCAATACACACGCATAGGACTTTGGACCCTAAGCCGACTGTTGTGACCCTGCAAGACTCTTAGTATCTTCAGAATCACAACGAAAGGCAACATCGTGTCAACAGCAACTGTTCCGGCCACCGCCCTGAGCGCCACCAAGACCAAGGTCATCAAGCTCATCGGCTGGGCCGGAATCCTCGGCGCAATCGTCATGATCATCGGTGGCGGAGTCGTCTGGGGAGTGGTGAGCTCACAGCTCGCCGCCGAGCAGATCACCGTCGCGGAGGATGCGTCCTTCCTGGCCGGCGCACCGGTCGTCGGACCGTTCTCCGCCTACGCCCAGGCGGACATCATCAACCACCACGCCCTCGCGATGGCCGACAGCAAGACCTACGCCGAGCTCGACCAGGACGACCCGCTGCGTGCGACCGTCATGAACGCATCGTTCCTGCGCACCTCGCTCTTCACCTCGGTGGTCTCATTCGGTGTCTCGGCCTTCGCCATCGGCATGGGCGTCCTGTCCGGCCTCTTCGGCTACGCCCTCCTGACCCTCGCTTCGGGGACCAGGAAGACCGAATAACCCACGTTTCTCCACCCCGACGACCCGGCAGCCTCGCTGCCGGGTCGTTCGGCGTTGTGCGGCCGTGACAAATTGCCCGCACCCGCTGTGCCGGGCGCCGGAAAGCCCCTACTCTGAGCGAGGGCCACCATTCGGCGCCATGGCATTTGGGGGACTGATGACCGCGCACCTCGCGTTCCGGGTACGGCGTCGCATCCTGGCGCTCGCGTTGACGACCGTGCTGCTCGGCGGCACAGCGGCGGCAGCGCCGGTGGCCGCAGTTCCCGCGGCCGCAGCTCCCGCAGCAATAGTTCCCGCGGCGACGGCCCCCGCGGCATCCGGCTGGCTGCACACCGCGGGCGGCAGCATCGTGACGGCATCCGGTGCCCCGTATGTGATCAAGGGGGTGAGTTGGTTCGGCATGGAGACGACGAACTGTGCCCCACACGGACTCTGGTCGATTTCCCTGGCTGCGGGACTGGCGCAGATCAAGTCAATGGGATTCACCACCCTGCGGGTGCCGTTCTCGAACGAATGCCTCGCCGCGTCCGCGACGAGTTCGATCAATTACGCGGTGAACCCCGACCTCGCGAACAAGACCCCGCAGCAGGTGCTCGACATTGTGATCAGCCGCGCCGCTGCCGCCGGGCTCAACGTCATCCTGGACCGGCACCGGCCCGACTCCGGATCCCAGTCCGAGCTCTGGTACACCGCCACCTACAGTGAAGCCCGCTGGATCGCGGACTGGAAGGCCCTGGCGACCCGCTACAAGAACGACCCCACCGTCATCGGTGTCGACCTGCACAACGAGCCGCACGGCCCGGCCTGCTGGGGCTGCGGGAACGCCGCCACGGACTGGCAGGCGGCCGCCACCCGCGGCGGCAATGCTGTGCTGGCGGTCAACCCGAAACTGCTGATCCTCATCGAGGGGGTCGAGAACCAGCCCAACGGCACCTCCACCTGGTGGGGCGGCGGGCTGAGCGGCGTCGCGGCGAAGCCGGTCACCCTCAAGGTCGCGCACCAGGTCGTGTACTCCCCGCACGACTACCCGGCCTCCGTCTACGCACAGAAGTGGTTCAGCGCCGCAAACTACCCGGCCAACCTCACCGCGGTGTGGGATGCGAACTGGGGGTATATCAGCAAGCGCGGCATCGCGCCGGTTCTGGTGGGGGAGTTCGGCAGCAAACTGGAAACCACCTCAGATACGCAGTGGATGAGCGCGCTGGTCGGCTACCTCGGTGCGAACAAGACCAGCTTCGCGTACTGGTCGTTCAACCCCAACAGCGGGGACACCGGCGGCATCGTCGCCGATGACTGGGTGACGCCGCAAGCGGCGAAGCTCGCGGCGATCCGGCCGCTGCTGACCGGAACCGTTCCGCCGGCGACGCCGAAGCCGTCTGTGTCTGCGGCGCCGAAGCCGTCTGCGTCTGCGACGCCGAAGCCAACCACCGGAACCGGCGCAACGGCGGCCTGGAATCTGCAAAGCTCCTGGGGCGCCGGCTACGTCGCCGAGGTGCTCGTCACCGGCACCACCGGGGTGAAGGGCTGGAGCGTCACCTGGCCGGATGCCACCGCGACGGGCATCGTCAACGCTTGGGGGATGACCTGCACGGTCACGGTCAAGACCTCGGTCACCTGCACCGGCGCAGACTGGGCCGGGCCGGTCGCCGCCGGCCAGAGCGTGCGCGCCGGAGTGCAGGTGTCCGCCAGCCGTGCTCCCGCCGCGCCCACCCTCACCCTCAAGACCAGGTGATCGTGCCGCCTACCCGGCGATCTCGATGGTGCCGTCGTCGGCGACCGGGAAGCCGGGTGCGAACGCGACCTCCCAGAGGTGGCCGTCCGGGTCGGCGAAGTAGCCGGAGTAGCCGCCCCAGTCGGCGCGGGTGGCCGGTTTGACTAGCCGCGCACCGGCGTCGAGCGCGGAGGCGAACGCGGCGTCGACGTCGTCGACGGACCCGAAATTCAGTGCGAGAGTGATGCCCCGATAGGCGGCGGGGGCATCGGCGGGCAGGCCGACGTCCGCGGCCAACTCGGCATGGCCGAACAGGCCGATCCAGGTGCCCGAGGTGCGGAACCAGGTGATTCCCACCGCCCGGTCGCCGCGCTGTTCCCATCCGAGGGCCCGGTAGAAGGCCACGGATCGCTCGAGGTCGGCCACGCCGAGGGTGACGATGCTGAAATTGGGCGGGATGCTCATGCGGACACCCCACGCCGACCGACCTGTGCGGCGGTCAATACTCGGTGGCGCCCTCGGCGTCGTCGCCGAAGCTGGCGATCCGCGGCGGCAACGGGTACTCGTGGGTGCCGCTCTCGGCCAGGACCTCGACGCTCACGAGGCGGGGAGCGTTCGAGCCGGCCTGGCTCAGGAACCAGCCACCGACGAGCACGACGTCGCTGACCTCGGAGGCCACACTGACGCCGGTCACGGTGAACGGACCGTAGGCCGGGTCGACGAACCGGGCCGTGACGAGGTCGCCGTGCTGCACCACCGGAGTCGCCGGCGCGTCGGCTGCGTCACCCGGAATTACCGGTTCAGCCGCGGAATCGTCGGTGACGGCATCCGCCTGGAGGGCCTGCAGCGACTTGTGCGGCTTGAGATTCTGTTCGATGGAGCGGCCGCCAACGGTGAGGGTCTTCACGGAGGCGGAGATGAACGCGGCGCCCTCGATCGTGAAGGCGCCATAGCGCTTGGTCAGGAACATCGCGCTGACCCCGGTGCCGGACTCCAGGGTCGCGATCGCATCGGTGAGCACCTTGACGTTGCGCCTGGTGGGCACATTGGGCATTGCCGGTCCGGCCATTTTTCCTCCTGAGAACGTGACACGCCACTCTAACCTCCGCCAGCCGGGGCCGGCCCCTAGCGGAAGCCGCTCCGTGGGCGTTAAGTGGCTGAACTCCACGTTACGAAGGGGGAGTCGAGGCGATGGCGGGCAACGGCACCAACGGCATGAACGGCACCGGGGTCACGCCGCCGCGATCACTCGGCGGCGTTCTCAGCGCGATTCTCGGACTGACCGCCAGCAGCGCCGTCGCGGGATTGCTGATCACGGTGAGCCTGACCCCGGTTCTGGCCCTCACCGGCGTCACCGCGAGCAGCACCATCGGCACGTTCACCAACCTGCCGGACTACCTGGCCATCGAACCGCTCGCCCAGCGCAGCAACATTTACGCCACCCGCTCCGACGGCACGCCAGTGTTGCTCGCGACGCTCTACGACCAGAACCGCGTCGAGGTGGGCTGGGACGCCATCGGGCAGAACGTGAAGGATGCCGCGATCGCCGGCGAGGACCCCCGCTTCTACGAGCACGGCGGCGTCGATATGCAGGGCACGGTGCGCGGCGCACTGACCACGGTGTTGAAGGGCAGTGTGCAGGGCGGGTCGTCGATCACCCAACAGTACGTGAAGAACGTGCTCGTGCAGCGCTGTGAGACCCTGGCGACCGAGGCCGAAATCGCCGACTGCTACGACGACGCCACCCGGACCACTGTGACCCGCAAGCTCAAGGAGATGCGGCTGGCCATCGGGGTCGAGAAGAAATATGCCAAGAACGACATCCTGCGCCAGTACCTCAACATCGCCGGCTTCGGCGGCCGGGTCTACGGGATCGAGGCGGCGGCCGACTATTACTTCTCCAGCACGGCGGCCACCCTCACCGCGGCCCAGGCGGCGAGCCTCACCGCCATCGTGAACAATCCCGACAAGTTCCGCCTCGACCGGCCGGAGAGCGAGACCAACGGGGCGGCCAACGGTTACCAGGACAACAAGAAGCGCCGCGACTACATCCTCGGCGAGATGCTCAGGTACCAAAAGATCACCCAGGCCGAGTACGACGAGGCCGTCGCCACACCCGTCGAACCGGTGATCAACCAACCCAGCACCGGATGCCAGACCGCTTTGGCCGACGCCTTCTTCTGCGACTACGTCATCCACGTGCTCTCCAGGGACCCGGCCTTCGGCCCGGACGACGAGACCCGCACCAAGAACCTCCGCCGCGGCGGCTTCGACGTGTACACCACCCTCGATCTCGACCTCCAGCACGCGGCCGTCACGACTCTGAACGAGAACGTGCCAAAGTCCCAGCCGGGCTGGGACGTCGGCGCGGTGATCTCCAGTGTGGAGGTGGGCACCGGCCGGGTGCTCGCCATGGCGCAGAACAAGGACTACAGCCAGGACCCCGAGGTGCAGGCCACCGGTAACAACTGGACGAGCGTGAACTACAACACCGACTTCATCGACGGCGGCTCCCGCGGCTTCCAGCCCGGGTCGACGTACAAGGTCTTCACCCTCGCCGAGTGGCTGAACACCGGGCATGCGCTGGGCGAGCGGGTCGATTCAGCGCCCAAGTCCCGCTGGGGAACCTTCCGGGACAGCTGCCTCGGCCCGCAGAACTACGACCGGGAGGGCTGGAAGCCCAAGAACGACGCAAACGAGTCCGGCGGCAACTACAGTGCCCTCGAATCCACCATCCGGTCGATCAACACCGGCTACATCGGCATGGCCAAGCGGCTGGACCTCTGCGGCATCCGCAAGATGGCCGAGTCCTTCGGTATGCACCGGGCCGACGGCGATCCGCTGAGCCAGAGCGCGGCGTCGGTCATCGGCACCAATGAGGTGGCACCGCTGAGCCTCGCGGTGGCATTCGCCGGCATCGCCAACCGTGGTGTCACCTGCAGCCCGATCGTGATCGACCGGATGGTCGGCGCCGACGGCGCCGAGGTGCCCATCCCCGCGTCTCGGTGCGCGGAGTCGGTGCGGCCGGAGACCGCGCGGCAGATGGTGGCCGCCCTCAGCCGGGTCATGACCGGCGGGACTGCGACCCAGTCCAACACCGGCACCGTTCCCCGGTACCCGATGATCGGCAAGACCGGAACCACCGATGGCGCCAAGGACACCTGGATGAGTGGCGCCAGCAGCGAGGTCGCCACGGTCGTCGGCGTGGTGAGTGTGACGGGGAACGCCAACCAGCGCGCGATGCGGTTCCCGAGCGGGCCGGTGGCCACAGCGCGACACCGGATGTGGCCGGACGTGATGTCGGTGGCGAACCGGAAGTACGGCGGCGAGCCGCTCGACGGGATCCTGATCGAGGAGCCCGACGAGGATGAGGACGAGGAATAGCACGCGGCGGAGGCGGCAGACGAGCCAGCCACTCCCACGATCGTCGGCGCCTTACCCGCGGAGCGGCGCGGCGCCCGCGTTGCGCGTCGCGCGGGTCACACGCCGGTGCGCGCCCTGCGCGCCACCCGCGGAGCGGC
>NZ_JAODBG010000082.1 GCF_025463825.1 Cryobacterium sp.
AGCCAGAGCTTGTGCTGGTAGACCGTTCCGGCGATCTCGCCCTCGCTCACGGCCCGGTTGATGGTGTTGCTGTCGGCGAGGCCCTTGAACTCGACCGTGATGCCGTATTTGGGTGCGACCTCTTCGGCGACGAAGTTGACCAGGGCCTGCTCGGCGGCGTTGCCCTCTGCGGTGGCGACGATGAGGGTGGCGCCCTCGGTGGCGTTGGCGGACTTGGCCGGGTTGAGCAGTGGCACGGCAATCGCGGTCGCGGCGGCCACGGCGACCACGGCGATGCCGGCGATCCAGGGCCAGCGACGGCGCTTCTTGAGTTCGAAGCCGTGCGGCTCGACGGGCGGAGTGGTGGGAGTGGTGGGTTCAGACATGGGGGGATCCTTCGGGGTGAGGTCTGCGTGCTGTGCAGGAGTGCGGGTGAGTGCATGGCTGGGGGCGCATGCGGGAAGGCTCGAGCGAACGAAGTGCGGGGAGCCCGTCCGGCGCGAGAGGGCGCAGGCAGGCAAGATCTGGGCGCACGGGCAGAACCGGTGCGCGTGGGGCTATCGAGCGGGCGAGTTCGGCGTCAGGCCGGACAGCTCGCCCCGGGCATTCGGCGCGGCGTGGGCAGCGGAACAGTGCGGCGGTTCACACCAGGCTCGCTTCGCGGCGGGACGCCCGCGGAAGGCGCGCCTGCGTGCGGCTGTGCGGCGTGGTGAGGCGCACCAGTCGGTCGCCGATCAGCTGCACCGACGCCACGGTGGCCACGAGGATCACGATGGTGGCGAGCATCACCGTGTTATCGAAGCGCTGGTAGCCGTAAGTGACCGCCACGTAGCCGATGCCGCCGGCGCCGATGGTGCCGGCGATGGCGGAGTACTCGATCATGGCGATGGTGTTGATGGTGAGGCCGCCGATGATCGACGGCAACGCCTCGCTGAGCTGGGCGGTGCGGATGATCTGCAGCGGAGACGCCCCTGACGCCTTGGCGACGCGCACCAGCGTGGGCGGCACACCGCGAAGGGAGTTCTCCACGATGCGCGTGAAGAACGCGATGCCGGCAATGGCCATGGGCACAACCGCCGCCGCGATGCCGATGTTGGTGCCGGTGATGAACCGGGTGAACGGCACGATCGACGCCATCAGGATGAGGAACGGTAGCGATCGGCCGATACTCACGATCCAGCTGATGGTGGTGTGCAGGGCGGGATTCTCGAACAGGCCGCCCTGGGCGAGGTTGTGCACCAGCGCCCCCAGCGGGATGCCGACGAGCACGACGATCAGCATGACGATGCCGACCATGATCAGGGTGTCCAGCAGCGCAGGGAAAACCAGCGCGGGGATCTCAGCGAGGGGCACGTTGTTGTTCAGCGGCAGGCTCATGCGACCGGCTCCAGGATCTCGGCCGGCTGCGCGGCCTGCTCGGGGCGGGCCTCAAGGCCCAGGCTGCGGGCCACGCTGATGAGGTGCTCGGCGTTCGCACCCGCGACGCCGATGCTGGCGTGGCCGACGGTGGCGCCGTCGACGGTCTCGATCGAGGCGCCCAGCAGCGACACCGTGGTGCCCAGCTGCCCGGCGAGCCGGGTGAGCCAGTCGGCGGGCACTGCCGCGGAGGTGTAGCTGACGAACCACTCGGTGGCGTCGGCCGGGGCGCTCTCGTGCGAGCGGGCCGGCCGGAGGGCGCGGCCGAGCCCCGAGGCGGGGTCGCGCAGCAGTTCCACGATGCGGCCGCTCTCCACGATCCGGCCGTGGTCCAGCCGCGCGACGGAATCGGCGACCTGCAGCACGGTGTCCATTTCGTGGGTGATGAACAGGATCGACAGGCCCAGGTCGTCACGCAGCTCCTTGAGCAGCGCCACGATCGACCGGGTGGAGTCGGGGTCGAGGCCTGACGTTGCTTCGTCGCTGAGCAGCACGGAGGGGCGGAGTGCGAGGGCGCGGGCGATGCCCACCCGCTGCCGTTGGCCGCCGGAAAGCTGATGCGGGTAATGCCCGGCCTTGCCGGCCAGGCCCACCCGGTCCAGCAGCTCGGCCACCCGGGCGCGGGTCTCTTCGGCCGTGACGCCGAGGTACTCCAGCGGCAGCGCCACGTTCTGGGCGGCGGTGCGGCGCGAGTAGAGGCCATCCGACTGGAAGATTGTGCCGATCCGCCGGCGGGCCACCCGCAGCTGCTTCTCGGTGAGCTGTGAGAGGTTCTCGCCGTTCACCAGCACCGAGCCGCTGGTGGGTCGCTCGAGCAGGTTGACACACTGCGCCAGTGTGCTCTTGCCGGCGCCGCTTGGGCCGACGACGGCGAAGATCTCGCCGGCGTCGACGCTGAAGTCGAGACGGTCCAGCACCACGGTGCGTTGGTCACCGTGGCCGTAGACCTTGGTCAGCTGTTCGAGGCTGATCATGCGGGGCTCAGGCGACAGGCACGCCGACGCGGAAGTTCGCGCCGTGGTGCTCGTCGGGCAGGCGGTCGCCACGGCCGTGCAGCTTCTGCCGCAGGGTGCCCTCGGTGTACTCGGTGGGGTACACGCCGCGCTTCTGCAGCTCGGGCACCACCCAGGTGACCACGTCTTCGAAGGTTCCCGGCGTGATCGCGTAGGCGAGGTTGAACCCGTCCACGTCGGTCTCCGCGGCCCACTCCTCGAGCTGGTCGGCGATCTCGACACCGGAGCCCACGATGAACGGGCCGAGGCCGCCGATGGCGCCGGCACGGGCGATGTCGCCCACGGTCCACTCCGACCCGTCGTGGTTCACGGCCTGGAAGTTGGCCACGGCGGACTGGATGGCGTTGCTCTTGACGTTGCCGATCGGCTCGTCGAGCGCGAACCCGGACAGGTCGACGCCCATCCAGCCCGACATGAAGACCAGGGCACCCTCTTCGCTGGCGTAGCTGAGGTAGTCCAGGTACTTCGCCTGGGCCTTCTCGCTGGTCTCGTCGGTGATGATCGTGAGCAGCGTGTAGATCGTGGCGGAGTACCGGTCGCGGCCGGCGGCTTCGAGCGCGTCGCGGATCTTGGTGACCGTGCCCTTGAGCACGTCCTTGGTCGACGCGGCCACGAAGATCGCCTCGGCATTGCCGGCGGCGAAGGCGATGCCGCGGCTGGAAGCACCGGCCTGGTAGATCACGGGAGAGCGCTGCGGCGACGGCTCGGAGAGGTGGATGCCCGGCACCTGGAAGTGCTTGCCGGAGTGGCCGATCGAGTGCACCTTGCTGGGGTCGGTGAAGACGCCGGTCTCGGCGTTCCGCACCACGGCATCCTCCTCCCAGGAGCCTTCCCACAGCTTGTAGAGCACCTCGAGGTACTCGTCGGCGTAGTCGTACCGGTCGTCATGCTCGAGCTGGTCTTCCTGGCCCATGTTCCGGGCGGCGGAGGGCAGGTACCCGGTGACGACGTTCCAGCCCACCCGGCCCTTGGTGAGGTGGTCGAGCGTGGACATCCGCCGGGCGAACGGGTACGGGTGCTCGTACGCGGTGCCGGCGGTGACGCCGAAACCGAGGTGCTCGGTGACATATGCCATCGCGGGAATGACCAGGAGCGGGTCCGCGACGGGGATCTGCGCACCGTTGCGGATCGCGGCCTCGTTGGTGCCGCCGTACACGTCGTAGGTGCCCAGCACGTCGGCGAGGAAGATGCCGTCGAAGCGGCCCTTCTCGAGCAGCTTCGCCAGCTCTGTCCAATACGCGAGGTCGGTGTAGCTCTGCGACCGGTCGTCGGGGTGGCGCCAGAGTCCGGAGGACTGGTGGGCGACGCAGTTCATGTCGAAGGCATTGAAGCGAATCTGTCTGGGCATTCACCTATGCTCACCGTTGGACGCCGGGAGCACATCCCCCCATGAAACATGGCGTCATACACGGATGCCGCGCAGCATCTGTTGCTGCGTGGCTGCTCAGTGTTCCGGTATGACAGGTTCTGCGATTCTCAGCTCTGGAGCGCCAGCACCGCGGGCCACGCGCGCACCCGCTCCAGCCAGGCCGCGTTCGCCTCGGCGTAGTAGTCGCGGCGGGTCAGCCCGGCAGCAGCGTCCGCATCAAGCAGCACCGTCACGCTGGGGTGCAGCTGCACCGCCGACGTGGGGCAGGAACTCGACAGCGGCCCCTCGAGGGCTGCCCCGATGGCCTCCGCCTTGTGCGCCCCGTTGGCCACGACCAACAGCGAACGGGCTTCGAGAATGGTGCCGATGCCCTGGGTCATGGCGCTGCCGGGCACCGTGGCCAATTCGCCGCCGAAGAACCGGCGGTTGTCGTCGCGGGTGCGGGCGGTGAGGGTGACCTCGCGGGTGCGCGAGGCAAACGACGAGCCGGGTTCATTGAAGCCGAGGTGGCCGTTGGCTCCCACTCCGAGGATCTGCAGGGCGACACCGCCGCTGGCCGCGATGGCCCGGTCGTAGGCGGGACCGGCGGTGTCGGGATCGCCCAGGCCGTCCGGCACGTTCATGCGGGCCGGGTCGAGGGCGAGCGGGCGCACGACGTCCCGGGCGAGCACGGAGTGGTAGCTCTCCGGATGCGTCGGGTCGAGCCCGATGTACTCGTCGAGCGCGAAGCCCGTGACCTCGGAGAAGTCGAGCCCCTGGTCAGCGTGTTCCCTCAGGGCAGCGTAGAGCGGCTCGGGTGAGGAGCCAGTGGCGAAGCTGAGCACGGCCCGCGAGTTCCGGTCCACGACGGCAGCGACAAGGGCTGCGCCGATCTGCGCCGTTTCGGCAGCGGTGGGCAACACGATGATTCTCACGGGGAGGTCCATTCCGGGGCGCGCACGGCGCCGGTCATTGGGTGGCTGACTTGCTCGCCAGTCGCTCGTGGAACCCGGCGAACACCGGGTCCTCGGGGGAGTATCCGCGGCAGGCGGCCAGCTCGACCGCGAGCAGCTGCAGCGGCGCGATGAAGGCGATCGCGCCGAGCGCGTCCCCGTCGACGACGGGCACTACCAGCTCAGGAGCTCCGGCAGGCAGGCCACACCGGGTGTCGGAGATCATGAGCACCCGGGCGCCGAGTCCCGCGGCGAACTCGCGCAGCAGCAGCGCCCGCTCGAGCATCGGCCCGTGCGGAGCCGCCATGACCAGCACGCTGCCCGCTACCAGCCGTCGATGAGGGCCATGCAGGTATTCCTCGACATCGAGGGCCTCGACGGGGAGGCGCGCGGTCTCGAATATTTCTAAGGCCGCCCTCGCGCACCGTGGCGAGGTTGGGTCCGTAGGAGAGCAGCGTGACGGACTCCGGCACCGCATCACCGAACAGAGCGTCGATGGCCGCGGGTGCGGCGGCTATCGCACCGTGCACGACCTGCGGCAACCGCGCCACGGCACCGGCACCCTGGCGCCCGGCCAGGGCGTCGCCGAGCAGTAGGAGGCTGGCCACGGTGCAGACGAACCCCTTGGTCTTGGCGCCGACCAGCTCGGGTCCAGAGCGGATGTCGAGCACCGGCCGCGAGGCGCTTGCTACGGCGTCGCCGGTGACGAGCAGGGTGCGGCCACCGAGGTCGGTGGCGCGGGCGAGGGCCCGACCGGTCGCGGTGCTTCGCCCGCTCTGGGATACGCCGACGACCAGCGTGCGCGGCGTGTCCCGGCAGGCTGGAAGATAGTGCACGAAGCTGCTCGGCAGGTGCGCCCGCGCCCCCCGGGCCATGCGGAGCGAACCTGTCGACCGCGGCCAGGGCCGCGTAGTACGACGACTCGGAACCGACCAGGCGCACCTCGTCGATGCCGCGCCCGACCTCCGCGGCCAGCGCCGACGCCACGGCCGGCACCTCGGCGAGAGTGCGCTCAAGTGCCGCCGGCTGGTCGTGGATATAGCCGAGCATCGTGGTGCTCATACCGGGCCGGCCGCCGTTCCGGTGCGCAGCTCGAGAGTGAACGGGGCATCCGTGCGGCCGGCGATGAGCACCCGCAGGCCCGGGATCCGATCGATGCCGCCGACGTAGCCGAACATCTCGCCCTCGTCGAAGCGGGGCCGGCGGCCGGGCAGCAGCACGCTGCCGGGTGCGGCGCGGAACTCGATCACGTCGTCCCCGACGCTGTAGCGTGCCGTGCCGTCGGCGAAAACGGCGGCGTCGGTGCCCGGCAGGGCCGTCACGCCCTCGAGCACTCCGCCAGGACGGAAGACCAGTTCGATCGCGTAGTCGGTGGACACGCCGTCGAAGGCCATGCTCACGTCGACCCCACCGGCAACCTCGTCGACACTCACCGTGGTGTCCAGGACGATGGGGCTCAGGTCCCGCCGGGGAAAGCTCATGCTGCCGAAGAAGCGACCCTCGTCGCCGAGGTCGTACTCCCCGGTGCGGGAAAGCTTCGCGGCCGCCAGCGGCTGGTAGTAGCCGCTGGCTCGGCGTTCGCGCAGCACGAAGCCGTCGCCGTCGTTGTGCTGTTCAATGCTGCCCGCCCGGAATGCGCCGAGGTCGAAGAACTGCGGCGACACCCGCATGGCGTCCAGAATCGCGTCGCCGTGGCGCATCCGGAGGAACACCGCACTGTTGGCCAGGCCGGATGCGATTCGTCGGGTCCTGGCGAAGTCGCCGCCGCCGAACACGGTGAGGGTGTCCCGACCGTTCCGGCGCCTCGCCAGGCCCACCCAGGAGTAGAACGCTTCGTCGACGGCGGCCTGAGGCGCCGCCGGCGGCAGGGTGCGGGCGAGCATCGGCTCCACCAGGACCTCGGCGAGGTGGCGCACCGGGTCGAGCAGCTCGGGCCGGGCCGTCAGCCTGGCCAGGGTCAGCAGGCTGGGGTTGGAGACGTAGGCGGCGTAGTTGGGGCTCTGCTCGGAATAGAAGCCGTCGGCGTCGATGTCGACGCCCTCCCGCAACCAGTCGTCGACCCGGCCTGCGATGCACGCGTCCGGCCAGAGCTCGTCGATGCGGGCCAGGGCGCTGGCGATTTCCCAGCGGTGGTTGGGGGGTGTGCACACCGCCGGCGAGCAGGGCGGGCAGGGCCGCGGCGGCGATGGCCTGCAGCCGCACTGCGGTCTTCGGCAGCACCGCGGCGACCGGGCCGGGCACGCCGGCTTGCCCGGCGATGATTTCGACGGCGGTGCAGAGGTCGTTGATCGTGAACGAGGTGTCCGGCGGCGAACTGAGGTTGTCGCCGTCGAAGAGGCCGTTGGCGCCCTGGCTGGCCTCGAGGTGGCCGAGCAGGGTATCGATCAGCGGCAGGACGCTGGCATCCGCGTACCAGCGAGAAGTGCGCGATGCCATCACGGTGAGCACCGAGAGCACGGCGCGCATGGTCACCCGGTGCGGCAGGTCCGCGGGAACTCCGGCGGCGAATTCGGTCTTCAGGCCTGCGACGACGGCATCGGAGCCGCGCACCAGCAGGTCGAGGTACGCGCGATCGAGTTCGGTCTCCGTGTGTGCGGTCCCAGCCACGGCTAGTCCTTCAGTCCGGAGTTGAGGTCCGCGCTCATCACGTACTTCTGGAAGATCCCGAAGATGATGGCAAGCGGGATGATCGAGATCACAGATGCGGGCAGCAGCACGGTCCAGTCGATGTTCTCCGCGCCGACGAGGCCGCGCAGGGCCACCTGGATGGTGTACTGCTTAGGGTCGTTCAGTACGATCAGGGGCCAGATGTAGTCGTTCCAACACCACTGGAAGGAGAAGATCGCCAGGGTCAGGATGATCGGCTTGGCCAGTGGGAGCATGATGCGGAAGAAGATGCCCAGTTCACTGACGCCGTCGATGCGGGCCGCTTCGATGAGCTCGTCCGGCACGGTGATGAAGAACTGCCGGAACATGAAGATGCCGGTCGCGGTGATCACCGATGGCACGATGATCCCGGCCAGGGTGTTGTACAGCCCGAGGTCACGGATCGCTGCCCTCGTCCACTTCACCGACGGAACCGCCTTCGACACCCTCGGGTTCAGCGCCTCCTGGTTCAACCCGTTCCTCGCCCCGTCCTTCTCGGCCTTCGCCGCCGGGGTGTCGTTGTCGATCTACATCTACTGGGGCTGGGACGTGACCCTCACCATGAACGAAGAAACCAAGGATCCCGAGCGCACGCCTGGCCGCGCGGCCACGCTCACCGTGGGCATCATCTTCGTTCTGTACATCCTGGTCTCGGTCGCGGCGTTGATGTTCTCCGGCGTCGGCACCGGCGAGCTGGGCCTGGGCAACGAAGAGATCCAGGGCAACGTGTTCGCCGCCCTGGCGGGACCGGTGATGGGCCCGTTCGCCATCCTGATGTCACTCGCGGTGCTGTCCAGCTCGGCCGCGTCGCTGCAGTCCACCTTCGTCGGGCCGGCCCGCACCATGCTCTCGATGGGGCACTACAAGGCGTTCCCCCAGCGGTTCGCCGCGATCAGTCCCCGGTTCAAGTCACCCGGATTCGCCACCGTCATCGCCGGTGTGGTGGCCTGGGCCTTCTACGCGGTGATGCGGGTGCTGAGCACCGACGTGCTCACCGACACCATCCTCACCCTCGGCATCATGATCTGCTTCTACTACGGCGTCACGGCGTTCGCCTGCGTGTGGTCAAGCTGCTCGCACCGCTTGTGGGCGGCATCATCCTCGCCGTGATCTTCGCCACCACCCTGATCGACAGCACCAATCCCGAGTACGGCAGCGGCTCAGAGATCGGCGGCGGCGGCCTGGTGTTCATCCTGGCGATGGTGCTGTTCATCGCCGGCATCGTGCTGATGTTCATCATGCGCGCGGTCAACCCGGCGTTCTTCCAGGGCAAGACCCTCACCAAGGGCACCTCGCGCGACGGCTGACGGATGTGCCGTGAGTGGCGGCCGGGCAGGGCGGACGGGAGCCCGGTGCCGGGCTTCCCCGCCGCGCAAGGCAGAATAGGACGGTGACTGCCACGACTACCTTCGCCCTTGTCCGCCACGGCCAGACCGACTGGAACGCCGCCGGGCGCATCCAGGGGGCGACCGACGTGCCGCTGAACGACATCGGCCGCGGCCAGGCGACCGACGCTGTCACGCCGCTGTCGCAGTACCAGTGGGACTTCGTGGTGGCCTCACCGCTGTCGCGTGCGGCCGAGACCGCTGACATCATCGCGGTCGACCTTGAGCTGGAAGTGATCCGGCACCTGCCCGGACTCGTGGAGCGCAACTACGGACCGGCCGAGGGGCTGTCCGCCGGGCCCAAGCTCGACGCGTTGCGCGTCGACGGAAGTTACGGCTCGTTCCGCGGCGCCGAGGCCGAGGACAGCGTGTCGGGCCGCGGCCTGGGCGCGCTGCGGGAACTGGCCGAGGACTACCCGGGCGCGCGGATCATCGTGGTCTGCCACGGCACGCTCATCCGGCTCAGCCTGATGGCCGCGCTCGAGCGGGACATTCCGCCCATCACGAACGCCGCCATGTCGGTCGTGCAGTTCAACCCGGTCTCCGGCTGGACCGCCACCGTCATCAACAACGAACTCCTCGACGCGGACACCCTCGACGCCGGGGCCCTCGCCGCCCTCTGACCGTCCGCGGAACCCCCTCCCCTCAGCCAACTGTTCCCGCTGCGGACAACTGGTCCCGGCACACCGGGTGCAGATGCCCGATTCGGCAACAGTTGCGAGGCCGCGTGCCTAGCGGCGGGTGGAGACCGTGACCGTGAACTTGGTGTTGCGCCCCACCTGGTGGGTCTGGCCCACGATGCGGGTGAGCGCCGGGCGGTAGCCCAGGTGCGTGTTCCACACACACCAGAGTTCGCCGCCGGGGCGCAACACCCTGGCCGCATCCTCGAATAGCTTCAGCGCGATGCCCGCGTGTACCGACGAGCCGATGTGGAACGGCGGGTTGAGCACGATCAGCTCGGCCGACGCATCCGCTTGCGCGCTCAACGCATCCTCACGCAGCACCCGCACCCGGTCATCGACGCCGTTGGCGCGCATGGTCGCCGCGGCCGAGGCGACCGCGGCAGCGGACTGGTCGGTGGCCAGCACCTGCAGGCTCGGCCGGCGCAGGGCGAGCGCGGCGGCGAGCACCCCGGTGCCGCAGCCCAGGTCGATCGCGGACGTGGCACCCGGCTTCATGCGGTCGAGGAATTCGAGCAGGTAGCGGGTGCCGATGTCGATGGTCGTGCCCGCGAACGCCGCGCCGTGCGCGCTCACCGTGAGCCCGAGGTCGGCGTGCTCGACCGACCGCGGCCACTCGGACTCCCCCGACGCCGGCCGGATCGGCTGCGTCGCCAGCAAGACGCGCGACTTCTGCCGCGCCGGGCTCACCTGCACCTCACCGAAATGCCGCCGCAGCACCTCGTTCATCGCCACGCTCATGTGTTTGATGCGGCCGCCTGCCACCACGGTCACGTCGTCAGCAGCAAACCGGGCGATGGCGCCGGCCAGTTCATCGAGCGCGGCCAGGCTGCGAGGAAGCTGCAGCAGCACCAGACGGGCGCCGCTGAGCAACTCAGCGGCCAGTGGCAGGTGCCGGTACGCCCCGGCCAGACCGGGCACGGTGGCCTGCAGATGGGCCGTGTTCAGGTTGAGGGCTCGCTGCCCCGACAGGGCATCCTGGGACACGCGGATGTCGGCGGGGACGTCCAGCCGCTCACTTAGCTGCGCGGCGGCGGCGAGGGTCAACGCGCCGTAGTGGTCCTCAAGCACCACGACCTCGCCGGGGCCGGCCGTGGCCAGCGCGGCCGCGGCCTCGTCGAGGATCAGCCGGTCGCTGGCGTCGACGGCGAAGAGGTTCGTCGCCTCGACATCGGGCCGGCGCCGCAGGCTCTCGAACGGGAAGTCAGGCATCCGCTCAGAATAGCCGCCCGAACCCGGCCAGGACCGCCCGGCCGGCCCGGAACTCGAACGGCTCCCGAGGGCCGGTGCGGCGTGGGACAATAAGAGACCCCTGCTCACCGAACCGACACGGAAACCGCACCCCATGGCCCACAACCTCAGCGACCTGCAGATCGCCCGCCTCGTCGGGCCGCAGGCGTACTCGCGCGGGGTGCGGTATGCCAAGGAGGGCCGGGTCGAAGACCAGATCTGGCAGCTGGGCGGCAGCCGCCTGCTCGGCACCGTCGGCGGCACCCAGGCACGCCCCTACGACGTCACTGTCACCTTCCAACAGGATGCCAGCGGCACCGTCGTCCGCGCGTCGGGCACCTGCAGCTGCCCGGTGGGCCTGAATTGCAAACACGTCGTCGCGCTGCTGCTGGCCAGCCGATCCACCGCCGCCGACCTCGCCCGCGCCCCGCACGCCGCCGCACTGGCCCAGCGGGCGCGCACCGCCGCGCCCGCCACCTGGCAGAGCGCCCTGGCTCCGCTCACCCGCACCCCAGAGGCCGAACCGACCACCGGAACCGCCCTTGCGCTGCAGTTCGAGCTGCTGCCGCCCCCGCGCGCCGCCCGGCTGCCCGCCCCCGCGATCTCCCTGGCCCGCCTCGGCGTACGACCCATGGTGCGCGGCAAGAAGGGCAAGTGGATCCGCGGCAATCTCACCTGGGACAACCTCGCGTACTCGCGCGGCATGCTCAACCGCACCCAGCTGCGCGTGCTCAGCGCCCTCTTCGAGCTGTACTCGGCGGGGCAGCGCTACCACGTGACCACCGACCCGTGGCTGCACTTGGACGGCTTCGCCAATCGCGCCCTCTGGGGGCTGCTCGGCGAGGCCCGTGAGGCCGGCATTCCCTTCATCGGCACCACGCCCGGGCAGGACCCGGTGCTCGTCGCCAAGGATCCGGCGGAGCTGTCCCTCGACATCCGGCGGGGCGAGTTCGGCCTCACCCTTTTTCCCACCCTCTCGCTGGACGGGCGCACCCTGGACCGCAGCGCCCTGGGCTACATCGGCGACCCGGCGCACGGCGTGTTCACCTGGGCGCCCGACACCGCCGACCTGCGCCTCACCATCGCCCCGCTGGCCCGTCCGGTGGGCCGCGATCTGCGGGTCCTCGCCTCGTCGCAGACCCCGATCACCGTGCCGCGCGACGAGGAGAACGTCTTCCTGGCCGATTTCTACCCGTTCCTGCGCGGCCAACTCTCGCTCACCAGCACCGACGAATCCTTCGACCTGCCCGACACCGCCCGCCCGGTCCTGGCCCTGTCGATCAGCGCCCAGGCGGATGCCCGCATCACCCTGCACTGGGACTGGCACTACACCGGCGGCGCCGGCAGCTCGGGTGACCCCACGATCGCGCCCCTCCGCGGAGCCGCCACCACACACGCGCCGGCCGGCTACCGGGACACCGCGGACGAGGCCCGCATCTTGCATGCCGTCACCGGCATATTTCGCGATTTCCCCGCCCACCTGCCCGCCCTGTTCGCGGCGACCCAGCCCGGCCAGGCCGATGCGGCACCCGCCGCCGCCGGCGCCCCGGACTCCCCCGGCCTGCTCCGCGCCGATGCCACCCTCGACGGCGCCCGCATGATCGAATTCCTCGAGACCGTTCTGCCGGTACTCGACGCGGCCGACGACATCCTCGTGCAGTTCGTCGGTGAGGCCCCCGACTACCGCGAGGCCGCCGCCCCGCCCACCCTCACCTTCGCCACCTCCGCCCGCTCGGAGAGCCGGGACTGGTTCGACCTGTCGGTGCGGGTCACCGTCGACGGCGACGACGTGCCGTTCGACGAGGTGTTCCGGGCCCTGGCCACCGGCCAGGAACTGATGATCCTGCAGGACGGCACCTACTTCAGTCTGGACCGGCCCGAGCTGCAACAGCTGCGCCGGCTCATCGAGGAAGCCCGCGGCCTGCAGGACTCGCCGAACGACTCGCTGCGGATCAACCGGGCCCAGTCCGACCTCTGGGAGGAGCTGCAGGACCTCGGCAGCGCCGAAGCCGAGGCCGCCGCCTGGCGCGACACCCTCGCCGGCCTGGCCGACGGCGCCGAGATCGCCACCCGGCCGCTGCCCGCGGCGGTGAACGCGTCCCTCCGCCCGTACCAGCAGACCGGATACGACTGGCTCGGCTTCCTGCACGACACCGGCCTCGGCGGGGTGCTCGCCGATGACATGGGACTCGGCAAGACCCTGCAGGCCATCGCCCTGATCGTCGACGCGCGTGAACGCCAGTCCGACAACAAGCCGTTCCTGGTCGTGGCTCCCACCAGTGTGGTGCACAACTGGGCCACCGAATGCGCCCGGTTCGCGCCCGGTCTCTCGGTCGCCGCCATCACCGAGACAACCGCCAAGCGCGGCGCCTCACTGGGCCAGGCCGTGGCCACGGCGGATGTCGTGATCACCTCGTATACGCTGTTCCGGCTGGACTTCGACGAGTACGACGCCGTCAGCTGGGCCGGCCTGCTGCTCGACGAGGCGCAGTTCGTGAAGAACCACAAGTCGCGGGCGCACCAGTGCGCCAAGCGCCTGCAGGCCCCGTTCAAGCTCGCCATCACCGGCACCCCGCTGGAGAACAACCTGATGGAGCTGTGGTCGCTGCTCTCCATCACCGCCCCCGGCCTGTTCCCCAATGCCGCCCGGTTCTCCGAGTACTACCAGCGACCCATCGAGACCCAGGCCGACGGCGACCGGCTCACCCAGCTGCGCCGGCGCATCCGCCCGTTCATGATGCGTCGCACCAAGGACCAGGTGGCCAGTGACCTGCCCGCCAAGCAGGAGCAGGTGCTCGAGCTCGAGCTGCACCCCCGGCACCGCCGGGTGTACCAGATGCACCTGCAGCGGGAACGGCAGAAGGTACTCGGCCTGCTCGGCGACCTCAACCAGAACCGGTTCGAGATCTTCCGTTCGATCACCATGCTGCGCCAGCTCAGCCTGGACGCCAGCCTCTACGACGACAAATATGCCGACATCCCCTCGAGCAAGCTCGATGTGCTGATGGAACTGCTCGAAGACGTCGTCGCGGAGGGGCACCGCACCCTGATTTTCAGCCAGTTCACCGGCTATCTCAGCAAGGTGCGCGCCCGCCTCGACGCCGCCGGCGTCAGCTACTCCTACCTGGACGGCCGCACCCGCAACCGGGCCGCCGCGATCGACGGGTTCAAGAACGGCGACACCTCGGTGTTCCTGATCAGCCTCAAGGCCGGTGGGTTCGGCCTCAACCTCACCGAGGCGGACTACTGCATCCTGCTGGACCCATGGTGGAATCCCGCCGCGGAGGCACAGGCCGTCGACCGCGCCCACCGCATCGGCCAGACCAAGAACGTCATGGTCTACCGGCTGGTGGCATCCGACACCATCGAGGAAAAGGTGATGGCGCTCAAGGCGGTTAAGGCCAAACTCTTCGACAGCGTGATGACCGACGGCGCCACGGGCGGCACCGGCCAGGGGCTCACCGCCTCCGACATCCGCGAACTGCTCGAGTAGTCCACTCGTGAGCAATCTTCCCGCCGACTCCGAGGCGGACCAGCCGGGCGACGCCCGCGAGCGGATGAAGCAGGCCGCCCAGCGCGCCCACCGCAGCCGGTCCGTACGCGCCTCGGCCCGGATCGGCCTGCTCGCCAATGGCCTGGTGCACGCCCTGATCGGCGGTATCGGCCTGCAGATCGCCAACGGCGCCGCCGGCGAGGCCGACCAGCTCGGCGCGCTCAGCGCCATCGCCACTCGCCCGGGCGGTCTCGCCGTGCTCTGGCTGTCGACCGTGGCGTTGTGGGGCCTGGCCCTCTGGCAGGGCACCAACGCCGCGTTCAGCGTCGCCCCCAACCGGCGGGTACTGGTGTTCCGCCGGTCGCTGAATGTGGGCAAGGCGCTCGGCTTCGCCCTGCTCGGGACGGTCACCTTCTGGGTGGCCCTCGGCGCCCGGGCCGGCGGCGCTGACAGCGTGCGGCGTGCCGACGCCGCCATCGTCGACAGCCCGATCGGCCTGTTCCTGCTGCTCGTGGTGGGCAGCACGGTGGGCATCATCGGCGGCGGTCTGGTCTGGCGCGGGGTGCGCCGCAACTTCCGTGAGGAGCTGCGTCACCTCTGGGGCCCGACCAAGGTGATCGTGCTCTCCCTGGGTATCTTCGGGCACACCGCGAAGGGCGTCGCGTTCCTGGTCACGGGCGGGCTGCTGGTCGCCGCGGCGGTGTTCGCCGACTCCCGCTGGGTGGGCGGCCTCGACGCCGGGCTGCGATACCTGCTCACCCTGCAGTCCGGGCCGATCCTGCTGAACCTGGTCGCCGCCGGTCTGATCGCGTTCGGCCTCTACCTCGTGGCCAGGGCCGCGTTCCTGCGGCACTGACCGTTACCCGTACGGCCCCGCGGCCTCGCAAGGCTGGGAGTTGGGTGCGGCATGAACATTCGCGAGATTCCGCTCACCGCCGCCGACGGCTCCACCACCTCGCTGGCCGAGTACGCCGACAAGGTCGTGCTCGTTGTCAACGTGGCCTCCCGCTGCGGCCTCACCCCGCAGTACGAAACCCTCGAGCAGCTGCAGCGCACCTACGCCGACCAGGGCTTCACCGTGCTCGGCTTCCCCTGCAACCAGTTCGCCCTCGGTGAGACCGGCTCCAGCGAGAAGATCGCCGAGTTCTGCTCCACCACTTACGGCGTCACCTTCCCGCTGATGGAGAAGACGAAGGTGAACGGCGGCTCACGGCATCCGCTGTACGCCGAGCTCACCCAGACGCCGGATGATGCGGGCAAGGCCGGCAAGGTGAAGTGGAACTTCGAGAAGTTCGTGATCTCGCCCGCGGACCCCATCCACCGGTTCCGCCCCACCACCCTGCCGGACTCCCCCGAGGTGATCGCGGCGATCGAGGCCGGCCTGGCCGAACTCCCCTCCGCGGCCTGACCGGCGCCGACGGGCGGCGCCCGTCTGCCCCATCTGTTGCCGAAGCGGACAATTGCGCCCGGTGTGCCGGCAGCAATTGTCCGGATCGGGAACAGTCACTGCCGGACTAGCTCGTGGGCGGCAGCACGCCGTAGGACGCCGCACTGTGCATCTCGATCGCCACATACGGTTCATCGCCGACCACGCGGGCGTTGTGCCCGGGCGGGATCAGGTAGGAGTCGCCGGGCTCGATGCTCGCGCTGGTGCCGTCGTCGAGCGTCGTCTCCAAGCGGCCGGAGATGCAGTAGCCCACGTGCAGCAGCTGGCAGGAGTTGGTGTGCACGACGGGCTGGATGTTGTCCGCCCACGTCCAGCCGGGTTGCATGGTCATGCGCCCGATCGAGAATTCGTCCAGGTGGACGAGTTCCAACAGGGTCTTCTCGGGCGCGCGGCGTTCGTCGGGTGAGGAATGCGACTTCACCTGCAGGGTGTGCGTTGCGGTGGACATGGTTCCCTCCCAGCATTGTGGGCCGATCGAGGGGCTCCGGCACGCGGCCCACTTCCGTGCGCGGCCTGTGACCCAGCCAGCGTAGACCTGGCCGGGGGCGGCGGTAAGCCCGGCTACCAGCCGATCCCAGCACCGGGTACCGAGGTGATCGTGACATCGAAGCCCGGGTACAGCTCGGGCCGGATGTCGTCGATCAGCTGCTGAAGGGCCGCGCCCTCGAGCACGGTGTGGTCGGTCTTCGTGCCGGAGTCCGGGTAGATCTCGACCTCCACGGTCACGGTGAAAACGTTCGCCCCGGTGATGAAGGATTGGTCGCCCACGGCCTTCTGCACCAGCTCGGTGACGCGCCTGATCTGCGGCTGGATGTCGAGCTCGGTGAAACCCACATTCTCGTGCAGCTCGTACGGGTCGCCGACCGCGTCGAGAATGGCGAGGGCCACCGGTGGGGCGTCGGCCTTGAAGCTCATGCCGAAACCCTCGTCGGCGATATAACCGTAGGCGTAGTCATCGGGGAACGTCGTGCGGATCTGCTCGATGGCGGTGCCGATCGGCCCCTGTCGCGCCTCGATCTCCGCCTCTTGTTCCGGCGTCAACGCCTCCGTGATCGGCGCGGGCCGGCTCTCCGGCACCGGCGTGGCCGAGATCACCGGGGTGGGCGACGCGTCCGGTGGCGGAGCGTCGGTAGCGGCGGGTTCGGTCTCGGCTGCCGCCAGCAGCGGCGGCACGGCGAGCAGGGCGACCACACCCACAGCCAGGATGATCACCCCGGCCACGATCAACCTTTTTCGCATACCGCTACCGCCATTGCCAGCCATTGAAACCCCCGTCGTCTGCTGCCGAGGCTAGCCCAGGTGAGCGGATGCCCGCTGGCCCCCGTTCGCACCGGGACCTTGCGCGCCTCAGAAGTCGAGCAGGTTCTCCTTGAGGGTGGCGTGGGTGTATTCGGTGCCGGCCAGGCCGCGGCGCTGCAGTTCGGGCACCAGGCCGTCCACGATCTCGGCCACAGCCTGGCGGCTGAGCGCGCCGGAGATCAGGAAGCCGTCGCCGCCGACCTGCTCCATCGCATCCTGCATTTGCTGGGCGACGGTGGCCGGGGTGCCCACGAACGGCACCGCGTTCAGGCTCGGCATCGAGGCGAGCTCGCGCAGGGTGGCGGTGCCGGCCTCTCCGCCCTTGCGCAGGAATGCCTCAAGGGTGGTGCGGTGACCATTGGTGGTGATCTCGGGAACGGGAGCATCCATATCGAACTGGGTGAAGTCGACATTGGTCAGGGCGCTCAGATGGGCCAGGGAGACGTCCATGCCCTCCGGGGTCATCGTCGCCCGTCGGGCCGCCTTGGCCTGGGCCAGCTCATCGGTCTCATCGAGCACCGGGCTCACCACGAACAGCACCTTGCAATCGTCGGGGTTGCGGCCGGTTTCCACCATGAGGGCACGGATGTCGTCCCGGTAGGCCTTCATCTCGGCGACGCCGGTCGCGGAGCAGATGATGGTGTTGGCATGTTTGGCGGCGAACGCGCGGCCGCGCGGGCTGCCGCCGGCCTGGCAGAGCGTGGGCTGACCCTGCGGGCCGGGCATCATGTTGAGCGGACCGCGCACCTTGTAGTACTTGCCGTCGTGGTCAATCGGGTGCACCTTCGTGTGGTCGGCGAAGACGCCGGTGTCGCGGTCGCGCACCAGAGCGCCCGGGTCCCACGAGTTCCACAGGCCCTTGACGACCTCGTATTCGTCGGCCATCTCATAGCGTTCGTCGTGTTCGTAGTGCAGGTCAAGGCCGAAGTTCTGCGCGGCGCGGTCCTCACTCGAGGTCACCACGTTCCAGCCGATGCGACCGTGGGTGAGGTTGTCGAGGGTGGCGTACATGCGGGCCGTGATGAACGGCGGATAGAAGCTCGTTGATGCCGTGGCGATCAGGCCGATGTGCTTGGTGTGCTCGCCGAGCTTGGCCATCAGCGGCAGCGGGTCCTGCTTGGGGGCGTACATGTTGTACTTCAGGTCGGTCGCCATCGAGCCGCCGTGCACATCGGAGACCATCAGCGAGTCCTCGAACATGACGAAGTCGAACTTGCCGCGCTCCATCATCTTCACGATGTCGACGTAGAACTCCCCGTCGATCCAGCTCTCGTCGTTGTTGCCGTCGAACTGGCCGAGCCAGGACGGAGAGGAGAAGTTGAGGAACCAGCCGAGGTGGAATTTGTTTGCCATGACGAGAGGTTAGAAACGGCGCATTTCACCTCGGCTACACGATGGCACCTGTGGCATTACGCGAGGGCGGCGCAATACGCGGGCAACACGGGATCGATCCGTCGAAACAGCCGCCGCCTAGCGTATGGGTCATGACAGACACCGGCGCGCCCCGCCCGCACGGCACCACGGTGGCGTGGACAGTCGACGACGGCACCAACGCCGAGTCGATTCGCCTGTTCGTGGCTGAGACCGGGGTGCGCGTCACCCTGTTCCCCTGCGGCAGCTACCCCGGCTGGGCCGAGCATGCCGCGCTGTGGCGGCCGCTCGTCGCCAGCGGGCAGGCCCAGGTGGGCAACCACACCTGGTCGCACCGGGAGTTCACCGACCTCACCGACGACGAAATAATCGAGGAACTCACGCTCAGCGAGGAGTTCTTCCTGAAGCACTACGGCCTGAGCACCAAGCCGTATTTCCGGCCGCCGAACGGCTCCCGCGACGACCGCACGGATGCCGCGGCGGCGCGCGCCGGCTTCACGGTGCAGGCCATGTGGAGCAGTCTGCTCGTCGAGGGGCCGACCCGCACCGCGGAGGAGCTGATCGCCTCGGCCGATGTGGCCTTCCACCCGGGCGGCATCGTGATCGGCCACCTCAACCTTGATGTGATGCAGGATGCGTTGCCCGCACTGCTGGGCGCCATCACCACGGCAGGCCTCCGCTCGGTCACGATCCGCGATGTCTTCGCCGCCTGACTGTTCCCGCAACTGACAAATGCGCCCGGCGTACCGGGCGCATTTGTCCGTTCTGGCAATAGTTGTGACCGATGAAGGCACAGTCAATCGTTGGACTGCAGGCGCTGCTTGAACGAGCCCTCGGGCTGCCTGCCGCGCACGAGGCCACGGCGCTGCAGTTCGGGAACGAGGCCGTCGCAGACTTGGTCGATGTAACGGCGGGTGATCATGCCGCCGCCACCGGCGAAGATCAGGAAGCCGTCACCGCCGACCTCCTCGAACACCTCCTGCATCTGGTCGGCGACCGTGTCCGGGGTGCCGCAGAGCGGCACTGCCTCGAACTCGTCCGACGCTGCGGCCTCCCGTAACGGGCGGCCGGCGCCCCACTTCTGAAAATTGTCGGGCACAATGGGATCCATGTGGATCTTTCAGCCCTGCAGTTAATACGCGAAGAGATTGTCGCGAAAGGTGCCGGGCAGGTACTTGTCGCGGATGAGGCCGCGCCGACGAAGCGCGGGGGCGAGGCCGTCGCAGACCTCGGTAATGTTCTTGCGGGTCACCGGCATCGCGACCAGGAAACCGTCGCCGCCGGCCTCCTGCATCGCCTCGTCCATCTGCCCGGCCACAGTCTCGGGCGAGCCGACGAGGGTGACGGATACCGTGCCCCGGCGCTGGGACGCCAGTGCCTCGCGCAGGGTCTTGCCCTCCGCCGCCTTGAGGAAGTCGTCGACCACGCTCTGGTGCCCGTTGTGCTTGCCGGTGAGGTCTGGAATCTCCTCGTCGAGCGCAAACTTCGACCAGTCCAGGCCGGAGATGTACGACATCCGCATCAGCGAGGCCTCGATGTTGCCCTCGTTCGCGGCATCCATGCGGCGCTTCTTCTCGATCGCGTCGGCATCCGTGTCGGCGAGCACCGGCTCCACCAAGAACAGCACCTTGACGTCTTCCCGGCCGAAGCCGATCATGCGCCGCGAGATGACGTCGCGGTAGCGCTTCATGCCGGCCGGACCGTCGGCCGAGGCGAGGATGGTGTCGGCATGCTTTGCGCCGAAGTCCATGCCGGCCGGGGATCCGCCGGCCTGGCAGATCACCGGGTGGCCCTGCGGCGACGGCACCGTGTTGAGCGGTCCACGCGTCTTGTAGAACTCGCCGTCGAAGTCGGCCCGGTGCACCTTGGTGTGGTCGGCGAACATGCCGCTCTCCTCGTCGAGGGTGAGCGCGCCGGGCTCCCAGGTGTTCCAGAGCGCCTTGACCGACTGCACCCACTCGTCGGCCATGCGGTAGCGCAGGTCGTGCTCGTAGTGCTTGGCCAGGCCGTAGTTCTGCGCCGCCGCATCCGGGCTCGCGGTCACCAGGTTCACGCCCACCCGACCATGGCTGAGGTGGTCGAGGGTGGTCAGCAGCCGCGCGGCCAGGAACGGCGGGTAGAAGGTGGTGGCGGCGGTGGCCACGATGCCGAGGTGTTTGGTGGCTGCGGCCAGCAACGGGATGAGCGGCATCGGGTCCACTCGCACGATGCCGGCGCGCAGGGACTCCTCCATGGTTCCGCGGAAGGTGTCCGGAATGACCGAGGAGTCTTCCATCATCATGTATTCGAACCCCGCCCGCTCCAGCGACGTGGCCAGGTCGATGAACAACTGCGGGTTCGCCAGGTCGGCCGCGGCATTGCCCGACCACTGCTGGTTCCAGCCGTAGGAACCGAAGCCGTAACCCGGGAACCAGCCCATGTGGAACATCTAAAATTCCCTCAGGTTGTCGCGGAGCGTGGCTCCGGTGTATTCGCTGCGGATCAGGCCGCGGCGGCGCAGCACCGGGGCCAGGCCGTCGGCGACCTCGCTGATGTAGCGCCGGGAGAGCTGGCCGGCGATCAGGAACCCGTCGCCGCCGACCTCCTGCATGGCCTCGTCCATCACGCTGGCGACCTCGTCGACGGTTCCGCTCACCTCGAGCGAGCCGAGGCGCACGGGCCGCTGGGCGATCTCACGCAGGGTGGTGGTGGGATCTGACCCCTGCAGCATGCCGAGGGTGGTGGAGGACGCCGCATCCGTGTTGATGGTCGGCAACGGGGCGTCCAGGTCGAACTGTGAAAAGTCGATCCCACTGGTCCAGGAGATCCGGGCGAGGACGTCCTCCACGGTGGTGGCGTCGATGCGCTTCTTCTTGGCCACGGCCTCGTCGTGGGTCTCGCCGGCCTGGCAGACCACCGGGCGGCCCTGCGGGGACGGGATGGTGTTCAGCGGTCCGCGGGACTTGTAGAACCTGCCCTCGAAGTTCACCGCGTTCACCTTGGCGTGGTCCGCGTAGATGCCGCTCTCGTAGTCGGCGATCACGGCGTCGGGCTGCCACGACGTCCAGAGCTGGTTGACCAGGTCGATCCATTCGTCGGCCATCTCGTAGCGCAGGTCGTGCTCGTAATGCTCGTCGCGGCCGAAGTTCTGCGCGGTGCGCACATTGTGTGCGGTGACCAGGTTGATGCCGGCGCGACCGTTGGAGAGGTGGTCGAGGCTGGCCATCAGCCGGGCCGCGGCGAACGGCGGGTAGTACGGGGTGGCAATGGTCATGATCACGCCGAGGTGCCGGGTGGCCTGCATCAGCAGCGGCACCAGGATTGCCGGCTCGTGCTTGGGCGCGTGCGCCGCCTTCGCGAGGTAGTACTCCGCGGTGCCCTGGTAGGCGTCGGGGATGAACGAGCCGTCCTCGAGCATCATGTAGTCGAAGCGGGCGCGTTCCATCGCCCTGGCGAGCTCGATATAGAGGTCCGGGCTGGTCCAGTCCCTGGCCGGCTCACCTGACCAGTCCTTGCCCCAGCCCGGAACCGTGTAGTTGAGAAACCAGCCCATGTGGAACATTCGGATGCCCTGCCCTTCGTCGTTTGTCAGAACCCATTCCAGTGGCGGCGCATTTCCCGAAAGGTGACGCGGCGTTAACGCCGTATTGCGCCGCCTCCTGCCTGGCCGCGACCGGGCGACCGGAGTAGCGTCAGGGCGCAGGAGGCACGCACCATGGCGAAACTCATCTACACCGCAATCACCTCACTGGACGGCTACGTGGCCGACGCCGAGGGGAACTTCGACTGGGGCGCCCCGGATGACGAAGTGCACACCTTTGTCAACGACCTGGAGCGTTCGGTCGGCACCTACCTCTACGGGCGAAAACTGTACGACGTGATGGTGGCCTGGGAAACCATGCACCAGGGCGACGACGAGCTGCCCGCCGTGATGCGCGACTACACCGCGATCTGGCAAGCCGCCGACAAGATCGTCTACTCCAGCCGCCTGGCCGAACCGGCGAGCCGGCGCACCCGCATCGAGCGCACCTTCGACCCGGATGCGGTACGGGCACTCAAGGAATCGGCATCCGGTCACCTGTCGATCGGTGGCCCGCACCTGGCCGCGCAGGCCTTCACTGCCGGACTCATTGACGAGGTCCAGCTGTTCATCAACCCCGTTGTCGTCGGTGGCGGGATCAGCTTCCTGCCGGACGGCCTGCGCGTCGAGCTCGAGTTGAAAGACGAGTACGCCTTCCGCAACGGAGTCGTCTACCTGGGCTACAGCGTGCGCCGGTAGGTTCCCGCCGGTCAGCCGCGCAACTGTCGCCGAATCGGACAATTGCACCCGGCGCACCGGGCGCAAATGTCCGCACGGGCAACAGTTGGCGAGCCGGCTGGGGATAATGGGGCCATGACTGCTGACCGCCAGATCGCCGCGCACACCCACGCCCTCGTGATGGGCGAAGCCCTCATCGACATCGTGCGCCGCCCGGGCGCCGACCCGGTCAGCCACGCCGGCGGCAGCCCGATGAACGTGGCGTACGGGCTCGGCAGGCTCGGGGTGCCCACCACGCTGGTCACCCAGATCGGCGCCGACCCGTTCGGCGAGATCATCGCCGACCACCTCCGCGGAGCGGGCGTGGCCCTGCTGCCCGGGTCGGTCACGGCGAGCGCAACCTCCAGCGCCACGGCCGTCCTGGATGCGGCCGGCGCCGCCGACTACGACTTCGACCTGCGCTGGGACCTGCCGGAGCTGGCGCTGCCGGCGCCGTGCACCCTCATCCACACCGGTTCCATCGCCGCGACCCTGCAGCCCGGTGCCCTGGCCGTGCACCGCGCCTTCACCACCGCCCCGGCCGGCACGCTACTCAGCTACGACCCCAACGTGCGACCGGGCATCATGGGCTCCCGCGACGACGTGGTGCGCGCCGTCGAGGAGCTCGCCGCGGTGGCGCAGGTGGTGAAGATGAGCGACGAGGATGCCGCCTGGCTGTACCCGGGCCGGAGCCTCGACCAGATCTCGCGGGACTACACCGCGGCGGGGGTGGCGCTGTTCGCGATCACCCGCGGCGGGGACGGCGCCCTGCTCCGCGCTGGCGGCGCCACCACGGAACTCGCCGCGCATCCGGTGACAGTCGTCGACACCATCGGAGCCGGCGACTCGTTCATGTCCGGGCTGCTCTACGCCATTCTCGTGGGCGACTCCATCGACCCGATCCTGCAGAACGCGCTCGGTGCCGCTGACCTCGGGCGCCTGGGCCGAACAGCCCTGGCGAGCGCCGCGATCACTGTCTCCCGACCCGGCGCCACCCCGCCCACGGTGGCGGAACTGCGCATCCGCTGACCCAACCGGGGTGTTGCGCCGGAAAGCAGACGGCGTCGGGCAAGTCAATCCCCTTGAACGTGGGGGCCACCCCGGCTTTACTGTGCGTAAGTTGACCCCTTCTGGGGCAATGGCAACGGGTAACAGGAAGTCTGGTGCGACATGGCGGTCATAACAACCGACACGGCAGTACAAGTTTCGGTCGAACTCTCTCCGGTGGACGGAGTGGTGATCGAAGGCAGTTCGCTGGGGGTCCGGGTCCGGATCACCGCTCTTCGCCCCGCACTGATCGAACGGGCCGAGATCGCCCTGATCCGCAAGGTCAACTACACCTACGGCCGCGGCAACATCTACGGCGGCGTGTTTCCCGCCCGTGAGCGGTCCAGCGAGGTGCTCACAGCAGTGAGGGTGTCCGCCCCCGGGGCCATGCCGGCCGGGCAGACCCGGGTGCTGTCAGAGAGCCTGAGCATTCCCGAGGACGGCCTCGCATCGGTGCGGGGTGACCTTATCGACATCGGATGGTCGGTGCGCTGCGTGCTGCACGCCGCCAACGGCCAGATCATCAAGCGGGAACGCCTGATCGACGTGCAGTCCTGGGGCCAGACCAGCGCGACCGATATCGCCCACCCGCCGGTCGACGAACACCTCGGGCAGATCGCCCTCGAATTCATCGCCCTCTCCTCCCGGGTGCTCGAACCGGGCACTCCACTCACCGGGGTGCTGCGGGTACGCGCACGCGAGGACATCTCCACCCGCGGCGTTCGCGTGCAGCTGGTGCGCTGCGAGGAAGTGTGGGGCGGCCCCGGCCAGGAGGCGAACCCCGATGCGAGCGAGTCCGAGGGCTACCGGCACTCGGAAGCCGTGGTGGCCGCCGTCACGGTGGGGCCGGCCGGAACTCTGACGGCCGGTACCGCGGTCGACCTGCCCTTCGCTGTGCAGACGCCCGTCGGCCTGCCTGCGCCGTCGCTGTCCATCGGCAACCTGCATGTGCGCTGGGAGATCCGGGCCGTGGTGAACCTGCCGCTTCGCCCCGATCCCCGGTTGTCACTCGACCTGCTCGCCGTCACGGCCACCCGCCAGCCGCGTGATTCCGGGCGACCCGGCTCCCTCGACACCGACTGATCCCGCGCGGCCGCGCGATTGAGAAGGCGGGGTGATGGATCGCATCCATCTCTCCTGTTGGACAGCGCGCAGCAGCAGGAGCAGCCTGAGGTCATGGAATACACACACCTCGGTCGTTCGGGCCTGTCCGTTTCGCGTCTCTGCCTCGGCACGATGAATTTCGGGCCGCAGACCGATGAGGCCACCTCCTTCGAGATCATGGATGCCGCCCAGGCGGCCGGCCTGAACTTCTTCGACACCGCCAATGTCTACGGTTCCAAGCAGGGCCGCGGCGCGACGGAAAGCATCCTCGGCCGGTACTTCGCCCAGGGCGGCGACCGCCGCGAGAACACCGTGCTGGCCACCAAGGTTTACGGCAACATGTCCGACCGCCCCAACGACAGCAAGCTGTCGGCCCTGAACATCCGTCGTTCATTGGACGAGAGCCTGAAACGACTGCAGACTGACTACATCGACCTGTTCCAGTTCCACCACGTCGATCGGGACACCCCGTGGGACGAGATCTGGCAGGCGATGGAAACCGCCGTCGCGCAGGGCAAGATCCTCTACTCCGGCAGCAGCAATTTCGCCGGCTGGCACATCGCCACCGCGCAGGCAGAGGCCCGCCGCCGAAACCTCACCGGCCTGGTGAGCGAGCAATCGCTGTACAACCTGCTCAAGCGCGACATCGAACGCGAGGTCATCCCGGCCGCGCAGGGCAACGGGATGGGCATCCTGCCGTGGTCACCGCTGGAGGGCGGCCTGCTCGGCGGGGTGCTGCAGAAGCAGAACGACTCCGGCCGGCGGGTGTCGGCGGACTCCGCGGCCAAGATCGAGAAGAACCGGCCGGCCCTGGAAGCGTATGAGGCGTTCTGCGCCGAGCTCGGCCACAAACCGGGCGATGTGGGCCTGGCGTGGCTGATGCACCAGAGCGCGGTCACCGCGCCGATCATCGGACCACGCACCATGGAGCAGCTGGAGGCGGGCCTCCGTGCCGTCACCGTGAAACTCGACCAGGCTGCGCTCACCCGGCTCGACGAGATCTTCCCCGGCTACAGGACCGCGCCGGAAGATTACGCCTGGTGAGTACCGTGCCGGGTCTGAACCTGCTGTTCATCGGCGGCACCGGCGTGATCAGCGCCGCGGCCGCCCGCCTCGCGGTCTCCCGCGGCCACCGGCTGACCGTGCTCAACCGGGGTCAGTCCCGGCTCCGGGACCTGCCCGCCGACGCGGAACTCATCACCGCTGACGTGCGCGACGCTGCGGCGGTCAGCGCCGCCCTCGGCGAGCGCCACTTCGACGTTGTCGTGGACTTCGTGGCGTTCACCCCCGAGCATGTGCGTGCCGACATCGCCCAGTTCGCCGGTCGCACCGGCCAGTACCTGTTCATCAGCTCGGCCTCGGCGTACCAGAAGCCACCGGCCGCGCTACCGATCCGGGAGTCCACGCCGCTGCACAACCCGTTCTGGCAGTACTCGCGGGACAAGATCGCCTGCGAAGACGCTCTGTGGGAGGCCTGCCGCGAGCAGGGCTTCCCGGTCACGATCATCCGGCCGTCGCACACCTACGACCGCACCCAGATCACCCTGTTGAACGGGTGGACCGACATTCACCGGATGCGCACCGGTCAGCCGGTGGTGGTGCACGGCGACGGTACCTCGCTCTGGACGCTCACGCATAGCAGCGACTTCGCGAAGGCGCTCGTGGGCCTGTTCGGCCGGTCCCAGGCCGTGGGCCACAGCTTCACCATCACCTCGGACGAGTACCTGCCCTGGGACGCCATCTATGCCGAGTACGCCCGCGCCGCCGGCGCCCCTGCGCCGAAGATCGTGCACGTGACCAGTGACGCCATGGCGGCCGAGAACCCGGAGTGGAGCGGAGGGCTGCTCGGCGACAGGTCGCACTCCGTGATCTTCGACAACAGCAAGGTGAAGGCGCTCGTTCCCGACTTCGTCTGCACCACCCCCGTCGCGCTCGGCTTTCGCGAGGCGATCGCCTGGTACGACGAGCATCCGGAGCAGCAGGTGGTCAACGCGGCGCTGAACGACACCCTCGACCGGCTCGCAAGCGCGCACTCCTCCCGTTCCTAGCCCTGCCCAGGCCACCGCTGCCTGGGCATCCGCTTCACCAGATTGGACACCCTATGAAGACCCGACAGATCGGCGACCGCACCGTGAGCTCCATCGGCCTGGGCGGCATGCCCATGTCGATCGAGGGGCGGCCGGATGAAGCCCGTTCCATCGCCACCATCCACGCCGCCCTCGAGGTGGGCGTGACCCTGTTCGACACCGCGGATGCGTATCACCTGCACGCCGACGAGGTGGGCCACAACGAGTCGCTTCTCGCGAAGGCCATCGCCTCCTGGGGCGGCGACACCTCCCGGGTGTTGGTCGCCACCAAGGGTGGTCACCTGCGCCCCGGCGACGGCACCTGGTACGTCGACGGCCGGCCCGAGTACCTCAAGGAGGCCGCGAAGGCGTCGCTGAAGCGACTCGGCGGCGACGCCATCGACCTGTACCACCACCACCGGCCCGACCCCGCGGTGCCCTACGCCGACTCCATCGGCGCCATCCGCGACCTGCTCGACGACGGCGTCATCCGCCTCGCCGGCATCTCCAACGCCACCCCGGAGCAGATCCGCGAGGCCTACGAGATCCTCGGCGGCCGGCTGGCCAGCGTGCAGAACCAGTACTCGCCCGCGTTCCGCAGCAGCCAGGCCGAGCTGGACCTCTGCACCGAGCTCGGGGTCGCGTTCCTGTCCTGGAGCCCGCTGGGCGGCATCAAGTCCGCCGGCGAGCTCGGCGCCCGCTTCGCGCCGTTCCAGCGCGTGGCGGATGAGCGCGGCGTCAGCCCGCAGGTCGTCACGCTCGCCTGGCACCTGGCCGCCTCCCCGCGCGTGATCCCGATCCCCGGCGCCAGCCGGCCCAAGAGCATCCGGGACTCGGCCCAGGCGGCCGACCTCGCCCTCACGGCCGACGAGCTGGCCGCCCTCGCCGCGGCCTGAGCCAGTACCGCGGGGATTCCTCCCCGACTGCCGTGTTGACCGAGTACCCACCTACCTCTGGAGCTTTTATGACCGCCATCGTCCACCTCGACCTGCAGCTCGACCCCGCCACGCTCGACATCGTGCCGGCCATTCTCAACGAAACGCTCGCCGCCACCCGCGCGTGGCCGGGAAACGAGGGCCTCGAGGTGATCGTGGACGACGCCGACCCGGCTCACATCATCGTCGTCGAGAAGTGGGCGTCGGCCGCGGACCACGACGCGTACGCCGAATGGCGCACCACCCCGGAAGGCGCGGGGCGCATTCGGGAGATCATCGCCGCGGTGCCGGTGAAGACCATCTTCTCCGAGACCATCCCGCTCGCCTTCTAGCAGGTCAGGCGGCCGAACCGACCACGTCTGCTGCCGTCGGCACGACCGCGGCGGCGACGTCCTCGAGGAGCTGGTCGAGGAAGGCCGACGCGGCCGGGCTGGGCTCGTCGGCCACCGCCACGGCCACCGTCCACTCGGGCACGGTGGCCGGTAGCGGCACGGCCACGAGGTCCTCGGGCCGTTTCAACGCGAAGCTGGTGGGCACGATCGCCACGCCCAGGTTGTAGCCCACCAATTCGAGCAGCGGATGCACGTCGTTGACCTCCATGGCCGCGCGGTACTCGAACCCGGCCGCGGCGAACGCCCGCCGGGCGAGCATGTGCGCACCCCAGCCGGCCTGGAAGCCGATGAGCGGCTCGCCCCGCAGGGTCTCGAGGTCGACCTCGGCCAGCGCCGCGACGGGGTGGTCGGGGTGGCAGAGCACCACCATTTTCTGGCTGCTCAGCGGGTGCAGACGCACTCCGGGCGGGATGTCACCGGTGACGACGACGAGCGCGACATCGGTGGTGCCGCTGGCGACGCCCTCGATGAGTTCCACGGAGCCCACCTGGCGCAGCCGCACCTCGACGCCCTGGTTCGCGGTGCGGAAGCGGGCCAGTTCGGCCGGCAGGTCGACGGAGCCGAGGCACGGCTCCGCGCCGACGGTCAGGCGTCCGCGCACCAGGCCGCGCACCGCGGCGACGGCGTTCTGGGCCGCGGCGGCGGCGGCCAGCGTGCGGAGGGCATCCGTCAGCAGCGCCTGGCCGGCTGCCGTGAGCTCGACCCGGCGGGTGCTGCGGATGAACAGGGAGGTGCCCAGTTCGATCTCCAGGGCCCGGATCGACGCGGACAGGCCGGACTGCGAAATGTGCAGCAGCTCGGCCGCCCGGGTGAAGTGACGTTCGTCGGCGACCGTCACGAAGTGCTCTAGCTGGCGCAATTCCATTGACCAAGTCTACGTCTCAGTCGCCGCCCGCTCAGAAGCTCACGCTCTGGCCCGACTCCCGCCCTCCGCTCAATACTCGATGCGGCCGGCGCGGTTGTGAGCGTGGCGCGACCGGGTACGACCGGCGGATGTCGGGCTGCCGGCCGACGCCGGGCGCCGCACCACGGGGCTGCGCCGGGAGGAGCTCGCCGCCCTCGCCGGCGTGAGCGTGGACTACATCGTGCGACTCGAGCAGGGCCGGGCGGTGAACCCGTCCCCGCAATTACTCGGCGCCCTGGCCCTGGCCCTGCGCGCGACCCCGGCCGAGCGTGACCACCTCTACAGGGTCGCCGGTGTCGCCCCTCCGGCGCGGGGCACGGTCCCTCAACACGTCACCCCGGGGGTGCAACGGATCGTCGACAGGCTCGGAGACGTGCCGATGGCCGTGTTCACCGCCTCCCACGACATCCTGTTGTGGAACCCGCTCTGGGCCGCGCTGACCGGCGACCCGTCGCGCTATGTCGGAATCGAACGCAATCTGGTCTGGCGGCACTTCATCTGGGGGCATGACGGGGTGGAATTCGACGCCCAACACGAAGAGGACCTCGCCGGCGATCTCACCGCCGACCTGCGCACGGCCGTGGGCCAGTACCCGCACGACGCCGCCCTGGCGCAGCTCGTGGCGCGGCTGCGCACCGCGTCGGGCGACTTCGAACGCCGCTGGGGCGAAGCACGCGTCGCCGAGCACCGCTCGAGCCGGAAGACCGTCACCGGGACCGCTGTCGGACCCATCACCGTCGATTGCGACGTCCTGACCGTGCCCGGCGGCGACCTGCGCATCGTGGTCTACACGGTCGTGCCCGGCAGCGCAGACGAACAGAAACTCGATCTGCTGCGAGTGACCGGCTTGCAGGCGCTCACGGCAGCGCCCGCCTGACCGCGAGCTACTTCTCGAGGGGGCGCCAGATCACGATCTGGTTGGAGCGGCGGGTGCGGGTGCCGGCGCGCATCGAGATGACGTCGCCGGCCGGACCGGCCGCGAACACGCGGCGACCGGGACGGTTCAGCAGCTCGTCGGCCAGGGCCGCTTCGAGATCGCCCACCCGGGTCTGCAGGGTGCGCACGGCATCTTCCAGCGCGAGGATGCGCCGGATGCCTTCCAGGCTCACGCCCTGGGCGCCCAGGTCCGCGATCTCCCGCAGCCGGGCCACGTCGCGCATCGAGTAGCGACGCGAGCGACCCGGGGTGCGGCCGGGGCTGACCAGTCCCAGACGGTCGTACTGCCGCAGGGTTTGCGGGTGCATCCCGGCAAGCTCTGCGGCAGTACTGATCACGAAGACCCGGGTGTTCTCGTCCATGGCGGTCGACTATCCCTTGGCCCGGTGCAACAGTTCGTCGCGCGGGTTCTCCTTGGGCAGGGCCTCGCTGAAGGCGAGCAGTTTCTCCTCGGCATCCTTGGAGAGGTGCGACGGCACGGCCACCTGGACCACGGCGAGCAGGTCGCCGGAGCCCTTGGGAGTGACGACGCCGCGCCCCTTGACCCGCAGTACGCGGCCGCTCGGGGTGCCGGGGGCCACGCGCAGTTTCACCGGGGGCCCGCCAAGGGTGGGCACCTCGATGGTGGCGCCGAGCGCGGCCTCGACGAAGGTCACCGGCACGTTCACACGCAGGTTGAGGCCCTCGCGTTCGAACACCGGATGCTTGCGCACGGTGACGGTGAGCACGATGTCACCGTTCTCGCCGCCGTCCGGGCTGGGCTGCCCCTGCCCGCGCAGCTTGATCTTCTGACCGTCAGCGACACCGGCCGGGATCTTGACCTTGATCGGCCGGCCTTCCTGCGTCTGCAGGGTGATCGTGTCGCCCTGGGTGGCCGTGATGAAGTCGACCGTGGTGGACGCGATCACGTCACGTCCCCGGGTCGGCCCGCCCTGGCCGCGGAAACCCCCGGTGGAGGTGCCGAACCGGCCACCGCCGCCCTGGGCGCCCCGCCCGAACATGCCGCTGAGGATGTCGTCGAAACCGGCCTGCTCGTAGGAGTAGCCCTGTTGCCGGGCGCCACCCCCACCGAACATGCCGCCGAAGACGTCATCGAACCCACCCTGCTGGCCACCCTGGCCAGGGGCGGTGAAGCGAGCTCCACCGCCCATGGCGCGCACGGCGTCGTACTCCTTACGCTGTTCGGGGTCGCCGATCACCGAGTGTGCCTCGCTGATCTCCTTGAACTTGGCCTCCGCCGCCGCGTTGCCCGGATTGGAGTCCGGGTGGTACTTGCGCGCGAGCTTGCGGTAAGCCTTCTTCAGGTCGGCCGCGGAGACGTCCTTGCTGACCCCGAGAACCTTGTAGAAGTCCTTGTCGAACCAGTCCTGGCTAGCCATCGCTCGGTACCTGCACGACGACCTTGGCCACCCGCAACAGCGAGGATCCGAGGTAGTAGCCGGTCTCGACCACATCGCCGACGGTCTCCACCTCCACGTCAGCGCTGGGCTGCTGGAAGATGGCCTCGTGCACCGTGGGGTCGAACACGTCGCCGACGGAGCCGTACGGCTTGAGACCGATCCGCTCCGTGCTGGCGCGCAGCTTCGCGGCGATGGTCGCGAAGGCGGAATCGCCCTCGAGGTCGCCGTGCTTCTCGGCCCGGTACAGGTCGTCGAGCACCGGCAGCAGCACCTTGGCGACCTCTCCGGTGACGCGCTCGCGCTCGATCTCCCGGTTGGCCTCGGTGCGCTTGCGGTAGTTCGCGTACTCCGCGGTGACCCGCTTGAGGTCGGCGAGGTGCTCACTCGACGGGTCGGAGGCTTCAAGGTCGGCCGCGTCCAGGATGTCCTGCACGGTCAGCTCGTCTTCCTCGATGCCTTCGGCGCTCGCGGCGTCGTCGGTGTCGGGCTCATCGCCCTGCTTCACCTCCGAGGCCTCGGTCGCGCCGACCGCTGCGGCCAGTTCGGCTTCAGCGTCGGTCTCCGCCGCGGGGGCGCCCGACTCGGGCGCCCGGGCAGCGGCGGCTGACTCTTCTTCCGGAACGTGGTCGTCCGGACGCGTGGAGTCGGCCATTACTTCTTCGCTTCGTCCTCGTCGTCGACAACCTCGGCGTCGACAACGTCTTCATCCGACTTGGTGTCGTCTGCCGGCGCGGCCGTCTCGGACTCACCGGCAGCGGCATCCGCCTGGCTGGAGGCGTAGATGGCCTCGCCGAGCTTGCCCTGGCTCTCGTTCAGCTTGTCGTACGCGGTCTTCACCGCGTCGTCGTCGTCGCCGGCGAGAGCGGACTTCAGGGCGTCGACGTCGCCCTGGACCTCGGACTTGACGTCCTCGGGCAGCTTGTCGTTGTTCTCCTTGATCAGCTTCTCGATCGAGTAGGCGAGCTGCTCGGCCGTGTTGCGGGTCTCGGCGGCTTCGCGGCGGCGCTTGTCCTCCGCGGCGTGCTCTTCGCCCTCGCGCACCATGCGCTCGATGTCTTCCTTGCCCAGCGCGGTTCCGCCGGTGATGGTCATCGACTGCTCCTTGCCGGTGCCCTTGTCCTTGGCGGAGACGTGCACGATGCCGTTGGCGTCGAGGTCGAAGGTGACCTCGACCTGCGGGATGCCGCGCGGGGCCGGAGCGATGCCAGTGAGCTCGAAGGTGCCCAGGTTCTTGTTGTCACGGGTGAATTCGCGCTCGCCCTGGAAGACCTGGATGGCCACGGACGGCTGGTTGTCGTCGGCCGTGGTGAAGGTCTCGCTGCGCTTGGTGGGGATGGCCGTGTTGCGCTCGATGAGGCGCGTCATGATGCCGCCCTTGGTCTCGATGCCGAGGCTCAGCGGGGTGACGTCGATGAGCAGAACGTCCTTGCGCTCGCCCTTCAGCACGCCGGCCTGCAGGGCGGCGCCGACGGCGACGACCTCGTCCGGGTTGACGCCCTTGTTCGGGTCCTTGCCACCGGTCTCGGCCTTGACGAGCTCGTACACGGCCGGCATGCGGGTGGAACCACCGACGAGGACGACGTGCGCGATGTCCTCGACCTTGACGCCGGCCTCACGGATGACGTCCTGGAACGGCTTCTTGGTGCGGTCGAGCAGGTCCTCGGTCATCTTCTCGAACTGGGCGCGGGTGAGCGTCTCGTCGAGGTTGGCCGGGCCGTTCTCCGTCAGGGAGAGGTAGGGCAGCTGGATGCTGGTGGACATGCTCGAGGAGAGTTCCTTCTTGGCCTGCTCCGCGGCTTCCTTGAGGCGCTGCTTGGCGATCTTGTCCTTGGACACGTCGACGCCGGTGGAGTCCTTGAAGCGCTTGATCAGGTGCTCGACGATGCGCTGGTCCCAGTCGTCGCCGCCGAGGCGGTTGTCGCCGGCGGTCGAGCGCACCTGGATGGTGCTGAAGTCGTCGTCCTTGCCCACCTCGAGGAGGGAGACGTCGAAGGTTCCGCCACCGAGGTCGAAGACCAGGATGAGCTCGTCTTCCTTGCCGCGGTCCAGGCCGTAGGCCAGGGCGGCCGCGGTGGGCTCGTTGATGATGCGCAGCACGTTGAGGCCGGCGATCTCGCCGGCTTCCTTCGTGGCCTGGCGCTCGGCGTCGTTGAAGTAGGCGGGGACGGTGATGACGGCATCCGTCACCTTGTCGCCCAGGTACTGCTCGGCGTCGCGCTTGAGCTTGGCGAGGATGCGGGCGGAAATCTCCTGCGGGGTGTACTTCTTGTCGTCGATGCCGACGGTCCAGTCGGTGCCGACGTGGCGCTTCACCGACGAAATGGTGCGGTCCACGTTGGTGACCGCCTGGCGCTTGGCGGTCTCACCGACCAGTACCTCGCCGTCCTTGGTGAACGCGACCACGGAAGGCGTGGTGCGGAAGCCTTCAGCGTTTGCGATGACGGTGGGTTCTCCACCCTCGAGTACGGCCACCACCGAGTTGGTGGTTCCGAGGTCAATGCCGACTGCACGAGCCATGTGAGAGTATCTCCTTCAAAAGAATTGGGTTCAAGGCCTGTTTCTAAGACTTGAGTGTTGCAGACTCAAGTGTGGCACCGGCCGAAAATCGAGTCAAGCCGAGCGACGCAGACTTGAGTCACTCTGGCTCAACTCCCAGCAACTTCACGGCTCACCGCACACGACCGGCGGGCTGCGAGTAAAATGATCCGATGACTACCCCGGCCGATTCCCCGCACGTGGCGCACTCGCAGACCGACGTGGTGGTGCACGGGGTGAAACGGATGATCATCACCGGTGTGCTCCGTGCCGGAGCCCGCCTCCCGATCGAGAAGGACCTCGCCGCCGAGCTGGGCGTCTCACGCGGCTCGCTCCGCGAGGGAGTGCGCGCGCTCTGCATCATGGGAGTGTTGGAGACCCGGCAGGGTGACGGAACCTATGTCACCTCCCTGGACTCCAGCCTGCTCCTGGCGCCGATGGGGTTCCTGGTGGACCTGCAGACCCCGGAAGGAAGCGTGCACCTTCAATCCGTTCGGCGGGCGCTCGAATCCGAGGCCGCCGCGCAGGCGGCCGTGCGCATCGATCCGGCGACGATCGCGGAGGCCGAGGCGATTCTGGCAATCGTCGAACCGCTGCTCGCGGGCTCGGAGGTCAACCACGACGCCATCATGGATGCCGACATCGCCTTCCACCGGGTGATCGCCAGGGCCTCGGGCAACCCGGCGCTCGAAGCCCTGATCGAGGCCCTGGCCAGCCGCACCGTGCGCGGCCGGATGTGGCGAGCGATCAGCGAGGATGGCGCCGAGCACACCACGCACGCCGAGCACCGGGCGGTGCTCCGTGCCGTGGCGAACCACGACCCGGACACCGCCCGCCTGCGCATGGGAGTCCACCTGCTCGCCGTGGAAGACTTCCTGCGGACTCAGACCGCGGCAGACTCCACAACCTCGGCCGAGGCCCTGCCCGAGCCCGTCGACAACCAGTAGCCGCCGTCGGGAAAGGCGAACCGAGCCACCGAGTCGGCGTGCATCTGCGCGCTGTAACCGGGCAGTGCGGGCAGTCGGTATGCACCGTTCTCGACGATGCACGGGTCGGTGAAGTGCTCGTGCAGGTGGTCGACGTACTCGGTGACCCGCCCGTCGAGGGAGCCGGAGACGGCCACGTAGTCGAAAGCGGACCGGTGCTGCACCAGTTCACACAGGCCGACGCCGCCGGCGTGCGGGCAGAAGTCGATGGCCTCGGCCTGGAACATCTGCTTGAACAGCACGCGGTTCATGCCGTGCTCTCCGGTGGCGACTCCGATCGGCGCCACCGCCCGGCGCACGGCGGCGTGGCCGAGCACGTCGTCCGGGCTGGTCGGTTCCTCGATCCAGAGCGGCTTGAACTCAGCGAGCGCGGTGACCCATTCGATGGCCTCCGGGACATCCCAGACCTGGTTGGCATCGATCATCAGGTTCGCGTCGTCGCCGATGACCTCGCGGGCGATGCGCCGGCGACGGATGTCGTCATCCAGGTTGCTGCCCACCTTGAGCTTGATGTGCCGGTAGCCCGAGTCCACGGCCTCCTGGCAGAGCCGGCGCAGCTTCTTGTCCGAGTAGCCCAGCCAGCCGGCGCTGGTGGTGTAACAGGGGTACCCGGTGCCCTCGAGCTCGGCGATACGTGCGGCCCTGGTCGGTTCCATCTCGGCGAGCAGGCGCCACAACGGTTTGCCGGCCTTCCGCGCGGCCAGGTCCCAGACCGCGTTCATCACGGCGGCCATGGCCAGGTGTTCCACACCTTTCGCCGGGCCGAGCCACCGCAACTGGGAGTCCGACGTGAGGCCGCGGTAGGTGGCCCCGAGGTCACCGACGAGGATGTCGACGTCCTGCCCGATCAGCGGCAGCGCCCGCTGCTGGGCGGCCAGCACGCAGATGTCGTTTCCCCGGCCGATCGTGAAGGTGAATCCGTACCCGGCCAGCTCGGGGTCGTCGGTGTGCAGGATTGTTCATGGCATCGGAGCCGTCCATGCTCAGCGATGTGGGAAAGCGCACGTCGACGACGTCGACGGACGTGATGGTGGTCATGGGATCTCCTGAGGGTGGGGTGCTGACAGATTCGGGGGTGCCGTGGTGTCGGCTGGAAGCAGCCCGGCAGCGCGCAGCTCGGCCCACAGCTCGGCCGGGACGGTGGCGCGGTACCGGGTCAACTCAGGAATAAAAGGAGATCTTGTGCTCACAGCCAACTACGTCGGCAATCAGACCATCGATGTCCGGGAGGCCGAGCCGCAGGCACCGGCCGCGGGGATGGTGCAGATCAAGGTGGCCTATGCGGGCATCTGCGGCACCGACCTGCACATCCTGCTCGGTCACATGGACTAGCGCGTGGCCACTCCCGCCATCCTCGGCCACGAGATGAGCGGCACCATCGCTACACTCGGCGACCACGTGGCCGGCTGGAGCGTGGGGGACGCCGTCACGGTGATGCCCCTGGCCTGGGATGGCACCTGCCCGGCCTGCGTGGCCGGCAGTCCGCACATCTGCCACAATCTCGACTTCATCGGGATCGACTCCCCCGGTGCGCTGCAGGGGTACTGGAACGTGCCCGTCGACGTCCTCGTGGCCTTGCCCGCCGAATTGCGCCTCGACCACGCCGCCCTGGTCGAACCCGTGGCGGTGTCGGTGCATGACGTGCGGCGCTCCGGCCTGGTACCGGGTGAAAAGGCCGTCGTGATCGGCGGCGGCCCGATCGGTGTGCTGATCGCCACCACTGCCAGGGAGTTCGGCGGCGACGTGGTCGTGGTCGAGCTCGATGACGGGCGCCGCCAGGCCGTCGCCGACCTGGGCTTCACAGTGCTCGACCCGCGCGTCGTTGACCAGGTGGCCTGGGTGGCCGAGTGGACCGATGGCGTCGGCGCTGACGTGGTGTTCGAGGTGTCCGGCGCCGCTGCCGCTGTGCTCGGCGCCACCGAGCTGGCCCGGGTACGGGGACGGTTGGTGATCGTCGCCATCCACCCCGACCCCCGCCCGGTGAATCTGCAGCGCGTGTTCTGGCGGGAACTGACAATCATCGGCGCCCGGGTCTACGAGCGCGCCGACTACGAGACCGCAGTGGAACTGCTCACTCGTGGGGTGATCCCCGCCGACCTGCTGATTACCCGGATCGAACCGATCAGCCGCGCGTCCGGCGCATTCGAGGCCCTCGCCCGCGGCCACGCCATGAAGATCCTGATCGACTGCCAGGCGGAGGTCGGAGCGTGACGGCACTGTTCGACCTGACCGGCACCCTCGCGGTGGTCACCGGCGCCAAACGCGGTATCGGCTTTGCGATGGCCGAGGCGCTCGCGGGCGCGGGCGCCGACATCATCGGCGTCAGCGCCACCCTGGAGACCGCCGGGAGTGCCATCGAACAACGCGTGACCGCGCTCGGGCGCTCCTTCACCGGTCGGGCCGTGGACTTCACCGACCGGGACGCCGTGCTCGCCTTCGCCGACTGGCTGGACGGCCTGGATCGCCCCGTGGACATCCTCGTGAACAACGCCGGCACGATCGAGCGGTCGCCGGCCATGGTGCATCCGCTGGAATCGTGGGACCGGGTGCTCGAGGTGAACCTGTCCAGCCAGTTCGCGCTCAGCCAGGCGGTGGGCCGCGGCATGGTCGGCCGCGGCCGCGGGAAGATCATCTTCACCGCATCGCTGCTCAGCTTCCAGGGCGGGCTCAACGTTCCCGGCTATGCGGCGTCCAAGTCGGCCATCGCCGGCCTCACCCGCGCGCTCTCGAACGAGTGGGCCGGACACGGCGTCACCGTGAATGCGATCGCCCCCGGCTACATCGCCACCGACAACACCCAGGCCCTGCAGGACGATCCGGACCGCTCGAGGTCAATCCTCGAACGCATTCCCGCGGGCCGGTGGGGCCGGGCGGCCGACCTCGGCGGCGCCGCCGTGTTCCTGGCCAGCGCCGCCTCGGACTACGTGTCCGGCGTCGTGCTGCCCGTCGATGGTGGCTGGCTGGCCCGATGACACGCCTGCCTGCTCGCCGCGGCCGCCGTGTCAGGATGGGGCATGCCCGTCGTTGAATCCCGTTGCGTCGTTCCGGTCGACGTCGCCACCGCGTTCGCGGTCTCGCAGACGGGCGGGCGCGATCCGGCTGCGCTGGGATCTGTTCATTCGCACGCAGCATTTCCTGGGCGCGGCGGTCGCGCCGGCGAAGGGCGTGCGCACCCTCACGGTGCAGCGCTTCGGCTTCCGGATGGAGAGCGAGTACGTCTCGTACCACCCGCCGTCGAACGTCGGCATGAAGATGACGCGCTACAACTTCGCCTGCAAGCCGCGCTGGCTGGCCCCCGTGGCCGAACGCCTCGGCGCGATCATCCTGCAGCGCGACATCGACCGCCGGATCCAGGGGTTCGCGCGAGGCTGCACGGATCCACTGGTCCTCGAGTCCGTCCAATCCCGCGAATCGTAACGGGATGCCCCGACTCGTGATCGTTCTCCCGGTGGCGCCCCTTCGGGTGGGGTCCAGCTTCCCCGTCGCCGGCTGGCCGCTGCACATCACGGTGCTGCCGCCGTTCCTCACCGATGCGCCTGCCGAGGCGCTCGCGGCGGCCATCGCCGCCGCCGCCGGCACCCAGCCGCCCCTCACGGTGGTCGCCGGCGCCGACGAGCTGTTCGGGCGCCGGCACGACATTCCCGTCTCGCTGATCCAGCCGCACGACGAGCTCACGGCGCTGCACCGCACTCTGGTGGCAGCTCTCCGACCGTTCGCCGCCGAGCCGGACGAGCCCGCCTTCACCGGCCCTGGTTTCCGCGCGCACATCACGCACAAACCGCCCGTCCGCGTGCACCCCGGCGACACCCTCACCCTCACCCAGCTGGCGCTGGTGGACATGCTTCCCCGCGCCCACGCCGCCGGCCGCACGGTCCTGGCTGCCTACCCCCTCTCCCCAGGGCGCTAATTTAGGGGGATGGAGATACGGGAGGCCCGGGAGGGCGACTGGGCACAGATCTGGCCGTTCCTGCGGGACGTCGTAGCGGCGGGCGAGACCTACTGCTGGCCACGGGACACCAGCGAGGCCGACGCGCGCACCTGGTGGATGGGCAAGCCCGGCGGGCGCGTGTTCGTGGCGGCTGACGCGGACCGGGTGCTCGGCACCGCCGAGCTGCACCCCAACCAGCCGGCCGCCGGCGGCCACGTCTGCAACGCCGGCTTCATGGTGGCATCGCACGCCGCAGGCCGCGGCATCGGCCGTGCCCTGGCCGGTCATGTGCTGGAGCAGGCTGCCAACGCGGGCTACCGGGCCATGCAGTTCAACGCCGTCGTGGAGACCAACACCAACGCCGTCAGCCTCTGGCAGTCGCTGGGGTTCCGCATCCTGGCCACCATCCCCGGCGCCTTCCGGCACCCCGGGCACGGCTTCGTGGGGCTGCACGTGATGCACCGCTCCCTCGAGGCGGATGCCCCGCAGCCCTAGCTCCGGCGGGCGGCGCGGCGACTCGCACGGCTCCGTCGCCCATTGTTCACCACCCGGCCCTAGGGTGGCACCATGACCGAGATCCTCGACGGCAACGGCGCCGCCGCCGCGCCCTCAGAAGGCACCCCCACCCGCGCCGCCGTCCTCGCCTGGGGCCTGTGGGACTGCGGCTCGGCAGCGTTCAACGCCGTCGTCACCACGTTCGTCTTCGCCGTATACCTCACCGGCTCGTCGTTCGGCGACGAAGACGTCATCGCCGCCCAGCTGGGCTGGGCCCTGGCGATCGCCGGGTTCCTCATCGCCGTGCTCGCCCCGGTCACCGGCGCCCGCTCCGACTCGTCCGGGCGGCGCAAGTTCTGGCTCGGCGTGAACACCTTCCTGGTGGTGGCGATGATCGCCGGCATGTTCTTCGTGCTCCCGTCGCCCGAATACCTGCTGTTGGGCCTGGTGCTCCTGGCCGCCGGCAACGTGGTTTTCGAGCTGGCCGGGGTGAGTTACAACGCCATGCTCTTCCAGGTGTCCACTCCCCGCACCATCGGCAAGGTCAGCGGTTTCGGCTGGGGCATGGGCTACATCGGCGGCATCGTGCTGTTGCTCATCGTGTACTTCGGCCTCATCGGTCCCGAGGTGGGCCTGTTCGGCGTCACCGGTGACGACGGCCTCGACGTGCGGGTGGCCATGCTCGTCTCAGCGGCCTGGTTCGGCCTGTTCGCGTTGCCGCTGCTCCTTCGGGTGCCCGAGAACCAGGCGCCGGATGCCCAGGCCCGCGCCAGGGTCAACGTCCTGCGGTCCTACGTCGAGCTGGGGCGGGACGTGGCCGCGCTCTGGCGCACCAGCCGGCAAACCGTGTACTTCCTCGTGGCGAGCGCCATCTTCCGCGACGGCCTGGCCGGGGTGTTCACCTTCGGCGGCGTGCTCGCGGCCTCCGCCTTCGGCTTCTCCCCAGGCGAGGTCATCATCTTCGCCATCGCCGCGAACGTGGTCGCCGGCATCGCCACCATCAGCGTCGGCGTGCTCGACGACCGGCTCGGCGCCAAGCCCGTGATCGTCACCGCCCTGATCGGCCTGATCGTCAGCGGCAGCCTGGTCTTCCTGCTGCACGACGGCGGCCAGATCGTGTTCTGGACCGCCGGCCTCGCGCTCTGCCTGTTCGTGGGCCCCGCCCAGTCGGCCAGCCGCACGTTCCTGGCCCGCCTCATCCCGGCCGGCCGGGAGGGCGAGGTGTTCGGCATGTACGCCACCACCGGCCGGGCGGCGAGCTTCCTCGCCCCCACCGCGTTCGCGCTCATGGTGACGATTTTCGGCGAGACCTACTGGGGCATCCTCGGCATCGTGCTGGTGCTGCTGGTCGGGCTGCTGTTCTTGCTGCCGGTGAAGGCTCGGCGGGTCCAGCCAGCCTGACGCATCCGCCACACTAGGAGTGGCGCCGCAACCGGTGCGCCAGTTCACACGATAGGAAAGGTGGCGGAATGATCGAGTTGCGCACCCCGGCGGAGATCATCGAGATGCAGGCGGCCGGCGCGTTCGTCGCCGACACCCTGGCGGCGTTGAAGGCCCGGGCCGCGGTCGGCATGAACCTGCTGGAGCTGGACGCCTACGCGCACACCCTGATCCGGCAGCGCGGAGCCGAGTCCTGCTACCTCGACTACGCGCCATCGTTCGGCAGCGGCCCGTTCGGCTATGTCCTCTGCACCTCGGTGAACGACGCGGTGCTGCACGGCAAGCCGCACGACTACACCCTCGCCGACGGCGACCTGCTCACCCTGGACTTCGCGGCCTCCGTGGACGGCTGGGTGGCCGATTCGGCGGTCAGCGTGGTGGTGGGCACCGCCCGCGCCGAAGACCTCGCGCTGATCCAGCTCACCGAAGACGCGCTGGCCGCCGGCATCGCCGCGGCCGTGGTGGGCAACAAGATCGGCGACATCTCACACGCCATCGGCAGCCTGGCCGAAGCGGCGGGCCTGCGCGTCAACCTCGACTTCGGCGGCCACGGCGTGGGCCGCACCATGCACGGCGACCCGCACGTGGCCAACAACGGGCGGCCGGGCCGCGGCTATCCGCTCCGACCCGGTCTGGTGATCGCGATCGAACCCTGGTTCCTTCAGGGCACCGACAAGCTCAAGACCGACCGGGATGGCTGGACCCTGCGCAGCGCCGACGGCAGCCGGGGCGCGCACTCCGAGCACACCATCGCGATCACCGAGACCGGGCCGCTCGTGCTCACCCGGCCCCGGCCGGCGGCTTAGTCCGCCTGCCTGACCCGCGCTGCGCAGCCAGCCCGGCTCCGCCACCTGCGCAACGCGGGTGCTGCGCCGCTACGCGGGTGGCGTGCCACGGGCGTAGCGGCGCCTGACCCGCGCGGCGCGGCTAGCGCAGCGGCGTGGTGGCGAGTACCGGTGATCGGGAACACCTCCGCCGACCAGCCCGCCAAGTTGCATACAACCACGCTCGTCGTCGGACCGGAATCGGAAAGCGACCGAGTTAGAACTCCAGGTCGTCCGCGGGCAGCCACGGCATGATCCGAGCCTCATCGAAGATCTGCTCCGGTTCGACCTTGCGGGTTTCCAGCACCACACTCACGCCAGGCGACACCAGCACCGTCACGCTGCTGCCCTCGCCGCACACCGGGATCTCCACCATGCCGCCGCCGGCCCGCACCGCGGTGGTGAGGCGGGCAGAGAGCTCGGCCACGTCGGTGGTCAAGCGCAACCGGAACGGGCGTTCGCCAATGGTGAGTGTGACTGCCTGCACTGCGCCTCCTCAACCAACACCTCAGGCTAGGGCCAAAGCCACCGACTGTATACCGCGTGACACCACACGGGCCCGAACGAGACGCCCGCCGGGGCGAAGCCGGTGCCGGCGGTACGGCTACGCCGGCCCGCCCGGATTAGGGTGGTGCAATGAACCTCCTACCCGGCTTCGTGCCGGCGACCCGCGACTTCTTCGCCCGCGACTCGCTGGTCGTCGGGCCCCAGTTGCTCGGCACGGTGCTGGCGCGCACGGACGCCGACGGCACCGTCGCCATCAGGCTCACGGAAGTGGAAGCGTACGGTGGCGAGCGCGATCCGGGCGCCCACGCCTTCCGCGGCAAGACCGCGCGTACCGCGAGCATGTTCGGCGAGGCCGGGCACGTGTACTGCTACTTCACCTACGGCATGCACCACGCGGTCAACCTGGTCACCGGTCAGGTGGGGCAGCCGTACGGTTGTCTGGTGCGGGCCGGGGAAGTGGTGCTCGGAGCCGACCTGGCCCGGGCCCGACGCGAGGCCAAGCCGCGCAGCAGCCCGCTGCCCGACTGGCAACTGGCCCGCGGCCCGGCCTGCGTCGCCCAATGCCTGGCCGCCACCAGGGACGTCGACGGCGCCGACCTGTTCGGCGGGCAGTGGAGCGTCTGGCTGCCGGAAACCCTCGCGGTGCTGCCGCACGCCACCGGCGCCCGGGTGGGACTGAGCGGCCCGAGCGGCGACGGGGTCGCCTTTCCCTGGCGCTACTGGCTGCCCGGCGAGCCGTCGGTATCGGCCTACAAGCCGGCGGCCGCGCGACCGCGAACCTGAGTGCACTCTGGCACTGCGCTGAGTAGTGCGTCATTGTCCGACATTCGCTGGCACGCGTCGCCGGGAGCCGGGCAGACTGATGCCATGACCAATTCAGTGATCCAGAAGGCCGAACTCCTCAACACACTGCATGTGCCCGGCACGCCGCTCATCGTCACGAACGTGTGGGACGCCATCACCGCGAAGATCGTCTCAGAGGCCCCCGGCGTGAAGGCGCTCGCCAGCGCCTCGCACTCGGTCTCCAATGTGCGCGGCATCCAGGACGGCGAAGGCCTCAGCGTCGACGAAGCGATCATCGCCGCCCGCATCATCACCGGCGCCACCGAGCTGCCGGTCTCGATCGACTTCGAAAAGGGCTACGCCGCGGATGCCGCGGGCGTGGCCACGAACGTCCGTCGCCTCATCGAGGAAGCCGGCGCGGCAGGCATCAACCTGGAGGACTCGGTGGGCGCCGCCAAGGCCCCGCAGTACGACATTCCGACCGCCGCCGCTCGGGTGGCCGCGGCCCGTGCCGGCGCCGAAGCCGCCGGGGTCCCCCTGGTGATCAACGCCCGCGTCGACACCCTGGCCGGCGGCGGCGAATGGGCCGAGGCCGTCGAGCGCGCCAACGCATACCTCGACGCCGGCGCCGACGTGATCTTCTTTCTCGGCCTCTCCGATGAAGACAAGGTCAAGCGGGCCCTCGACGAGGTGAACGGGCGCATCTCCGTGATCGGCGCGCCCGGCCTGGTTCCGCTGGGGCGCCTGGCCGAACTCGGCATCTCCCGGGTCAGCTTCGGCCCCGGCACCCTCGGCCTGGCCCTCGCCTCCCTGCAGCGTGCAGCCACGACGCTCACCGCGCTCGGCGACTACCCCGAAGACCTCGGCTTCCCCTTCAAGCTCTAATTCTCCTGCAGCACCCGATCGAGCAGGGCGGCGGCCACCAGCGGTGCGGTGCTCGCCCCCAGGCTCGAGAGGGGTCCCACGACGCCCTCGATCCGGGTGATGCGGTGATGCAACGTCTGGCGCTGCACGCCGAGCGCTCGCGCTGCCGCGGTCTTGCTGCCCCAGTTGTCGATGAGGGCCGCGACGGTCGCCAGCAAGTCGGGATCGAGGGCCTTCAGGGCGCCGAGCTGTTCTTCGACGAAGGCGTCCAGCGCCGGTTGGGCCTGCAGCCCACCCAGAATGCGCACGAGCCGGGGCAAGGCGAGTTCACGGGCATCCGCGACCAGCCCGCCGGCCGAGGATTCGGCCGCGGCGACGGCGCCCCGGGCGGCAGCGACCTCCCGCACCAGGTTGGCCCGGCCGGAGCCGCCCGGTCCGATGCCGACGATCGCGGGCAGCCCGCCGGCCACAAGGTCGTCCAGTTTAGCGCGCACAACGGAGCGCAGCTTCTCCAGTTCCAGGCGGTCCGCGCACCACAGGATCACTATGAAGTCGGTGCCGACGAGGTGGCTCAACTGCCCCGGCGCCTGACCGTCGAGCGCCGCCCGCACCGCCCGTAGCGACTGGATGTCCCCGGACAGGTCGGCGACGATGCCCACAAAGGCGCCGGCGGCGGGCACGCCCAGCCTGTCGGCGATCTCCGGCAAACGCTCCGGCGCCGCCTCCGCCGGCACGCCCGCGTTGAGCATGGCGAAGAACTGGCCGATCAGCCGGTCGTCGATGCTCGGCGGGCGCAGCTGCAGCAGCGCGATCGCCAGCAGTTCCGGCGCCCGCTCCAGCGCCGCATTGATGAGGTAGATATCGGCCTCTTCCCTGGGCCGCAGGGTGAGGTGCGCCACGACGGTCCCACCGAAGCTGACCGGGGCGGAAAAGGACAGCGGCAACACCGGCCCGCCCGGGCCCGCGGCGCGGCCGATTTCCTCGCCGGAGAGCGACATCAGCACTACTTCAGCGTGCGTCTGCGCGCTGAGCACGGCGAGCATCGCCGGGATTTCGGTGAGCTCCCGCACCGTGCCCGATAGCGCAATGGACATACTGTCCGCCAAGCGCAACCGCACCAGCGAGCTGTCGGCGAGCTGCGTGTTGATGCTCTCGCAGATCTGCACGAACGGGATACGCCGCCCCAGCGCGATCAGCGGCAGCCCCAGTTCGGTGGCGCATTCCACCATCTGCAGCGGGACCTGCGGCATCCGGCCGGTCAGCTCGATCGCAAGGGCGGCCACCCCGGCGCCGTGCAGGGCCCGCAGATACGCGGTTCGATCGGAATCGGTGGCGGTGTCGGCCGCGAGGTTCACGGCCTCCATCAGCACCAGCTCACCGCCGCGGAGCAACGGCGCGATGTCCCGTTGCTCGCTCGCGTGCACCCACCGCAACGGCGAATCCAGGTGCGCGAAGCCAGCGACCACGGTGGGGTCCGCCGCGAAGAAGTAGGCATCCTCGAAAATCTGCCGCACCGTCATCACCATACGTTCTGTCCAATCCGCGTCACGACGAATTTACACAACATCGCGGGCGCAGGAAATACGGCCCTCGCAAACTGAGTCACGAGCTCGCACCGAGCCCCCACACTTTCACCCTTCTGAGGAGTAGCCATGACCGCCGCCTCGAGTTCAGGCACGCACGACGTCGAAGACCGCCTTCAACCCATTCCCGAGGACCAGCGCACCGCCCGCATGTCCGGGCAGTTCTGGATCTGGGCCGGCGCCAACATCGCGCCGATCAACTGGGTGCTCGGCGCCCTGGGCATCCAAATGGGCCTGGGCCTGTGGGACACCATGACCGTGCTGATCGCCGGCAACGTGGTGGGCATGGCGATCTTCGGCCTGTTCGTGCTCCTCGGCCAGCGCACCGGCGTCACGGGCCTGCTGCTCAGCCGCGCCGTCTTCGGCCGCCGTGGCAACTATGTGCCCGCCGCCATCCAGGCCGGCGTCGTGATCGGCTGGTGCGCGGTGAACACCTGGATCGTGCTTGACCTGGTCATCGCGCTGTTCGGCCAGCTCGGCTGGCTCAACCCCGAGGAGCCCAACTACGCCTGGAAGATCGCCGTCGCCGCCCTGATCATGGCCGTTCAGGTGGCCATCGCCCTCGCCGGCTACAAGGCCATCGCCGCGTTCGAACGCTGGACCGTGCCGCCCACCCTCGTCGTGCTCGCGCTGATGTCGGTGTTCGCCTGGTTCTTCATCGACATCGACTGGAACTACGCCGGACCGGCCGGCGTCGGCCTCACCGGTACCGAACGACTCGTCGCGATGTCCATCGTGATGACCGCCATCGGCATCGGCTGGGGCATCACCTGGCTCGCCTACGCCGGCGACTACTCCCGCTTCATCGGCCCCAAGCAGCCCAAGCGCAAGCTGTTCTTCGCCAGCGCCCTCGGCCAGTTCATCCCGGTCGTCTGGCTCGGCCTGCTCGGCGCCACCCTGGCCACCACCAACGGAAGCGTCGACCCCGGCGAGCTGATCGTCAGCAACTTCGGCGCCCTGGCCATCCCGGTGCTGCTGCTGGTGCTGCATGGGCCGATCGCCACCAACGTGCTCAACATCTACTCGTTCAGCCTCGCCGTGCAGGCCCTCGACGTGAAGGTGCCCCGCCGGGTGCTCAACGTCGTGATGGGCGCGCTCGCCTTCATCGCTTGCATCGTCTTCATCTTCCAGGAGGATGTCGCCGCCGTGCTCGACGCCTGGCTGATCGGCATCGTCGCCTGGGTCGCCCCGTGGGCCGGCGTCATGATGGTGCATTACTTCGTCTTCGACCGCCGCTCCACCGACTTCGGGTTCGTCTTCGACCCGATCGGCGGCAAGCGGATGGCCGACATCGGCGGCCGCGCCCTCGTCTCCTTCCTGATCGGCATGATTTTCACCTGGCTGTTCCTGAGCAGCTCCGTCGCGGTGCTGCAGGGCCCGGTGTCGGCGCTGCTGGGCGGCATCGACCTGTCCTGGCTGGCCGGCGGCTTGAGCGCCGCACTCAGCTACTACCTCCTGGCCCGCACGAGCCACGGCGTCTGGCTGACCAGGCAGCGCGCCGTGGTCGCCACCCCGGCGCCGGCCGACTCAGAACTCAGCAACCTGCCCGCGTAGCCTCTCGCACCCGCTCCACCGACTCGAAAGTTCCCATGCCGTACCTCATCCAGAACGCCACCGTCATCACCATGGACCCCGTCTCGGGCAGCGACCCGGTTCGCCGCGACATCCGCATCGTCGACGACGTGATCGAGAGCATCGCTCCGACCCTCGAACCCGTCGCCGGCGACACCGTGATCAACGGCACCGACAAGCTGGTCATCCCCGGGCTTGTCAACGCACACACCCACTCCTGGGAGGCGCTGTACAAGGGCCGCTACGACAACCTGCCGCTCGAACTGTGGATGGCGCTGTGTTACCCGATCCTCGGCAACAGCCGGGTGGAACCCGACCTGATTGCGCTCCGCAGCAAGCTGTTCGCGATCGAGTCGCTGAAGTCGGGAGTGACCACCCTGGTCGACGACGTGCTCGAGAACCCCGACCAGGACTTCGAGCAGCTCACCGCCGTCTTCGACGCGTACGACGAGGTGGGGGTGCGGGCGAATATCAGCGGCCACATCATCAGCAAACCGTTCACCGACACGCTCCCGTTCATGGACGAGTACCTGCCGCCGGCGGTGGCCGCCCAGGTGCGCACCCTCACCGTGCCCACCGCGGCGGAGTACCTGGCGCTGAGCCGGCGGGCGTTCGAGACCCTGGACGGCCGCGGCGACGGCCGGCTGCGATACATGGTCGCCCCGTCGGCCCCACAGCGCTGCGGGGAGGATGTGCTGGTGGGCGCGACCGCGCTGGCGAAGGAGTTCGACGCGGAGTTCCACATCCACGTGCTGGAGACCAAGACCCAGCTGGTCACCGGCACCGAGAAGTACGGCCAGTCCCTGGTCAGGTACCTGTCGGGCATCGGCGCGCTGGTGCGCAATACCACTTTCGCGCACGGCATCTGGCTGACCCCCGAGGACATCGAGATGGTGGCGGATGCCGGCGCGTCCGTCTCGCACAACCCGATCTCGAACATGAAGCTCGGCTCCGGCATCGCCCCGTGGCGGGAACTGCTGAACGCGGGCGTGAACCTCGGGCTCGGCACCGACGGTTGCTCGAGCAGCGACTCCCCGCGGCTGCTCGACGTGATCAAGGCCACCGCCCTGCTGCACAAGGTGACCGAGCCAGACTTCACCGCCTGGCCCACCGTGGGCGAGGTGCTGCACGCGGCGACGCTGGGCGGCGCCCGCAGCGCCGTGCGGGAGGCGACGATCGGGTCGCTCGAGGCCGGCAAGCAGGCCGACCTCGTGATCTTCGATTTGGAGACCCTGGCCTTCACGCCCCGGCAGAAGCTCGACGTGCAGCTGGTCTACTCGGAGAACGGTTCCTCCATCGAGACCGTGATGGTGGCCGGCCGGATCGTGGTCGACCACGGCACGATCACCACGATCGACGAGGCGGCCGTGCGCGCCGAGCTCGGGGAGCGGCTGGTGGAACTGCGCGCCTGGCAGGACCGCCTCGACGCCGCGAACAGCGTCTTCGCGGCCCCGTTCACGCAGATGTACCAGCGGGCCATGAACACTCCGTCACAGATCCACCGGTTCAGCGGGCACACGCACGCCTGATGTGCGCCAGCCCGGCGCCACGGTTTCCCTTGCCGCCGGGCGGTGTCAGGATGTTCGTGTTCGAGCCCGCGCGGATCCATGATCCCGAGCCAGGCGAGACCTTCGGACAGTGGGGCGGGGAGCATGACGACGTTCGGCGTCGAGGAGGAATATTTCCTCGTAGATCCCGGCACTCTTCAGCCGGTTAGCCTGGCCGAGGCGGTCCTGGACGATCTGCCGCCACAGGAGGACGGCCAGCTGACCCACGAATTCCTTGCCTTCGAACTCGAACGGGCCACGGTGGTCTGCACGGAGCTCGCCGAGGCGGAGAGCGACCTGGTCGCGTGCCGGGCCGATGTCGCGGTAGCCGCCCGTCGGCACGGGGTCCTCCCGGCCGGCACCGGCACCCCGTTCGAAGCGGCCACGCCCACCGTCACCGCCACCCCCCGATACCGCGCACTCGGCGCGGAGGCCCGTGGAGTGTTGGACGACCACCAGATCGGCGCCACCCAGGTGCATGTGGGCGTGCCGGATCGGGAGGCCGGCGTGCGCGCCCTCAACCGCACCCGGGTCTGGCTGCCCACCCTGATGGTGCTCACCGGCAACCGCCGCGTGGAGCGGCTGGTGGGAGTGGGCGGCACCGTCGACCGGGCCACGGTGGCCTGGCACGCCCGACTGTCCGAGCGCTATCCCACGCTCGAGGTGCGGGTGACCGACGCCCTGCTGCGCCACGTCAGTGACGTTCTGGATGCCGCCGGCGACCGGCCCCGGGTGGTTGAGCTGCTCGACCGGCTCTGGCAGACCGGAACGGGCGCGGAAACGCAGCAGCGCGCGTTCCATGCCGGCGGGCTTCCCGGCCTGCGGGCCGTGTACGAGAGCTCCTTCACCTAACCGGCGTTGACGACCTCCGCTATGAAGCCGGCCGAGCGGAGGCGGAGCATCTCGATGCGCTCGGTGCGCGCCGAAGCCACGTCGAAGCCGATGTAGGCCAGGGACGCGAGCTTCCGCACGATGAGCGAACACTGGAATTCGTCGCACACCCAGGTGGCGACGGTGTTGCCGTTCCGGCCCGCGGCGCCGGCCCGTTGGGCGCTGTAGAGCACCACCTCGTTGGGCAGCCTGACGTCCCGGCACCACGAGCATTGGGCGCGCTTGTGCGGTGACGCATCCGCCTGTCGTAGGACGATGCCGACGGGTTCGCCGTCGAGGGGCACGACGGCGTAGGAACGCCGTTTCATCTTGGGGTCGATCCAGCCGAAGTAGTCCAGTTCGGTCCAGTCGACCTCGGCGAATCGGGGCGGGAGGGTGATGTCGGCGACGACCTTGCGGGAGGCGTTCACGAACGAGGTCTTGATGGTTTCGGGCGTCAGAGGCAGCATGCAAGGTCTCAATCGATGGAGCGGTCGGTGGGGTGCGGGTCGGCCCTCGGCCAGTTGCGCAGCGAGGTGTCGACGGCGTCGAGCACCCGGGTCCAGCTGTCGGCGGCAGGCGGGGTGGAGTGGTCGAAGCCGCCGCCGGCCTCGAGCGCCACGAAGCCGTTGATGGCGCTGCCGAGCAAGCGCACCGCGTGGACTTCGTCGTCGGGGGTGAGGCCGTAGTCGCTCATGATGGCCCGCGCCGACCGGGCAATCCGGCCGCCGGCGTCGGCGGCCGTGTTCCCGGGGGCGACCCGGCGCGCTGCCGCCTGCCACCGGCCGGGGTGCGCTCGTGCATAGTCGCGGTGCGTGTGGGCGAACGCCAACAGGGCGCTGCGCCCGGACTTGCCCGGCAGTGCCTCGGCGAGCTTGTCGGCGAGTTCGCGGAGGGCAAGGGCAGTGGTCGCATCGAGCAGGGCATCCAGGCTGGTGACGTGGGAGTAGATGCTCGCCGGCCGCACGTCGAAGCGGCGGGCGAGGGCGGAGATCGTGACGGTGGCCAGCCCGGTCTCGTCGGCCAGCTCGGCGGCAGCTTCGGCAAGCCTGGCTTCCGTGAGTCCCGGACGCTTCATGCACTCTCCCTATCCGGTGTAGTTAATAACCTACACCCTATAGTTAACCGGGTTTTGCGGCCTTCACGATGGCGCCGTGGCCGCGGTCGACGCGGTCCTGGTCGCTGAGAGGGTTTTCGGCGACCACGTCGGAGATTCCGAGGCGTCCGCCTGGTTTGAGCACCCGGAACATCTCGGTGATGACGGCGTCCTTGTCGGCGGAGAGATTGATCACACAGTTCGAGATGATGACGTCGATGCTCTTCTCGGGCAGCGGGATGGCCGCGATCTGCCCCTTGATGAACTCGACGTTCGTGGCGCCGGCCGTGACGGCATTGGCGCGCGCCAGGGCCAGCATCTCGTCGGTCATGTCGACGCCGTAGGCGAACCCGGTCGGGCCCATCCGCCGGGCCGAGAGCAGCACGTCGATGCCGCCGCCGGAGCCGAGGTCGAGAACGGTCTCGCCGGCTCGGAGGTCGGAAACGGCAGTGGGGTTGCCGCAGCCCAGGCTGGCCAGAAGCGCCTCCGCGGGATCTCGGCGCCCTCGCCGGTCGGGTAGAGGATGGAGCCGAACACGTCGCCGTTCCCGAGATCGGTGGGCACGCAGCAGGAGGCATTCGCGGTGCCGGACACGTCGGTGAGCTGGAGCGCCGCAGCGGCGTAACGCTGCCGGACGCGCCCGGTGATCTCGGCCTTTTCGGTGGCGTCGGATGTCGCGGTCATGATGTGCTCCTTCGGTCGAATTCAGTCGCGGCTGGGGAGGAGTTCGGTGAGCAGAGCGGTGACGCGGGCCTTGATGTCGTCGCGGATGGGGCGGACCTCGTCGATCCCCCTGCCCTTCGGGTCGGCCAGCTCCCAGTCCTCGTAGCGCTTGCCGGGAAAGATCGGGCAGACGTCGCCGCAGCCCATGGTGATCACGACGTCGGAGGCCCGCACGGCCTCGGTAGTCATCAGCTGGGGCACGCCCTGGCTGATGTCGATGCCCTCCTCCCGCATCGCCCGGATCGCGATGGGGTTGATCTCGGTGCCGGGTTCGGAACCACCGGAGCGCACGTTCACGGCGCCGCCGGAGAGGGCCGTCAGGTAGCCCGCGGCCATCTGCGAGCGGCCGGCGTTGTGGATGCAGACGAAGAGGACGGTGGGCTTGTCGGTCATGAGCGGGTTCCTTGGTTGAGTGGGGTCAGACACGTTCGGGAGTGAGGTGCCGGGCCGCCGCATCCGACGGCTCGTCGATGCGGGACGGGAAGAGCCGGGGGCGCAGCCACAGCGCAACATAGACCAGGGCGACCAGGGCGGGCACCTCGATCAGCGGCCCGATGATTCCGGTGAGCGCCTGCCCGCTGGTGGCGCCGAACGTTCCGATGGACACGGCGATGGCCAGCTCGAAGTTGTTGCCGGCTGCGGTGAAGGCGAGGGTGGTGGTGCGTTCGTAGGTCAGCCCGATGAGCAGGCCGGCGAGGTATCCGGCCACGAACATCACCACGAAGTAGACCAGAAGTGGCAGCGCGATACGCACCACGTCCAGCGGCCGGTCGAGAACCTGTTGACCCTGCAGGGCGAAGAGCATGACGATCGTGAAGAGCAGGCCGTACAGAGCGAACGGACTCACCCTGGGAAGAAACCGCTCCTCGTACCAGTCACGTCCGCGGGTGGCTTCGCCGACGCGGCGGGAGAGATAGCCCAGGGCCAGGGGAATGCCGAGGAACACGAGAACGCTGAGCGTGATCGCCCAGAACGAGAAGGACGCGCTGGTCGTGGCCAGGCCCAGCCAGGTGGGCAGGATCTGCAGGTAGAACCAGCCCAGTGCCGAGAAGGCGAGAACCTGGAACACCGAGTTCACCGCGACGAGGAACGCGGCGGCCTCCCGGTCGCCGCAGGCGAGGTCGTTCCAGATCAGCACCATGGCGATGCAGCGGGCCAGGCCCACGATGATGAGCCCGGTGCGATACTCCGGCAGGTCGGGCAGGAGGATCCAGGCGAGGGCGAACATGAGCGCGGGCCCCAGGAGCCAGTTCAGCACCAGCGACGAGATCAGCAGCCACCGGTCGCCGGCCACCGCCCGCGCATCCGAATAGCGAACCTTGGCCAGCACCGGGTACATCATGACCAGAAGGCCCACCGCGATCGGCACCGACACAGACCCGACCTGGAACGAGTGCAGCAGCTCCCCCACCGCCGGCGCGAACACCGCGAGCACCAGACCGACCGCCATCGCCGCGAGGATCCAGGCAGGCAAGTACCGGTCGACCGTGCTGAGCCGCGCAGGCGGCGTGCTGGCGGAGGGGGAAGTCATCGGGCTCCGAACGTTGACGACGGCGAACATTGATCACCGTCGATACAAAGTAGCCTCGTACATCGACGCTTGTCAATTTATCTGCGAGGATGGACCCATGTCGTTCACCGAGCTCCTCCCTCTCACCGACGTCACCGCCTGCTGCGCCCCCCTGACTCGGGAAACCATCAGCGCCGAGGGCGCCGACAAGCTCGCGCGCACGCTCAAGGCCATCGCCGACCCGGCCCGGCTGCGCCTGATCTCGATGGTGGCCGCGCACGAGGATTCCGAGGCCTGCGTCTGCGATCTCACCGAACCGCTCGGCCTGGGGCAGCCCACGGTCTCGCACCACCTGAAGATCCTCGTCGACGCCGGCATCTTCTCCCGCGACAAGCGCGGCACCTGGGCCTACTACCGGCTCGTGCCCGGGGCGCTGGACTCGATCGCACAGTTGCTCGTCACCGTCTGATCTGCTCCATCGCAGGCCCCGGCGTCGGTTACTCCGCCAACAGGGTGAACTCGGCCCGACCCGAGACCACTCCGTTGACCTGCACCTCGAGGGCGTGCGCGCCCGGGTGGTAGCGCCGGGTGGTGATCGCCCGGAAGGAGTGCGACCGGGTCAACTGCACGTCTTCGCCCGGCGCCAGGGTCACGGTGGCGAGCTTGAAGGTCTTGCCGGTGAGGCTGCCGTTGGCCTTCTGGTGGTGCATGACGTAGTCCACGGCCAGCCGGGTGGGCTCGGTGCCGGCGTTGCGGATGCCGATGGTGAAGCCGATCGTGCCGCCGAAGACCACCGTCTGCGCATCCAGCTCCGGCCCGTGCACGTCCACCACGGCGGGGTGGAAGCCGAGCTGGACCAGGGCCTGCGGGTTGCCCTTCTTGACCAGGGTGCGCAGCGCGTGCCGCACCAGCTGGCCGGTGTTCTCGTCCGGCGCGGCCAGCCAGGCGGCCGTGGTGGCGACCACCAGTTCGGGCTGCAGCCGGCTCAGGTCGTTGAGGTGGTTGGCCACCGAGCGGCGCACCACCTCATCCTCGTCGCGGTAGAGCGCGTGCAGTACGGGCAGGGTCGCGGTGGGGTCAGCCAGGATCGCCGGCACCCGGATGGCCCAGGGCAGGAACGGGCGGGTGCCCTCGGAGGCCAGCCGGCGCACATCCGGGTCGGCCGCGGTCGTCCAGGACTGCACGATCGGCATCGCCCGGGCGAAGTCGTGCGCGAGCAGCAGCCGGATGGCGAACTCGGCGGTGAGCCGCGGGGTGAGCGCGGCGAGCATCCGCATGCCGTCATCGAACGCGGCGTCGGTGCCGGCCTCGATGGCCTTCACGGCGATGGCCGTGGTGACCGGCCAGATCAGCCAGCCGGCGAACGGCAGGGCGCCGGCCTGCGCCGAACGGATGGTGCCGGCGAAGCTGTCGTAGTCGCCGGGCAGGTCGGCCAGCAGGGCATCGCGGAGCAGGTCGCTGCGCTCGCGCAGCGACAGCGGGTCGAGCGCCTCGGCGGCGGCGGCGAGCGCGGGAAGCGCGGCGTGCGGGGCGGCGGCCTGGATCGCCGCGGTGAGCGCCCGCGCGGCGGGCGCTGCGAGAAGTTCGTCGGCGAAGGGCATGGGACTCCTGGCAGTGAAGGAACGGATCTCCAGCGTGGCACACCGCGCTGTGGCGGCGTCCGCATCCGGGGCCGCCGGCCGGTACTGACAGAGCCTGTTCGCCGCGGCCGCTCGTGGGTAACGTCGTCGTCAGAGAGGCACCGGCCCACCGCCGACCGAGCCCTCTTCCCTGAACGGAGCATCGAATGAACGCCTGGACCGCTGACGAACTCACCCGCATCGGCGCCGCCGAGGAACTGCAGGTGTCGTCCACCCGCGCCGACGGCACGCTGCGCCCCTACGTCACCATTTGGGTGGTGCGCGCCGGCGACGACATCTACATCCGCTCCGCCTACGGCTCGGCGAACCCCTGGTTCGTGCGGGCCGGGAAAAGCGGCACCGGCCGCATCCGGGCCGGCGGAGTGGAGAAGGACGTGACCTTCGCCGAGGCAGCACCGGAGGCACACGCCGCTGTCGACGCCGCGTACCACGCCAAGTACGACCGCTACGGGGCCACGATCGTGGGCACCGTCACCGGGCCGGATGCCGAAGCGACGACGTTCCGGCTGGTTCCGCGCGCCGACTGATTTCAGGCAGATCCCGTCGCTCGCCTGTTCGTACAGGCAAAGTCGCGACTCGCCGCATCGGCGGGCCGCTGCCGACCGAGTGGCCGACACCCTGATGCTGCGGCTGCCGTGATCCTCACCCCAAGCGGAACTAAAGGCGGAGATGTTCCCGAAACGCCGTAGCTCAGGGCGGCGGACGCGGCGTGTCCCGGGAATCTCCGCCTTTAGGTTCAGTTGAGGGTCAGTCGAGGGTCGCCAGCTGCTCGCCCGCGGTGACAAAATCGCCAGGAGCGCGGTGGTGGCGCAGCAACCCCGACCCGTTCGCGACGATCGTGGTCTCCATCTTCATGGCTTCCAGGACCACGACGGGGTCGCCCTCGGTGACGGTGATCCCATCCTCGACCAGCCAGGTGATCAGCGTGCCGGCCATCGGAGCCAGCAGGCCCGCCTCGGCTGCACCCGCATCGCTCGGGTCGGACCCGCCGCTGCGGACGGCCGTCGGTACTGCGGCGGGGACTGTGCCGGCGGGCATCCGCAGGGTGTGCCGGATGCCGTCGATCTCGAGCCAGCTGCTGGTGACGCCGGGCTCCTCCGGTGCGGGGCGGAGCGCCTCGGCGGGCATCCGCTCGGCGAAGGTGGTCTCGATCCACTGGGTGTGCACGTTCAGCGACTCGCCGTTGACGAAGTCCCCGTCGCGGAGCACCGCCTTGTCGAACGGGAGCACCGAGGCGATGCCGTCGAGCACGAATTCGTCCAGGGCCCGGCGGGCGCGGCGGATGGCGATCTCCCGGGTGGGGCCGGTGACGATCAGCTTGGCCAGCATCGAGTCGAACCGGCCGGACACCACCGAGCCGGTCTCGACGCCGGAGTCGACGCGGATGCCCGGGCCGGTCGGCGGCTCGAACCGGGTGATGGTGCCGGGGGTGGGCAGGAACCCGCGGGCGGCGTCTTCGGCGTTGATCCGGAATTCGATCGAGTGGCCGGTGGGCACCGGGGTGGCGCTGACCGATAGTGGCAGGCCCTCGGCGATGCGCAGCTGTTCGGCGACGATGTCCACGCCGGTGGTCTCCTCGGTGACCGGGTGCTCCACCTGGAGTCGGGTGTTCACCTCGAGGAATGAGATGGTGCCGTCGATGCTCAGCAGGTATTCGACCGTGGCGGCGCCCCGGTAGTGCGCGGCGGCGCAGATGTCCGCCGCCGAGCGGTGCAGCCGCTCGCGCTGATCGTCGGTCAGGTACGGTGCGGGAGCCTCCTCGACGAGTTTCTGGTTGCGGCGCTGCAGCGAGCAGTCCCGGGTGCCGAGCACCACGACGTTGCCGTGGCTGTCGCTGAGCACCTGCACCTCCACGTGACGGGGGGCGTCGAGGAACTGTTCCACGAAGCACTCGCCCCGGCCGAAGGCGGTCACCGCCTCGCGGACCGCGGCGTCGAACTGTTCGGCGACCTCGTCCATACTTCGGGCCACCCGCATGCCGCGGCCGCCACCACCGAAAGCGGCCTTGATCACGATGGGCAGGCCGTGTTCCTCGGCGAAGACGATCGCCTCGGCGGCGGACGCCACCGGGTCGGGCGTGCCGGCCACGAGCGGTGCTCCCACACGGGCGGCCAGCTGGCGGGCGGCGATCTTGTCGCCGAGCAGGTCGATGCTCTCCGGGCTCGGCCCGATCCAGGTGAGCCCGGCCCCAGTCACCGCGCGGGCGAAGGCGGCGCTCTCGGAAAGGAACCCATAGCCCGGGTGCACGGCGTCGGCGCCGCTCTTCGCCGCGATGGCGAGAAGCTTCACGACGTCGAGGTAGCTGCTCGCCGGGCTGTCGCCGGCCAGCCCCCAGGCCTCGGTGGCCATCCGCACGTGGAGAGCGTCCGCGTCACTGTCGGCGTAGACGGCCACGGTGTCGAGCCCGCGGTCGGCGCAGGCGCGGATGATGCGCACGGCGATCTCGCCACGGTTGGCGATCAGGACTTTCTTCATGACTGCACCTCGGGGTTGTCGACAGCGGAACTGTCGGCGGAGTACTCGGCGAACGGGCCGATGGGTCGAAACCGGATGCGGGCACCCGGAGGAAGCTGGCCGGCGAGCGGCAGGTGGTAGGTGGCGACCGCGCCGATCACCGGGTAGCCGCCGGTGAGCGGGTGATCGGCGAGGAAGAGGACGGGCTGACCGTTCGGCGGGATCTGGATCGCGCCTGCGACGGTGCCCTCGCTGGGCAGTTCGGCGTCCACGACCCGGGTGAGCGAGTCACCCTCCAGCCGCAGCCCCACCCGGTTGGATCGTGGCGTGACCAGCCAGCTCTGGCCGGCGAGGGAGTCGACGGCATCGGCGGTGAACCAGTCCGTGCGCGGGCCGAGCACCACATCCAGCACCACCTCGGTGGTGTCAAGGGGTGCCCTGTCATCGCCGCCGGGCAGTGCCACCGCGGTGATGCCGCGCGGGGCCGTGGCGACGGGAAGCACAGTGCCGGCCGCAACCGGGTCAGGGCCGAGCCCGGCGAGGACATCGGTCGACAGGCTGCCGAGCACCGGCTCAAGATCGAAGCCGCCCCGCACGGCGAGGTAGCTGCGGATGCCCGTGGCCGGCGGGCCGACGACGAGCTCCTCCCCCGCTGCCAGGGCGAACGGGTGAGCGAAGGCGACCGTGCGAGTGCGGGCAGGAGCATCGACATCGGCACCGTCGGCGCCCGCCGGGCGGATGACGCTGAGCGGCACGGGAGCGCCCGCCACGGCGAGCACCTGCTCGCCCCGGGCCCTCAGCCGAAGCCCGCCGAAGGTCAGTTCGAGACAGGCAGACCCGGAGGCGTTGCCGACCAGCCGGTTGGCTTCGCGCAGCGACACCACATCGAGGGCGCCCGATGAGGAGACGCCCATGCCGGCGTAGCCCGGCCGGCCGAGATCCTGCAGCAGGGTCAGCATGCCCGGGTTGATGACCTCCAGCCCATGGGCGACCTCCGCCTCGACCGCCGACGCGGTCACCGGCGCGGCAGCAACGGCCGACCCGGCACCCGCTGCTCCGGCCGTGCCGCCGGCGCTGCCGGAGACGTCGACGAACCGCACCCGGTCGCCGGGCAACAGCAGGGCGGGGCGGTCACGCGACAGGTCCCACATCCGCACTGCGGTGGTGCCGATGAGCTGCCAGCCGCCGGGGCTTGCCCGCGGATACACCCCGCTGAAGGTGCCGGCCAGGGCGACGGAGCCGGCGGGGATGGAGGTGCGCGGGGAGCTGCGGCGCGGCACGTGCAGGGCGGGGTGGCCGCCGGAGAGGTACGCGAAGCCGGGGGCGAAGCCGGTGAAACCCACGGCGTACTCGCGCCCGGTGTGCAGCTGCACGACCTCCGCGGCGGTCAGGCCGAGCAGGCCGGCGACCTCCGCGAGGTCTTCGCCGTCGTAGGTCACCGGGATCTCGATGAGCGAGCCCTCGCCGGCGACGCGGCCGCCGAGGTCGCGGGAACGCGCGGCGCGCACGATCTGCCCGGGCGTCACGGCGCTCGGCCGGTAGGACACCAGGAGCGTACGGGCCCCGGGGATCAGCTCACCGCTGCCGGCGATGGGATCCCTGCTCAGGGAGTCGAACAGCGCGAGGGTGGTTCCCAGGTCGTCGAGTTCGATCAGCAGCGCGTCGTCGCGGACCGGCAGGAAGCGCATGCGGGTAGGCACTCTACGAGGCTCGCGTCTCGCCCGGCCGCGGTGCGAAGGCGGTGATGTCGATCCCCGCCGCGGTGAGGCCACGGCGCACGTGCCGGGCCATCTCGGTGGCGCCGGGGCTGTCGCCGTGCACGCAGATCGAGTCTGCGGCCACCGCGATGGTGCTGCCGTCGATGGCGGTGAGGGTGCCCTCGAGGGCCAGCTGCACCATCCGACCGGCGACCTGCTCGGCGTCGTGCAGCACCGAGCCGGCCTCCCGGCGCGACACCAGGGTGCCCTCGGGCGTGTACGCGCGGTCGGCGAACGCTTCGGTCACGCTGCGGAGACCCGCGGCATCCGCTGCCCGCAGCACCTCGGAACCCGGCAGGCCCAGGATGGCCAGCGACGGGTCGATCTCGCGGACGGCGGTCACCACATCGTTGGCCTGGCGGGCGTCGTGCACGATCGTATTGTACAGCGCGCCGTGCGGCTTCACGTAGGTCACGGTGGTGCCGGCCGCCCGGGCGATGCCCTGCAGTGCACCGATCTGGTAGATCACGTCGGCGACGAGTTCGGCGCTGGAGACGTCCATGTTGCGGCGGCCGAAGCCGGCCAGGTCGGGGTAGCCCACGTGCGCACCGATCGCCACGCCGGCGTCCCGGGCGCCGATCACGGTCTGGCGGATGACCAGCGGGTCGCCGGCGTGGAAGCCGCAGGCGATGTTCGCGCTGGTGACGATGCCGAGCATCTCCGCATCGTCGCCGAGGGTCCACCGGCCGAAGCCTTCGCCCAGGTCGCTGTTCAGATCGATGATGCCCATGCTGCGGTGTCCTTGCCTGTTGTCGGTGGAGTGCGGGTGGGGGCCGGCGGCCTAGAGGGTCAGCAGCGAGAAGATCGGCCCGACCGCCATCACGGCCATGTACCAGGTGAGCAGCGTGGCCAGGCTGCCGATGATCAGCAGCCACCTCGGGTAGCGGTAGCCGTTCATGAGGTCGCCGCGGAACCAGCCGATGTACATGAAGATCGTGAGGCCGATCGGCAGGATCAGGCCGTTGAACCCGCCCACGAACACCATCAGGGTGGCCGGAGCGGTGCCGATGAGCAGGTAGACGATGAGCGAAACAACGATGAAGATGATGGTGGCGAGGTCGGCGGCGCGCCCGACGATCTTCTTCGAGAACACCGGCAGGAACGACACCGAGGTGTACGCCGCGCCGATGATGCTGGTGATCGCGGCGATCCAGAAGATCGCGCCGAAGACGCGCAGGCCGAATTCGCCGGCCGCGGCCTGGAAGGCCTGGGCGGCCGGGTTGGCCGCGGTGCCCGAGGTGTCGATGATCACGCCGCCGGCGACCACGCCGAGGATGGCGAGGAAGAGCACGTAGCGCATGATGCCGGTCACCAGGATGCCGTTGAACGCCGCGCGGTTGACCTCCTTGACGTGCTCCATCCCGCCGGTGCCGCTGGCGAGCAGGCGGTGGGCACCGGCGTAGGTGATGTACCCGCCGACGGTGCCGCCGACGATGGTGGTGATGGTGGCGAAGTTGATCTCGTCGGGGAACACCGTCTGGCGCAGGGCGTCCCCGATGGGCGGCTGGGAGATGAACGCGACGATGACGGTGAGCACGATCATGACCAGCCCGGCGATGACCACCACCCGGTCCACGACTGCGCCGGCGCGCTTGGCGAGGAAGATCGCGATCGCGAAGAGGGCGCTGAGTAGCCCGCCGATCTTCGCGTCCAGGCCGGTCAGCACGTTGAGGCCGAGGCCGGCACCGGCGATGTTGCCGATGTTGAAGACCAGGCCACCCAGGATGACGAGGAACGCGAGCACGAATCCGCTGCCCGGAATGGCGAGGTTGGCGAGCTCGGGTGCGCGCTTACCGCTGACCGTGATCATGCGCCAGATGTTCAGTTGCACGGCGAAGTCGATGAGGATCGAGGCCAGGATGCCGAACGCGAATGCCGCGCCCATCTGGGCGGTGAAGGTGGCGGTCTGGGTGATGAAGCCCGGGCCGATGGCGGAGGTGGCCATCAGGAACAGGGCCCCGATCAGCGCGGTGCGGCGGCTCTTGGCGATGCTGCGAATGTCGGCTTTGTCAGCGGGTTCCGCTGATGAGGTGGTGGTCGTGGGGTCGGTCACGGGGCACATCCATTTCGTCGGGGGAAAGATCCATCGGGTGTACAACAGCTCGAGGGGACCGGTACCCCACGCGACGAGCCTAATTGCGTGAACGATGACTATCGGATTGTTGAACAATCAATCGCGTAAACAGTTTATTTCGAGCATGTTTCGGTGAACAAGGTGCACGGCGCCGTCACCGTGGCCGACGGCCGCCTTCGATAGAGTGGCGACGTGGCAGATCTCGACGAAGCGGACGACAGCAATTCGCGCGCCGATCAGGCCGCCGAACGGCTGCGCCGGATGCTGATCACCGGAGACCTCGTACCCGGCCAGCGCCTGTCCGAGACCGTCGTCAGCGAGCGTCTCGGCGTCTCCCGCAACACATTGCGCGAGGCCTTCCGGGTGCTCACCCACGAGCGGCTCCTGGTGCACAAACCACATGCCGGGGTGTTCGTCGCGGTGCCGTCCCTCGCGTCGATCATCGACATCTACCGGGTGCGCCGCCTGATCGAATGCCAGGCGCTGCTCACCGCGCCGGCCAGGCACCCCGCCAGCCGGCGGATGCGCGCCGCCGTGGATTCGGCGCTGGCCAGCCGTGCCTCCGACGACTGGATCGCGGTGGGCACCGCCAACATGGAGTTCCACTCCGCGATCGTGGCCCTCGCCGACAGCGACCACCTCGACCGGCTCTACGCGAACATCTCCGCCGAACTGCGCCTGGCGTTCGGTCTGCTCGACGACCCGGACTACCTGCACCGGCCGTACGTCGACCGCAACGTCGCCGTCCTGGAGCTCTACCTCGCGGGCGAGTCCGCCGAGGCCGCCGCCCTCCTGGAGGACTACCTGCTCACGTCCGAGCGCACGATCGTCGCCGCCTACGCCCGGCGGTTGCCCGCCTGACCCTCCCGCCCCCGCGGATCACTAAAGGCGGAGAATGTCGGGACACGCCGCATCCGCGGCCTGCGCAGGCGGCGGGTTGAGACAATCTCCGCCTTTACGAATCGGCACCCTAGCGGTCTCGGAGCTTTGGGCATGGAGCCCTACTTCCGGATGCCCGGCTACGTCAAGTGGCGGGTGGGCGACTACGGCCACAAACTCGGCCTCATCGATGCCCGCTACTCCCCCCGCGCCGCTGCCGGATGCGCCGGGCGGCGCCGTGCTGAACTGGCACGTCGACGATGTGCGGGTGGCCCTCACCCGACTCCTGGAGCTCGGTGCGATGATGCGCGAGGAGCTTCGGGAGCGTGGCGAGGGCTTCACCACGGCGGCGGTGGTGGACCCGTTCGGGAACGTGCTCGACGTGATGACGAACCCGCACTACCTGCAGGTCCTGGCCGACGCGACCCCCGACGGGGAGGCCGACCGCGCCGGGCATCCGGCCCCGTGAGCGCGTACGTGCACCTCCACAACTGACCACCCCCCCTCTGGGGCCGCGGACCTCTTGCGGTTGAGGGGAGACGTGGGGGAGAGTGTGAGATATTTTCCGGTTCTTTCATCGCCGGCGCATGCGTAGCCAAGTCAAGGGGATAGTGAAACCGCATGGGCACTTTGTCGTACGACCGGGTCGATATCGAATTTGATGATCGACCCCTGAATTACCTGCAAGTCGTCATGGTGCAGAAGCTGCGCCAGAACGAAAGCTTCCTCTTCTCCTGGCGGCATGCTGAGAGTGGCTGCCGCCGCTCGGTGTGGATGCACCCGACCATCCCGCTGTATTTCAAGTACAGCGACAGCCAGACACCGGCCATGAACCGCGAGTTGATATCGGAACTCACCCGGTCCGCGAACAGCACCCAGGGGCTCATCGCGATCAGTGAAAGACCCGCATCGCTTGCGGCGGAGCCGTTGGTGCCGCGCCGGCGTTCGCCGCAACCGGCGTACTGACCCGGGCCGAAGACGGTCAGATCAGGGCCCGCTTCTCCAGCTGCTCGTAGCTCTGTGTCGCATCGACCCGGCTGGCCCAGAGCACCGCGTGACCGGTGGCGAGCGACTTCGGCACATCGATGATGCGCTGGTTGCTGCTGCCGCGGAACTGCAGCCGGAGGTCCTTGAGCGCCTCGTCGAACGGTCCGTCGACGAGCACGTCGAGGTGGCCGAGCAGCTCGAGCTTGTCGGCGCTGTCGAGCAGCAGTTCCTCGTAGGTGTACCCGGTCCAGGACCAGATGTCCTTTGTGGCGCCGAACTCCGCCCGCACCCGGCGGGTCAACGACAGGCACACGCCGGTGTTCAGGAACGGCTCGCCGCCGAGCAGGGTCAGGCCCTGCACGTACGGCTGGCGCAGGTCGGCGAGAATCCGGTCTTCGAGCTCGGCGGTGTACGGGGTGCCGTACCGGAAGCTCCAGGTGGACCGGTTGAAGCAGCCCTCGCAGGCGAACAGGCATCCGCTCACATAGAGGCTGTTGCGCACGCCCTCACCGTCCACGAACATGAACGGCTTGTAGTCGCCGACGAAACCCTGGCTGAGCTTGTCGGAGCGCCATTCCTGGGGCGCCGGACGCCGCATCCGGGTCGCCTAGGCCGGCCCGCTGATGCCGGTGGCGCCGGCCAGGTGCTTGACCCGGGAGACGATCTCCTGGTGGCGGCCGTGCACCATCGGGCGGGCCTGCGGGTTGCCGAGGTAGCCGCAGGTACGCTTGACCACATCGCAGGTGGCCGGGTCGTCGTTGCCGCAGTCCGGGCAGGCGAAACCGTGCGCGGTGGGAGTGAAATCACCCGAGAAGTCGCACTGGTAGCACCGGTCGATAGGCGTGTTCGTGCCCAGGTAGCCGACAGTGTCGTAGGCGTAGTCCCAGACCGCTTCGAGGGCCTTCGGGTTCTGCTGCAGCACCGGGTACTCGCAGTAGTGGATGAAACCGCCGGAGGAGAGCACCGGGTAGTCCTTCTCGAAGTCCAGCTTCTCGAACGGGGTCGGGTTCTTCCGCACGTCGTAGTGGAAACTGTTGGTGTAATAGTCCTTGTCGGTGATGTTCTCCACCGAGCCGAACTTGGCCTTGTCGAGCCGGGAGAACCGGTCGGTGAGGCTTTCGCTTGGCGTGGAGTAGACGCTGAACTGGTAGCCGTATTCGTCGGTCCAGGCCTTGGTGGAGGTGGACAGCGCGGTCAGAATCTCCAGGGTGAACGCCTTCGCCTCGGGGTTGCCCTCCCAGGCGCCGCCGTAGAAGGCAGCCGCGACCTCGTAGAGCCCGATGTAGCCCAGCGATACCGTGGACCGGCCGTCCTTGAACAAGGCGTCGACGGAATCGGTGCGGGAGAGTTCCTGGCCGAACGCGCCGTACACGTAGAGGATCGGGGCGTTCGCCGGGGTGGCCTGCTTGCACCGTTCGATCCGGTAGACCAGGGCGTCGCGGGTGATGGTGAGGCGCTCAGCGAGGATGCTCCAGAACTTGGCCTTGTCGCCGGCGGCCTCCAGGGCGATGCGCGGCAGGTTGAGGGTCACCACCCCGAGATTCATCCGGCCCTCTGACACGTCGTTGCCGGCGGCGTCGGTCCAGCCCTGCAGGAACGAACGGCATCCCATCGGTACCTTGAAGCTGCCGGTGATCTCGACGATCTTGTCATAGCTGAGCACGTCCGGGTACATCCGCTTGGTGGAGCACTCCAGCGCCAGCTGCTTGATGTCGTAGTTCGGGTCGCCCAGGGTGAGGTTGAGGTCGCGCTTGAGCGTGAAGATCAGTTTGGGGAAGATCGCGGTGCGCTTCTCGCTGCCGAGCCCGTCGATGCGGATCTGCAGGATGGCTCGTTGGATCTCCCGCTCGAACCAGTCGGTGCCCAGGCCGAAGCCGAGCGACACGAACGGGGTCTGCCCGTTCGAGGTGAACAGGGTGTTGATCTCGTACTCGAGGCTCTGCATCGCGTCGTAGATGTCCTTGCGGGTCTTCTCCTGGGCAAACGGACGGTGCTCGGTCTCATCGCTGATCCAACGTTTCGCGTCGGCGAGGTGCTTGGTGAAGTTCTCGCGGGCGTAGGGGGCCAGGAGCTCGTCGACGCGGTTGGCGGAGCAGCCGCCGTACTGGCTGGAAGCGACGTTCGCGATGATCTGGGAGATCTGCGCGGTGGCCGTTTGGATGGACTTGGGTGGTTCGACGTCGGCGTTGCCGATGCGGAAACCTCGGCTGAGCATGCCGGCGAAGTCGATCAGGCAGCAGTTCGTCATCGGCGCGTACGGGCTGTAGTCCAGGTCGTGGAAGTGGATGTCGCCCTTCTGGTGCGCGTTGGAGACGTGCGGCGGCAGCATCTTGTGCCCGATCGCCTTGCCGACCGCTCCGGCGGTGAGATCGCGCTGGGTGTTGAAGACGTCGCTGTCCTTGTTGGCGTTCTCATTCACCACGGTCGAGTCTTTGCTGAGCAGGTTGATGATCGAGTGGTTGATGTCGGTGGACTTGCTGCGGGCGAAGTCGCGCTGGGTGCGGTAGCCGATGTATTTCTCGGCCAGGTCGTATTCGTGGCTTTCGAGCAGGGCGTGCTCGACGATGTTCTGCACCTCGTAGATCTTGACGTCGGTCGAGAAGCGGCCGGCGATCTCCCGGTCCACGGCGGCGACGATATCGAGGATCGCCCGGTGCACCAGCGGGGTCATTTCGCGGTGCATCTCCACCGCCGCCTTCACGAGCGCCTCGTACACCTTCGTGTTGTCGAAGGCCACCTTGCGGCCGTCGCGTTTGACGACCTTGATGGTCTGCAGGGCCGACGTCGTCGTCGGCTGGGCGGGGGCGCTGGGGGTGGTGGAGGCGCTGCTGGTTGGATTCACACCTTCAGCCTAGAGACGCCGATTACTACATTTGGGGGCCTTTGGTCCCTAGCGCCGCTACATCTAGTGGTCGGGCGTGCTGGATGGCCGCGAAGACGCCGCCCGGTCCCTCGGTAACTCGGGGTGCACGTTTGTGCATTCGGGAAGCGTCGGCGTGTTGCGTCGGCATCGCGGTGACCGACGCATCCGCGGCCGTATGGACGCTCCCGTCGAGCACGGCACTGCGCATACAATCGCCACAAGAACAGCATGACAAACGTCGGCTTTGTCGCACCAAAGGACCCCGAACCCATGAACAGCAACTCCTCGGCCGTGATCGTCTTCGACGTCAATGACACCCTCTCGGACATGGCGGGCATGAAGGCCAGGTTCGTGCAGGTCGGCGCCCCGGCACACCTCGCCTCCGCGTGGTTCGCGGCGCTGCTGCGGGATGGTTTCGCCCTCGCCGCGGCAGGCGGGGCGGCACCGTTCTCGGTGATCGGATCCGAGCTGCTGCGCGGGGTCCTACGCGATGTGCCGCTGGCGAGAAGCTTCGATGACGCGGTGGAGCACGTCATGGCGGGCTTCGGGCAGCTCAAGCTGCATCCCGATGTCGCCGAGGGGGTTCGCGCGTTGAAGGGCGCCGGGTTGCGCCTGGTGACCCTGTCCAACGGATCCGCCGAGGTGGCGCGGACGCTTCTGGCCGCGGCCTCGCTCGAAGATGAGTTCGAGGCCCTGCTCAGCGTCGACGAGGCCGGGGCGTGGAAGCCGATGCGGGCCGCATACGACTACGCGGCCGGCGCGTGCGGGGTGCGGCCGGCGGACCTGCTGCTCGTGGCGGTGCACCCCTGGGACATCCACGGAGCCGCGCAAGCGGGCCTGGCCACCGCCTGGCTGAACCGCAGCGGCGAGAGCTACCCGAGCTACTTCACGGCACCGGACTACACGGTGACCCGGCTGGCCGAGTTGGCCATCCTGCTGGCGGAGGCGCCGGCCGCAGACTCCGAGGACCCGCCACGGGAACCCGCCGAGGGCCTCGTGGTTGTGACCGAGAGCGGAACGGGCGGCTACGCCCAGCAAATCACCGTCGGCCCGCACCGGCTCACCGCTGACGAGCCCCGGCCGGTCGGCACCGACACCGGCCCATCCCCCTACGACCTGGTCCTGGCCGGCCTCGGAGCGTGCACCTCGATGACCGTGCGGATGTACGCCGAGCGCAAGAAGTGGCCGCTGGAGAAGGTCACCGTGACCCTCCGGCACAACCGGGTGCACGCGAAGGACTGCGCCGATTGCGAGACCGTGGTCGGTCAGATCGACCACATCGAGCGGGTCCTCTGGTTTGACGGGGACCTCACCGAGGAGCAGCGTCAGAGCCTGAGTGAGATCGCCGACAAATGCCCGGTACACCGCACCCTGCACTCGGAGATCGTCAGCCACACCTCCGTGGCCGAGGCCGGCACACCGGAGTGAGATCCGTGGTTTGTGGTTAGTGCACCCGCACGGCCTCGTTGTGCTCGACCAGGTGCCACGTGGTGCCCTCGTCGTCGCTCACCCAGCCCTCCCAGGTGTAGCCGTCTTCGGTGATCGAGGTGAAGTTCCAGCGCACCGGGCGGCCGTCGGTGCCGGTGCCGTCCTGGCGCAGGCCGTTGCGGTAGGGGGTGGCGATCAGGTGGCAGTACTCCCCCAGGGTCGGGGCGAAGTAGCTCACCCGCCAGGCGCCGGCCAGTTGGTCGTAGACCCGCACGGCGGTGGCGATGGTCTCAAAGCCCGACGGATGCGTGTCGCTGGCCTCCACCTCGACGTCCTGCACCGCGCGGCCGTCGAGCACGAACTGCACGATCCAGGTGAACTCTCGTTCGGCCCACTCGCCGGTGGCCTCGTCCACCTTGCTGCCGTGCACCGCCCAGGTGCCCACCAGCTGGCCGAACCGGCGCATACGCCCGGGATACTCCGGGGTGGGACCGTCGGCGATCAGCGCCTCGGCGAAACGGGACTCTGAGGTGGTCATACCCCGAATTTTACCGCCCCCGCGTAACGCCCATGTGAACGTCACGTTCCACCTACCGTGTTGTGCCCACGTCGGTGCGGTGGAAGTTCAGGTGCGAGCGCGATGCCGTGGGGCCGCGCTGCCCCTGGTAGCGGGAGCGGTAGGCAGCGGAACCGTACGGGTTCTCCGCCGCCGAGCTGAGCTGGAAGAAACACAGCTGGCCGATCTTCATGCCCGGCCACAATTTGATCGGCAGGGTCGCCACGTTGCTGAGCTCCAGGGTGACGTGCCCGGTGAAGCCCGGGTCGATGAAACCGGCGGTGGAGTGGGTGAGCAGGCCCAACCGGCCCAGAGAACTCTTGCCCTCCAGCCGCGCGGCCACGTCGTCGGGCAGGGTGACGGCTTCGAACGTGGCGCCGAGCACGAATTCGCCCGGGTGCAGGATGAACGGGTCGTCGCCCTTGGCCTCGATCAGCCGGGTGAGTTCGGGCTGGTCTTCGGCCGGATCGATGAAGGGGTACTTGTGGTTGTCGAACAGCCGGAAGAATCGGTCCAGTCGCACGTCGATGCTCGACGGCTGGATCATGTCCGGGTCGTAGGGTGCGAGCGCGATTCGTTCCGCGTCGATCTGGGCCTTGATGTCACGATCCGAGAGAAGCACGGTGCCAGCCTATCGGCGGGACGCCAGGAGACGGTCTTCTTCACCAGCTTGGTGATGACGACCTTTCCCCCCTCCTGAGCCCAGCCCGGCTGACCGTAGTAGAGCTTCGGCAGCAGCTCGGGCGCGGCCGCCGTGACGATCTCGTGCAGCCGCTCGGCCATCCCGCGGTCGGGCTGCGGCATCTCGGCGATCTTCGCCATCATGGTCGACTTCTCGGCGGCCGCCTTGTCTTCGGCGCGCTCGCGCTTCGCCGCGGCCTTGAGCTCGGCGGCGCGGGCGGGTCCCACCCCGATGCTTCTTGATTTCTGATCCGTTGGTTCCCTGGCTGGACCGTCCTATTCTGGAGATTCCGGAGCCTTTCCCTCGAACTTGGACAGCCGATGACTACATCAACCCTCGAGCAACGCCTCAGCGATCTCGCGTTGTTGCGACGGGTGCGCGATCGGATGGATCGGGAGTTCGCGGCACCCCTTGATGTGGAAAATCTCGCCTCCGGCGTGCATATGTCGGCCGGGCACCTCTGCCGCGAGTTCAAGCGCGCCTACGGGGAGTCGCCGTACCAATACTTGATGACCCGCCGCATCGAACGGGCCATGACGCTGCTGCGCCGCGGGGAACACAGCGTCACAGAGGCCTGCTTCGCGGTGGGGTTTTCGTCACTCGGCACCTTCAGCACCCGATTCACCGAGCTCGTCGGCACCCCGCCGAGCGTGTATCGCCGCATGCCGAACGCGCCGGCCGGCCTCCCCGGATGCGTCACCAAAGAGATCACCCGACCGATCAGGAATCGAGAAGCCGTCGCCCCACTCCGCGCGTAGCGTGACTGCCATGAACATCACAATTCACTCAAGTTTCCTGCCCCACAAAAACCCGGATGCCTCCCTTGCCTTCTACCGCGATGTCCTCGGTTTCGAGGTGCTCGGCGACGTCGGCTACGAGGCCATGCGCTGGATCACGGTACGCCCGCCCGGTCTGACGGGCGCATCCATCGTGCTCGAGCCGCCGGCGGCGGATCCCGGCGTGACCGACGAGGAACGCACCACCATCGCCGAGATGATGGCAAAGGGCACCTACTCGGGCGTCCTCCTCGCGACCGACGACCTGGACGCCACCTTCGAACGGGTCGAAGCCGCCAATGCCGAGGTAGTGCAGGAACCGTCGGACCAGGACTGGGGCGTGCGTGACTTCGCCGTCCGCGACCCGGCCGGCAACCTCATCCGCATCCGGGAGGTGCACGCCTGACGCCCCAGCCTTGATAAGCTGGCACGGTTCCAGTGCAGCTTCGGCGGCCTGGTCGCGCGGATGTAGTTCAATGGTAGAACTTCAGCTTCCCAAGCTGATAGCGCGGGTTCGATTCCCGTCATCCGCTCCATCACCTCTCAGTGCCAGCTGGCTGGACCGGCGCTTCCGGCCGAGTACTCGTCGAGCGGCACGTCACCGTTCCACGCCTCGAGGATCGGGGTGATGATTCGCCAGCATTCCTCGGCAACATCTCCTCGCACCGAGATCGAC
>NZ_JAODBG010000085.1 GCF_025463825.1 Cryobacterium sp.
CGAGGTAGGTGAGCAGGTCGGGCGCCAGTTCGGTGATGTCGACCTTCGTCGTCGCTCGACGGTCGGCCCTGGCCGACAGCCGGGGCGTCTCTGCCCGTTTGGGTCGTTCACCTAACCACGAGATCACGGGGGTCAGCTTACTCGGCGGTCCCCCCGACGCCGAAGCCGCCCGTTGCAGCCGCCCAGCCCCACAACCGCGTAATAGACCTCCGGTTGCGCACCGGTGGCCAATCAGCGCTCGTCGAACTCCTTCTGATCAGGCATTTCAGTTCATATGCGCGCGACGAAACAAATCGATCGCTGCGCAATAAAGCGTTAACCCTTCTGATATCGGGCCGAAACCGCCGGTGCGTCGAATGGAGTCACCTCTCCCGCACCGTCCTCCCTCGATCCTTGGAGCTCCGCATGAAGATCACCCCCACCCTGGCAGGCCTCGCCCTCGCGCTGGGCGCCTCGCTGACATTGGCCGGTTGCACCTCGGCAACCGACGCCGCCCAGACCGCCGACGTCACCAGCACCGCGGACCTCACCGCCACCCAGCAGGAATGTGTCTCAGCATTGCAGGCCGATGTCGACACCGCCACCGCCGACACCGCGCTGGTCGCGCCGACCGAGCCGCTGGACCTGGCCGCGTTGTCCGGCGGCACGGTCTGGATGATCACCGTGTCAATGAACCAGTTCTCCACCGACATGGCCACCGGCGTGCAGGCGGCCGCAGATGCTGCCGGTGTCGAGCTGGTGACCTACGACGGCCAGGGTCTGGCCAACCGCTTCAACGAGGGCATCTCCCAGGCCGTGGCACAGGACGCCGCCGGCATCATCCTCGTCGGCATCGACCCCACCGTCGTGACCGGCTCACTGGCCGCTGCAGCCGCCGCGGGCATCCCGGTGCAGAACACCCTCAATGGCGACCCCACCGACGAGGTCCCCGAGGGCATGTACATCAACCTCACCTCCGACTTCACCGCCGACGGAGAGACGGCCGCCAAGTGGGCACTGATTGACTCCAGATGCCAGGCAGATATGGTCTCGCTGTACTCCAGCTCCGTCGGCGTCTGGCAGAAAATGGTCGACGGCGCCGAATCGGTCTTCGCCGAATACTGCCCGGAAGACTGCACCTTCAAGGCCCTCAACGTCGACATCGCCAATGTCAGCACCGACATCGGCAGCCAGCTGCAGACGGCCCTGCAGCAGAACCTCGACGTGAACTATGTCTACCCGGTGTGGGACAGCGCCGTGCCGTTCGTCTCCCCGGTGATGAGCGCCGCGAACTCGAGCGCCAAGGTGCTCTCCCGTGACGGCCTCGAAGCCAACCTGGCCATGATCGCCGACAACAGCGGCCAGGCGATGACCATCGCCATGCCCACCACCAGCTGGATCGGCTGGATCGCCTTCGACAGCGTCGCCCGGGCCGCCACCGGCACCGACGTGCCCGAATACGTCATCCCCACCCGCATCATCGACTCCACCACCATCGGCGACGGCACCGCCGGGGACCTCTTCCCCGAGTACGACGGCTACCAGAGCGCCTTCACCGACGCCTGGGCGAAGTAACCGCCCTGCCCACCCCGGGCGGGCCGACACACTCGGCCCGTCCGGTCGATCGCCCCTCTGCGTGGCGAACAACCCCGCACGCCCACACGCACCGCCTTAGAAATGACAGGTGACCCCATGACAACGTCAACCCCCACCCGCACTGCGGATCCGGCCCTCGGAAAACACGACTTCACGACACCGGCCCGCCAGAGCTTCAATTGGGGCGCCTTCACCGAACGTTGGGCGCTGGTCGGCGGGCTGCTCGTGCTCGTGCTCATCTGCATGGCCGTGTTCCCGCAGTTCCGCACCGCGTCGCTGTTCACCACCATGGTGAACGCCCAGTCCCTGGTGCTGCTGCTCGGCCTCACCGCCACGGTGGTGCTGCGCCTGGGCGACTTCGACCTGTCGGTGGCGCAGACCATGGTCGCCACCGGGGCCCTCGTCGCCCAGCTCACCAAGATGGGAGTGCCGTCAGGGCTCGCCGTCCTGATCGGCCTGGGCCTGGGCGTCGTGGTCGGACTGGTCAACGCCCTCCTGGTTGTGCGCATCGGCGTTGACTCCTTCGTCGCGACGCTGGGCTCGTTCACCGCCCTCTCCGGGTTCGCCTACCTGCTCACCAACAGCCGAATCATCTCGGGTATCCCCGATGAGTTCGTCAACTTCTCCCGGTCTCAGCTGCTCGGCATCCCCCTGATCAGCTGGTACGCCTGGGCACTCGTGATCGTGCTCTGGTACGTCTACCAGCGCACTCCGCTGGGCCGATACTCCCTCTTCATCGGCGGCAACCGCAACGCCGCCAGGCTCTCCGGCGTTCCGGTGAATCGCATCCGCACCGGCGCCTATGTCGTCTCCGGCCTGCTCGCTTCGTTCATCGGCGTCTGCTTCATCGGTTACTTCGGCGCCGTCGACCCCAGCGTCGGTTCGCAGTACATGCTGCAGCCGTTCGCCGCCGCATTCCTCGGCGCCACCGCCATCTCTGTAGGCCGGTTCAACGCCTTCGGCACTGTCGCTGCCCTCTACCTGCTCACCGTGGGCATCACCGCCCTGCAGCTGCTCGGTGCGCAGACCTGGGTCTCCAACGTCTTCTACGGCGTGGCGCTGATGGTGGCCGTCACCGCGGCCAAGCTCGCCGGCAGCCGCCGCGGCGGCGGACACACCCGATGACCTCCTCCGGCACGGATGCCCGCATCGCGCTCTCCGTGCGCAACCTCAGCAAGCATTACGGCGGCGCCATCGCGCTCGCGGACGTCTCCCTCACGGTGCGTGCCGGCGAGGTACACGCCCTGCTCGGTCAGAACGGCTGCGGTAAGAGCACCCTCATCAAGAGCCTGACCGGCGTCGTGATCCCCGACGCCGGCGAGGTGGAGGTCTTCGGCGAAGCCCTGCACATGCCCACCAGCGACCCGCACACCCGCGGCATCGCCGTCATCCATCAGGACATCGGCCTCGTCGACTCGATGACGGTGCTGGAAAACCTCGGCATCAACGCCCACTATGGCGCCCGGCTGCTCAGCCCGGTCAACGTGAAGAAGGAACGCGCCATCTACACGGACCTGATGCACCGACTCGGTGTCGAATTCGACCTCGACGCCGAGGTCTCCAGCCTCAGCCCCGCCGAGCGGGCGCTCCTGGCCGTGGCCAGGGCCATGCGCCTGATGGACGGCGACAGCACCGAACAGCTCTTCATCCTCGACGAGCCCACCGCCGCGCTGTCCAAGCCCGAGGCCGCCCGCCTGCTCGACCTGATGCGCCGGGTCGCCGACCTGGGCGCCGGAGTGGTCTTCGTCAGCCACCGCCTCTCCGAGGTGATGGAGGTCTGCGACCGCGCCACGGTCATGCGGGCCGGCCGGGACATCGTTGAAGTGAAGGTGAGCGAGACCAGCCGGGCCGAGCTCGTCGCCCACATGCTCGGCCGCCGGATGGACGACTTCTTCCCCACCCCGCCGGCCTTCGACGGCGGCGCCGCCCGCCTCGTCGTCGACAGGCTCAGTGGCGAAAGGGTGTCGCAGGTCAGCTTCCGCGCCCACGCCGGCGAGGTCGTCGGCGTCACCGGCCTGGCCGGCATGGGCCAGGAGGAACTGCCGTTCCTGCTCTTCGGTGAGCACAAACCCACCGAAGGTCACGTCGAAATCGACGGCAGCCCGGCCGGATTCGCGTCACCCGGCGCGGCCATCCGCGCCGGAGTCGCGTTGGTGCCGGGCAACCGGCTGCGCGATGGCGTCTGGATCGCCGGCACCGCTGAGGAGAACGTCACCCTCCCGGTGATCCGCAGGTTCTCAAGCTGGTTCGGCATCCGCTCACAGGCGGTGCGGCAACGAGCCTTCGAGTTGATGGCCCAGGTGGACGTGTCCCCCAACCGGCCCGACTACGCCATGGCCGGGTTCAGCGGCGGTAACCAGCAGAAAGTGGTGTTTGCCAAATGGCTGCAACTGCACCCCGGCGTGCTGCTACTGGACGAACCCACTCAAGGTGTCGACCCCGGCGCCGCCAAGGCCCTGCTCAACGACGCCATGGACGCAGCCGCCGCCGGCAGCGCCGTGGTCGTGTTCTCGGGTGAACACGAACTCCTGGCGGCGATCTGTCACCGGGTGATTGTGCTGCACCACGGTCAGGTGATCGCCGAGCTCCACCGCGACGGCCTCACCGAGCACGCGCTGCTGGAGGCTTGCGAAGCCGGCCCGAGCGAAATCTCCATAGCCGCCTGACCGGCCGGCGCCACCCTTTTCCCCATCCCCGCACCACAAGCTAGGAGAACCCCCATGACTGCAGACCCCTTCCGCCTCGGCTGGTTCGGCAACCTCACCGCTCCAGAATGGAAGACCCCGTACCGCGGGAACGACCCGCTCACCTGGTTCAACGGCGACTTCCACGTCGACATGGTGCGCAACCTCGAACGCGCCGGTTTCGACTTCATCATGCTGGAAGACTCGCTGATGGTTCCCGACATCTACCAAGGCAGTGCAGAGATCGAACTCAAGCACGCCAGGTACGCACCCAAGATGGACCCGGTGGTCGCCGCCGCCATGCTCGCCCGCGCCACCAAGCACATCGGCATTATCGCCACAGCGTCGAGCACGTTCTACCACCCGTACCAGCTGGCCCGCCAGTTCGCCACGATCAACAATCTCAGCGGCGGCCGGGTCGGCTGGAATGTCGTCACCTCCAGCGAGGACCGGGCCGCGCAGAACTTCGGTCTCGAAAAGCTGCCGGAGCACGACCTGCGCTACGACATGGCCGAAGAATTCATGGAGGCCGTGAAGGGTCTTTGGGGCTCGTGGGGCGAGGGCGCGATCCTCGCCGACGCGGAGTCCGGCTACTACGCCGACTACGAGAAGGTGCAACCCGTGCACTACGAGGGTGAGTACTACAAGACCCGTGGCCCGCTGAACATCCCGGCCGGCCCGAACGGTCGCCCGGTGATCTGCCAGGCCGGCGGCTCACCGCGCGGCCGGGACTTCGCCGCCCGGCACGCCGACGTGATCCTCGCCATCCCGAACGGTGCTGCGGGCGCCAAGGAATACCGGGACGACATCCGTCGCCGCGCGGCCCTGATCGGCCGGAACCCCGACGAGATCAAGGTGTTTTCGGTCGTCTACCCGATTGTCGGAGAGACCGCCCGCGACGCCGAAGAGAAGAACGCCGCCTGGTACGCCCGCAAGCAGCACAACTTCGAAGTGCAGATGACCCACTTCGCCGCCACCATGGAAATCGACTTCTCCCCGTACGACCCCGACCTGCCGATCCCCGACGAGGTGTCCACGAATGGCCACCAGAGCACCCTGGAGATCTGGCGCAAGCAGCTGGCCGGCAAGACCATCCGCGAAGGCTTCAGCGGCATGCGCGTGCAGACCACCGAGATGGTCGGCACGCCCGACGGCATCGCCGCTCAGATGGACGAGTTCATGCAGGAGGTCGGCGGCGACGGGTTCCTCATCTACGGTCAGCCGATCAGCCGGCAGTACGTGGCCGAGATGACGGATGGCGTAGCTCCCGCCCTGCAGCGCCGCGGCCTGCTGCGCACCGGCTACGCCCACGACACCCTGCTCGGCAACCTCAACTCATTCAACTGATGCGCCGCGGCTACCTCGACCTCGCCGACGGGCAGGTTCACCTGCGCGAATGCGGCGAGGGCGAGACCCTGGTACTGCTCCTGCACCAGACCGCCGCGTCTTCCGTCATGTTCGAGAGGTTCGCCACTGAGCTGACAGCGGGCCCGTTGGGCTCCACGCACCGGTTCGTGGCACTCGACACCCCCGGCTTCGGCATGTCCTACCGGCCGGCCGCTCCGTACAACCTGGCCGACTGGGCCCGGGTGGTGGGGCAGGCGGCGGATGCCCTCGGCGCCACCTCGTTCCACCTGCTCGGGCACCACACCGGCGCGGCCATCGCGATGCTCCTTGCCGCGGCGGCACCCGAGCGGGTGGCGAGCCTGGCCATGATCGGTCCGCTGGTGCTCTCCGTCGGGGAGCGCGCCGAGTGGGAGGCTTCCGTGACCGGCCTGGTCGTCGACGAGGCCGGCAGTCAGCTCGGCACGGTCTGGCAGCAGGTGGCCACGATCGACGGCGACCCGCTGGCCTACCCGCCCGACCTCGCCCTGCGCCAGCGGGAGACGGTCGACAAGCTGGCCGCTGGTGAGCGCTGGCATGAGGCCTACCTCACGGTCTTCCGCACCGACCTCGGCGCCGCCCTGGCGTCGACGACCTGCCCGGCCGTATTGTTCAGCGGCGTGGCAGACGTTCTGCACCCGTTCGCTGCCGCGACCCTGGCCGCCCGGGACGGCATCGAGTTCCACGAACTCGCCGCAGGCGCCTACCTGCTCGATCAACAGCCCGCTCTCGTCGCCGAGCCGTACGCTCGGTTCCTCGAGCGGGTCCCGCGAATCTCGCGCGATGGCGGCCCCCGCCGTTCCGCGTCTTTCCAGCCACTTCCCGGAGGTCTTCATGCCGACAGCTGATCCCGCACCGCCCCTCGCCGCAGAAACCGGCACGCAACCGCTCGTGCTCTGGTCGGTCGAGGGCGGCGACCTGCGCCGCCAGCTCGCCTCAATCGCCGAACTGGATGCGGTCGGCGTCGATGCCGTAGTGCTGCCCGGCGGTTCCCTGGCCACGGCCGACCCGATCCTGATCGCCGGCGCGGCCAGCCGCCGCGCCCCGCGAGTGGGGCTGATCGCCTCCCTCTCCCCGTGGCTGCAGCCGCCATTCCACACCGCCAGGGTTCTCGGCACCCTCGATGCGCTCACCCGCGGGCGCGCCGGCTGGTTGGTCGACCCGGCGCCGACAAAATTTTCGGCAACCGACGACACCGACCGCTGGACCGCCTCCGGGGTGTCCGACCTGGCCGAACTCGACCGCGCGTTCGCCGACTATCTCGCTGCCGCCGCGGCCCTCTGGAATTCCTGGCAGCCCGGTGCCCTCGTCGCCGATGTCGGCGGAGGCCAATACGTCGACCCGGCGAAGGTGCAGGTTCCGCACTATCGAGGCGAGTTCTTCTCGGTGCGCGGCCCGTTGAACATGCCCAGGTCACCGCAGGGCCGCCCGGTGATACTGGCCCGGTGGCCGATTGGCGCGGTGGTGAACGACACCGCGAGCAGCCACGCCGACGTGCTCATCGTCAGCCAGCAAGCCGATGTCAGCGCGGCCCGCAACCAGACAGCGACGGTGCTGCTCGAACTTCACGGCACCGCGGCCGGGGCGCCGCCGGCCACGACAGCCGACGGCTACCTGATCTCCGGCGTCTCCGATCCCGCACTGTACGGCCACGTCGTGCACACCGTCTTGCCCGGCCTGCTGCCGCCGACCGGCCGGAGAGGTCTGTTGCGCGAGCGGCTGAGGTTACCCGCCGACGCGTTCGATTGGACCGCCCCCAACCCGAACCCGACTCCCAACGCCACCTCAGCCACGACGAAGGACCTCGAATGACCCCGCAGCCCGGCTTCCTCCCCAGATCCTCCCCTACCGACGACGCCCGCCGTCGGATGATCCTGGGCTGGTTCGTGAACTACATGCCGACGGCCTGGAACCGGCCGTGGGCCGGCAGCGACCCGACCAGCTGGACCGACGGCGAGTTCTACCTCGACATGGCCCGCGCCCTTGAGCGCGCCTCGATCGACCTGGTGATGCTCGAGGACTCCAGCGTCGTGCCGGAGAACTTCGGCAGCAGCATGACCGCGGAGTTCGCCGCCACCACCAAGTCGCCCAAGCACGACCCGCTGCCCCTGGCCGCGGCCATCTCCCAGACCACTGAACGCCTCGGCATCGTCACCACCATGAGCACCAGCCTGTACCCGCCGCACCGTCTCGCCCAGTTACAGTCCACCCTCGACCAACTCAGCGACGGCCGGGCCGGCTGGAATATAGTGACCTCCTTCGAGAACCTGGCCGCACAGAACGTGGGCCTTGATACACTTTGGGAGCACGACGAACGGTATTCGCGGGCCGACGAGTACGTGCGCCTGGCTGACGAGTTCTGGACCAAGGACTCCGTCTCCTTCAACGGCAGCTACTACCAGGCGGAGGTTCCAGGGACGCTTCCCCCGGTGCAGCGCCGCCCCGTGCTCTGCCAGGCCGGCGGATCATCCTCCGGGATGGACTTCGCCGCGAAATGGGCCGACCTGATCGTCTCCGTTCCCACCGGGTTGCCGGCGATGAAGGCCTACCGCGACGGCATCCGCCAGCGTCTCGAAAGCGCCGGGAACGCACCCGACGCGTGCCGGGTCCTCTACATGATCACGCCGATCCTCGCCGAGACCGTCGCCGATGCGGAGGCGAAGGAAGCTCGCATGTACTCACCGGACGGCGACAACTTTCTGCGCCGGCTGGTGCAGCTCTCGAACGTCTCCGAGATCGACTTCGCCCAGTACGACCTTGACCAGCCCATCCCGGAGGACGCCACCACCAACGGGGCGCAGAGCATTCTCGACGCCATGAAGGCCGCCACCCGCGGATCGTCGCTGCGGCAGGCCATGGCCGGCAAGGGCGAATCCACGTCGCTCCGCCTCGTCGGCACACCGCAGACCGTCGCAGACCAGATGGAGGAGGCCATGGACTTCGTCGGTGGCGATGGCTTCCTGCTCTTCCATGGCGGCGGCGGCCTCATCAGCCGGCACTACCTCGACGAGGTGCTCGACGGCCTCGTGCCCGAACTGCAGCGCCGCGGCCTGGCCCAGACCGGCTACGGCCCCGGCACCTTCGGCGAGCGCCTCGCCGCCCGCTGATCACTCGTCATCCACCACCACTACCTACTTCCCCACGAAAAGAGCATCCATGTTCCATCTCGGTTGGTTCCTCGGCAACGGTTTCGGCATTCAGCCGTGGAATGAAAAGGGCGGTGACGGCCCGTGGGTGGGCTCGAACGTCACCGACTGGATGAAGCCGGACATCTACGTCGACCTGGCCACCTCGATGGAGCGGGCGGGCTTCGACTACATCCTGATCGAGGACACCGCCATGGTCGAGGACAGTTACAAGGGCACAGCCGAGACGTCGCTGCGGCGCGGATTCATGGCCCCGAAGAACGACCCGATGCCGTTAGTGCCGCTGATGACCCAGCGCACCAAGCACATCGGCATCATCCCTACCGCCTCGGTCATCCAGTACCCGCCCTACCTGGCCGCCCGGCTGTTCACCACCCTCGACCACCTCACCGAAGGGCGAGTGGGCATGAACGTGGTGACCAGTGTCACCGACCGGGTAGCGCAGAACTACGGGTTCGCCCAACACTTCGAGCACGACGAGCGATACCTGATGGCTCAGGAATGGGTCGACGTCGTGCAGCAGCTGCAGGGCTCCTGGCAGCCCGGCGCGGTGCTCGCCGACCGGGAGAACGGTATCTACGCGGACCACACCAAGGTCGAACCGATCGACTTCGTGGGCAAGTACTTCTCGTCCCGTGGGCCGTTGAACACCATCCCGGGGCCACAGGGCCGACCGCCGGTCGCCTCGGCCGGCGGATCGGAGGCCGGTCGGGACATGGCGGCCCGCTACGACGACACCATGATGTCGATGTGCAAGACCGTCGAGGAGATGAAGGACTACCGCGACGACATGCGCCGCCGGGTCGCCTCGTACGGCCGCGACCCCGACGCGGTCAAGTTCCTGTTCCTGGTCACCCCGGTCATCGCGGCCACCGACCAGGAGGCCTGGGATCTCGCCGCGGCGTCGGCCGCCGGCCGTGCCAGCGACGCCGCGATCGAGTACAACCTCTGGAACATGTCATACACGAGCGGCGGACGCATCGACTTCGGCGCGATCGACCCTGACACCCTGGTTTCCGACATCGACTTCAGCCGCCAGAACGGCGAGCACAGTTCGGTAGCGGCGATCTTCCAGGACAGCGCTGGCAAGACCCTGCGCGAAGTGGTATCCAGCTCTTTCCAGATCACCGACCTCGGCCTGGTCGGCAGCCCCGACACCGTCGCGGCGAAGATGGGCGAACTCATGGACGAAGTCGGCGGCGACGGCTTCCTGCTCTATCTTCCGACCACTCGCCGCAACATGGCCGAGGTCGCCGACGGCCTGTCGCCAGCGCTCCGCCGCCGCGGCCTGATCCGTGACGGCTATTCGGGCACCACGCTGCGCGACCATCTGCTCGAATTCTGACAACAAGAGAGCCTGGAGAACCACATGAAATTCGGAGTGTTCCTGCCGACCGCCAACAACGGCTACATCTACTCGACGAACGCACCCCAGTACATGCCGACCTACGCCCTCAACCGGCAGATCATGGTGGAGGCCGAGTCGCACGGCTACGACTTCGCGCTGTCAATGGTCAAGTACCGCGGTTTCGGCGGCGCTACCGGCTACTGGAACCACGCTGTGGAGTCGACGGCTTTGATGCAGCGCTCGTAGAGGCCACCAGCACGATCAAGCTCTGGGCGTCAGTGGGGGTTCCCTCGGCCAATCCAGCCATGATCGCCCGGCTCTGCGCCACCCTCGACGACGCTTCGAACGGCCGGTTCGGTGTGAACATCGTCGCCGGCTGGAACCGCTACGAGTACGAGCAGATGGGGATGTGGCCCTCTGAGGGCTAGTGCCGACGGTCGTCTTCGACCACCCGGACCGGGCCGCATTTCTGCAAGGGTCATGCTGGTACTCGCCGCACATCGTCGGGTCCTACCGCCGCATCGCCGCGTGCCTGGACGCTTTGGAGTGCGAGGCCGGCGTCGCCAGTGTGGTCCTCACCTTCGCCGATTACACCACCGACGTCATCAGGTTTGCCGAGCAGGTCATGCCGCTGATGCACACCTACGAAGTTCCCCTCCGGTGAACTCCCCGGTAGCCGTTGCGACATTGTCGTTGATTGGTCACATGCCCGAAACGGTGGCTTGTTACGTTGGCGGAGGCCAGGAACTCCCCCGGCCGCCCCTGGCGAACAGGAATATGGAATGCTCGACGATTATCCCTTGCTCGAAGACCAGCCGGCGACGTCTGGAATCTCGACCAATCAGACCCGCCGTGCGTACGATCTGTTGCGGGTGATGATCCGCTCCGGCGATGTCGTCGCCGACCAGAAACTCGTCGAAGATACCCTGATCCGCACCCTGGGTATCACCCGTACGGCTATCCGCGAGGCGCTGCAACAGCTCAGCGAAGAAGGTCGGGTTACCCGGCAGCGACGCAGCGGCACCCGGCTGAACAAGGCCGTGCTTCAATTGCCGATCGACGACATCTTGCCCTGGAAGGCCTCCAACCGGTTCTCGGTTATCCGCACCGACTACCGAACCGTGCAGACCACCCCCACCGTGGCGGAAAAACTCAACACAACAGACGACTACGTCGGCCTGGTCGAGCACTGCTTCTTTGACGGCACTGAAGCGGTCGGGGTACGGATCGCCTACTTCCGGCGCCGTTATGCCCAACCGGCGGTTTGGGCGAGATGCCCGAGCCTGGCGGACGCGTTCGAGGCCGTCTACGGTTCTCCGCTGGCCGAGATCCGGTCGGTCATCGACGCCGGCGCCTGCGATCCGTCGACGGCGCGGATGCTCGGCATCCCGGCCGGATCGCCCGTTCTGGTGCGGGAGCAGCTTCTTGTCGACCTGGCCGGCACCGCCCAGGAATACACGTTCTCTTACTATCCCGCCGGCGCCGTGTCGTTCCCGGTCGCGACCCAGAAACTCGGGGGGCACACCACGGGCGTGCTGGCCGCAGCCGTCGCCTAACCTACCCTTTCGCCACAGCCGAAGAGTGTCCACCGGCCTTTGCACAGGGCCGCACTATAGTCTGGTGTCATTCACCGGCGTTGGACCGGTGAACTTGCGCCTGAGGCAAAAGACGGGCGCATCCCGCTTCGAGCTAGACAGGCAATCAAAAACGTG
>NZ_JAODBG010000046.1 GCF_025463825.1 Cryobacterium sp.
CCATCTCGACAGCGTTCCTTCGTTCCTTGTCCGTAAATCTCCGATGCGGACCGGACTTCCTTACTGCTCCCATGATTTCATCCAATCAAATTAGGAACACTGTCCGGAAGCACCGGGTCACCCCAGGCGATTGCGTCCTAAAGAACTCACTATCTCCTGATAAACAGGCTGCCGGAATGGCCCAAGTATCATCCGGACCGGGTGATAGCGCATCCCGCTGATCCCAGGCAACGTTTAGAACGCGGCATTCGAATGTCGCGGAGGAGGCAGAGCCATGGAGTCCATGGAACCGGCGGTAGTCGCCAGTTCGCGCGCTGGGCGCCGCGCCGGCGGCGAAGGTCGGTAGGGCCCGATGTCGTCGCACGCCGGGGTGCGGAGCGGGACTACCACGTTGTGGTCGTTGCTGCCCCTCGCACTCGCGCAGTTCATCTGCTCGTTCGCCGGCTCGAACATGAACGTCATGCTCAACGACATGAGCCAGGACCTCGACACAACGGTCCAGGGCATCCAGCTCTCGATCACCCTGTTCCTGCTCGTTATGGCGGCATTGATGATCCCGTTCGGCAAACTGACGGATCAGCTGGGGCGGAAAACCTGCCTGATCCTCGGTCTCGCCGTCTATGGAGTCGGGGCGGTCATCAGTGCCGTGTCGCCCGGGCTCGGCGTGCTCATCCTGGGCAACTCGATCCTGGAAGGCGCCGGTACCGCCCTGCTCATTCCCCCGGTCTACATCCTGGTCACGATGTACTGGACGGGGGTCGCGGATCGGGCTCGCGCGTTCGGCCTGGTCAGCGCTGCCGGCGGCGTCGGTGCGGCCACGGGTCCCCTGATCGGCGGATGGATCGCCGCGACGATCAGCTGGCGGGCGGCATTCGTGTTCCAGGCGCTCATCATCGTGCTCATCCTGATCCTCGCGGTGCGCCTCAAGGATCCGCGCGCCCGGGAACCGGGCAAGCCCTTCGACGTCATCGGGGCGGTGCTGTCGGCACTCGGGCTGATCGTGTTCGTGATCGGTATCCTGGCCTCCGACGACAACCTCCTCGCGTCGCTCGCGCTGATGGCGGCCGGTATCGGCGTGATCGCGCTGTTCTTTTGGTGGGTGCGGCGGCTGGAGCGGAAGGGTCGAGAGCCGTTGCTCTCGACCGCGCTGTTCAAGAACCGGGTCTCCAACCTGGGGCTGGTCACCCAGAACTTCCAGTGGCTGCTGCTGATGGGCATTTCGATGCTCGTGGCAAGCTATCTCCAGGTCGTCCGCAACTACGACGCGGTAGAGACAGGGGTCATTTTCAGCGCCGCCACCGTCGGCATCCTGGTGTCCTCTCTGGCCGCGGGATCGCTGGTGCGGCGGTTCACGCAGCGATCGCTGATCGTGGTCGGCTTCGTGGTCACGGGCGCCGGCCTGCTCCTCTTGCTGGCCGTGGCGACAGTACCGGGTGCCTGGGCGTTCGCGCCCGGGTTGCTGACGCTGGGCCTCGGGATCGGGCTGATGCTCACCCCGAGCGTCAACCTGGTGCAGTCGGCATTCCCCGAGGAACAGCAGGGGGAAATCAGCGGACTCTCCCGCAGCGTCTCAAATCTCGGGTCGAGCTTCGGGACGGCCATCGTGAGCACCCTCCTCGTGCTGAACGCGGATGCAGATGCGGGCGGGTACCTGGCGGCGATGGTGCCCCTTTTGGCCATCGCCGTCGGCGGAATCGTCATCTCGGTCTTCCTGCCCGGGCGCGCGAAGCTCTCCGCCTCGCCGACGAAAGTCGTGAGCACACCATGACCATCACACGTGCGGCAACGGCCCGCGGGAAGAGAGGACCACACCATGACCGACTACCCCAGGATCGCCGACCACGGCCTGATCGGAGACCTGCAGACAACGGCGTTGGTCTCGACGGATGGCACGATCGACTGGTTCTGCACCCCGCGGTTCGACTCGCCGAGCGTCTTCGCCTCGCTCCTGGACCACGCGAAGGGCGGGCATTTCAGCGCGCATCCGCAGGACGACACGTTCGAGACGAAGCAGCTCTACTTCCCCGACACGGCGATCCTGATCACCCGCTTCCTTACGGAGAACGGAGTGGGCGAGGTGGTCCACTTCATGCCGGTGACATCCGGAACACCCAGTGGTCACCATCGATTGCTGCGAATCATGCGCTGCGTGCGGGGCGCGATGACGTTCGACATCGAAATCGCGCCCCGGTTCGACTACGGCAGGCAACCGCACCGCACGACGGTCACCGACGACGGTGCGGCCTTCGTTTCCGACGACACCACCCTGACGATCGACCTCATCCGCGACTCGGGTGACAAACGGCTCGGGCGGGTCGAGCCGTCGAACGACGGTGATCTGCGGTTCTCGCTGAGCCTTCGGGAGTCGGAGATGCGTGGCATCGTGCTCGAGACCGGCGGCGATGCTTCCCCCCGGGTCGTCCCCGTCGCGGAAGCCCAGCGTCTGTTCGAGGACACCTCCCACTTCTGGCAGAACTGGGTCGGTCAGTCGACCTATGTGGGCCGGTGGCGTGAGGAACTGCAGCGCTCGGCCATCACCCTCAAACTGCTGACCTACGCACCGACGGGTGGCCTCGTCGCCGCGCCGACGGCCGGCCTCCCTGAGCAGATCGGCGGTGAACGCAACTGGGACTACCGCTTCACCTGGGCGCGAGACTCGTCCTTCTCCGTCAACACGCTGGTGCGCCTGGGCTTCACCGACGAGGCTGCCGCATTCGGCCGGTGGCTGCGGGACCGCGTCGTAGAACCCTTGGGCAGCGACTCCGGCCCGCTCAACATCATGTACCGGATCGACGGCGACCCCAACCTGTCCGAAGAGGTCCTCGCTGACTGGGAGGGCTATCGCGGCTCCTACCCGGTGCGGGTCGGCAATGGTGCCGCCGACCAGCTCCAGCTCGACATCTACGGGGAAGCCATGGAGGCCATCTTCAACGCCGACCGGGCTGGTGCCGGCATCGGCCAGGCTGGCTGGCTGGCCATCTGCAGGCTGCTCGAATGGCTCGCCGACCACTGGGACCAACCGGAAGAGGGGATCTGGGAAACCCGCGGCGGTCGCAAGGACTTCACCTACGGGCGCCTGATGTGCTGGGTCGCCTTCGATCGCGCCATCCGGCTGGCCACCGCGTACGGCCGTCCGGCGCCGCTGTCCCGGTGGATCGCCGAGCGCGACGCGATCTACAACCAGATCATGGAGAAGGGCTGGAATGCCGAACGCCGAGCGTTCGTGCAGCAGTACGGGGAGACGGTACTCGACGCCTCGCTGCTCAAGATGCTGCAGGTCGGCTTCATCTCGCCGCACGATCCGATCTGGACCGACACCATGACGGCGATCGAGGCCGAACTCGTGTCAGACAGTCTCGTCTACAGGTATGACCCGGATGCCTCGCCCGATGGTCTTCGAGGCTCGGAAGGCACGTTCTCGCTGTGCAGCTTCCTGTACGTCGACGCGCTCGCGCGAGGCGACCGGCTCGCCGAGGCACGCTTCACCTTCGAGAAAATGCTGACCTACGCCAACCACCTCGGGCTGTACGCCGAGGAGATCGCGCCGACCGGCGAACAGATCGGCAACTTCCCGCAGGCATTCACCCACCTGGCCCTGATCGACGCGGCCATCACCTTGAATGAGCGCCTCGACGAGCAAGCTCGCAAGGGGAGCCGCCGCCGCTGACCGTCACAACCCTTCGCGCCGGGCATGCGCGGCGGACCGAAACATCCTGGCCAGCCACGGCGTCCTTAAGGCTGGCGCTCGGCGTGCGTGCGCGCCCAGTCCAGGGAGTTGCGGACCTGGGCGGCGGAGAGTGCCGTGGTACCGCCGCACTGGGCGCAGACATTGACGTGCTTCGTCGATAGGGGGACCAGAGGGACGAAGAAGAGTGTGACTTTGGTCGAGCGCTTCACAACGTGTTGCTCGGCCAGGGTGTGGCAGTAGCCGCACACGAACGAGACGACATTGATCACGGCCTCGGAGGTTCGGGTGCCGAAGAGTAGAAACATGCGTCGATTCTCTCAGATTGTCACTGCGCGAACGAGGGCAGGGCTGCCGCCCGATCGGCCCCGGTGACCGGCCAGGTGACGGTCACCGGGAAACCGGTCAGTGGTGGGCAGTGCTCCGGCCGCTGACGCGGATGTAGATCAGGAGCACGATGATCGCGCCGATGATGGAACCGACGATTCCTGCCGGCTGGAAGAAGCCGTCCATCGGGTCGTGCTGGAAGATCAGGAAGCCGAGGAATCCGCCCACGAAGGACCCGACGATGCCGAGCACGATGGTCATCGGGATGCTGATGTTCTGCCGGCCGGGAACGACGAGGCGGGCGACGGCGCCGGCGATGATGCCGACGACGATGAGGCTGATGATGAGACCAAGCATTGTGGTCTCCTTCCTGTGTGGTGGAGCTGAGCGTTCGATGTAACCAGCGGTTGCTGGGCGATACACAGCCAGCCACCCCGAGGGAGGCGGCACCACACCCCTAGGGGCGTGGCCGAGTAGCCGCCCGAAGTAGTACGGTCCTACTATGTCTTCGACCCGGCCAGTGACCGTCTCCCTGGTCGACGACTATGACATCGTGCTGAAGGGCCTGGCGCACATGTTCGATCACTATCGGGACCGTGTGCTCGTCGGCGAGATCGATGCGAACGAGGGACTGGCCGACAGGACCGACATCGTGCTGTACGACTCCTTCGCCCAGCCCGAATCCGATCTGTCGGAGCTCTCGGCTCTCGTCCGGAACCCACGGGCCGGTCGCGTCGTTGTGTACACCTGGAACTTCCAGCCCGCGCTCATCAAGGATGCGATGGAACGGGGAGTCAGCGGTTACCTGTCCAAGACGTTGCCCGCCCGCGACCTCGTCGCCGCCCTGGGTTCGGTTCAGGCCGGCGAGATCGTCGTGAGTGATCCGCCGAAGCGTGCCGGCAGCGCGCCGGGACTGGACTGGCCGGGCCGCCGCGAAGGGATCACTGATCGCGAGTCCGAGATTCTGGCGCTCATCACCCAGGGCAAGAGCAATGCCGAGGTGGCGGCGCTCACTTACCTCAGTCCCAATACCGTGAAGTCCTACATTCGCAGCGTCTACGGCAAGATCGGCGTTGCCAGCCGGACCCAGGCCGTCTTGTGGGGCGTAGACCACGGCTTCACTCCCGACCATCACCGGATCGACAGCTGGCTCGGCGGCCCCTGAACGACCGCCGCCGGTGTCGATTGTCGTGCCGTCGATCGTCATACCTGTGTGTTCGACCGGTCAGGCCCGCCCGGTGCGCCGGCGCCCCGGGAACTCGGTAGCTTCCCAGGCGTGACCCAGACCTACGAAGTGCCCGCGGATTGGCCCGCTCCGCCTCCCGCAAGCCTTTGGTCCTGGTCAACGCGATCGCGTTCTCCAAGTCCTCGACTCCGCCGCCGGACCAGTGGACCTATTTCGTACATCGTGATCACCCTGGTCTGCGTGTGGGGGGCCGGCTGGCCGCACCTGCACGGGCTCGGCATCGGAAGTTCCGGCATCGCGCTCCGCTTCACGGCCGGCGCCGTCGATGTGGCCGGGGACTCGGTGACCTCGATCGGGGCGGTGTTCACCAACGCCGACAACCCCACGAAGGCCCACATCCCCGTTCTGCGAGTGTCGTACGCCGGCACCTTCGTCGACCTGAACGCCCAGATCCTCGGCGCCGCGCCCACCGTGGTCTACTGCGCACTCCGGTATTACTGGCAGAACCCCACGAGGCGTAAGGAATTCAGCACGACGGTCGCACAGAAACGGATGGCCCGCTGGCTTGCGCAGGTTCCCGCGGCCGGGGCAGGTGCAGCGAGCTAGCCGCAGGCACTGAACGAGGGTGCCACCCGTCGCCGCTTCGGGCTAGATTGCCGGTCTAACCGGTTCATCGAGCAGCACGGGAGATCAAATGAGCGACGAAGCCGCCCTCCGCAGGGCCAAGCGGCCACGGTCCATCCTGGCCGGGCCATACGGCCACCCCATCCACGCGATCATGGTCACCATCCCGATCGGCTCCTGGACCGCCGCCCTGATCTTTGACATCGTCGGGTTCTTCGCCGACGACCGCGAGACGTTCACCAGGGGAGCCCTGTGGCTCGTGGGCATCGGCATCGTCGGTGCGTTGCTGGCGGCGATCGTCGGCCTGCTGGACCTGAGCACGCTGGAGAAGGGCACCCGTGCCCGGCGGACCGCCTTGTTCCACCTCGCCTGCAACGCCGGCGCGATCGTGCTGTTCGCCGTGAGCTACCTGGTACGCCTGGGTGCAGACAAATCGGAGGTCAGCGTCACCGGCTTCGTGCTGAGCGTTCTCGCCTACCTGCTCATCGGCGTCTCGGGCATTCTTGGTGGTGAGCTCGTCTACCGGCATGGCGTGCGGGTGGCCGACGAAGCCACCCAGATCAAGGCGTACCGGCATTGACCGGGGCGGCACCCCGGATGAAGCGCACGGCGCGCAACAGCATCGGCCCCGGCACCATCGTCGTGGTGACCGGCGCTTCGAGCGGTATCGGCCGGGCCACGGCGCGGGCCTTCGCCCGGCGCGGCGCGACGGTGGTGCTGGCGGCACGCAGCGAAGAGGACCTGCGTGCCGTCGTGACGGAATGCCAGAAGGCCGGCGGGCACGCCCTGGCGGTGCCGACCGACCTTGCCGATGACGCGCAGGTGCGCGCACTGGTGGTGACAACCCTCGAGTTCTACGACCGGATCGACGTCTGGGTGGGTGCGGCATCCGTTTTCGGGTACGGGCAGTTCCTCGACGTGCCGGAGGAGGAATTCCGGCGCACCCTGCAGGTCAACCTGCTTGCGCAGGTGGAAAGCATGCGGATGGTGCTGCCCGACATGGTCCGCCGTCGGTCGGGCACCGTGATTTTCGTCGGCTCCCTCTTCTCGAAGGTCTCGCTGCCGTTTCTCTCGCCCTACGTCACCAGCAAGCACGCCCTGTTCGGCTTTGCCGAAACCCTCCGGCTGGAGCTGCGCGGCACCGGCGTGAACGTCTGCTCGGTCCTGCCGGCCACGGTGGATACGCCCATCTACCAGCACGCTGCCAACCGCACCGGTCGATCGGTGAAACCGATGCCGCCGGTGCTGCCGGCCAGCCGACTGGCGTCGGCCATCGTCGGTGTGGCCGCCCGCCCCCGTCCGGTCGTCACGGTCGGGCGCATCCAGAACGGTGCGGTCCTCGTCCGTCGGGTGGCTCCCCGGCTCTACGATGCCCTGGCCCGCCCCCTCGTGGAGCGCCTCGCGCTGGACACCCGGCCGGCGCCGCCGACGGCCGGAAACCTGTTCATCGCCCGGCCGGGCACCAACCGGGTCTCGGGCGGCTGGCGCCGCCGCCTCACCGCGCTGGCCCGCCGGGTGCCCCGGCCGTAAATAAGGAGATAGTGAGGACCCCAGGACCCAATCGCCGCAAGAGTCCTGATCTCCTCACTATCTCCTTCTTTCGGAGCTGGCTGGCCTCAGTCCGGCGCTTCCGGGCTCTCGCCGAAGGGCGGAAGATTGATGTCTTCCTCGTTCACCTCGACGTCGCCCCCGTCATCCGGGCCACCCGTTCCGGGTGCCACTTTGACCTTCTCTGCGGCATCCGGATCGATGGCCTCCGGCTGCGAGCCATCCTGCTTGGCCTGGGTCTCCTCCTCGCTTGCCGGGCTGTAACTCGTGTCCTTGCGGGTCTGTTCGGTGTCGCCGATGTCGCTGTCGGACATACGTATCTCCTCACGGATCGGTTGGAATGTGGCATCAAGCATGCACCAGCCGGGGTGCTCCTGCCTAGCGGAATTTCGATGGCAGAATCGAGCACTTTCCGAAAACGGCCCTTCCGGGCAGACCCGGCACTATCGTGTGGGGTGTGAGCAGCCGCCGCAATCCCGGATCGCAGTCCTCCCTGCGGGAGGCCAATCGCGCACGCATTGTCGAAGCGATCACCCACCACGGCGCCCTCACCCAGGTGGAGCTTGCCGGGGTCACCGGGCTGTCTCCGGCCACAGTCTCGAACATCGTGAAGGAGCAGGCCGCCGCCGGGGTGCTGCAGACCACTCCCACGTCGCGCAGTGGCCGCCGGGCGGTGCGGGTCACCCTCGCCAGGGAGATGGGCCTGGTGGTGGGCCTGCACGTGGCGAACCGGCAGTTGCGGCTGGCCCTGGCCGACGCCGGTCACCAGGTGCTGGCAGAGCGGATGTTGCCGCTGGCCCGCGACCACCGCGCCGACAGCGAACTCGACCGGGTGATGCTGCTCATCCTGGACACGGCCGAGTCCGTAGGCGCCGGCCTTGACGAGGTCCTCGCGGTGGGAGTGGGTCTGGCCGCGCCGGTGGACCCGCGCTCCGGCATCATCGCAACCCGGGGCCTGCTGCGCGGCTGGGACGGGGTTCCCGTGGCCGAGGAACTCGAATCGCGGCTGCACCGGCCGGTGTTCGTCGACAACGAGGCCAATCTGGGTGCGCTCGCCGAGTACCGCATGGGCGCCGCGCAGGGCTTCCGGCAGGCGGCGTACCTGCGCGTCTCGCACGGTGTGGGCGCCGGCTTGATCGTGGATGGCCGGGTCTATCGCGGCGGCAGCGGCAAGGCCGGCGAGATCGGCCACCTCACCCTCGACGAGCATGGTCAGGTCTGCCGGTGCGGCAGCCGCGGCTGCCTGGAGACCCTGGTCGGGTCGGCGGCGCTTGCCGCGAAGTTTCCCGGCAGCCATGTCGACGTCACCCTGCGTGACATCCTCCTGCGCGCCGATGCCGGTGACGCCAGTGCCCGCCGGGTCATCGCCGACGCCGGCCGGCACCTGGGCATCGCCCTGGCGGGCCTGAGCAACCTGATCGACCCGCACCGCATCGTGGTGGGCGGCGAGCTCGCCGAGGCCGGCGAACTGCTGCTCAGCCCGCTGCGGCACGCCCTCGAACGGTCCACGCTCGCCACGGCAGCCGGGGTGCCCGACGTGGTCAAGGGGGAGTTGGGCGAACGCGCGGAAGTGCTCGGCGCGGTGCTCTTCGCCATCGACCGGGCGGAGATCGTGGCCGGCCGATTCGACGCAGGGGACCGGGCGCCGGTCGCGGCCCCGCCTGCTCGGAGAGAGAGCGGAGTCACGTCGTTTCTGCCCCAGATGACTCGCGAAATCTCACCCGAACGGGGCGGCCTGGCCTCTTGAGTTCAAGCCTTGACGACATATGGCACCGGGGCCATGCTCGTTACACCGCCAACGAGGGTGGTCCCAGTAGGAGGCAAAAATCATGAGAAACCCCAGGAAGAGGTTCGCGCTCCTGGCAATTGTTCCACTCGCGACAGTGGGCGCCCTGGCCGCCTGTTCGCCGGCCGGTTCCGGCTCCGACAGCACCGACGGAGGCGGTTCCGCAGACGCCATCAAGATCGGCCTGCTCCTCCCCGAAACCAAGACCGCCCGGTACGAAGCATTCGACCGGCCCCTGTTCGAAGACAAGCTCACCTCGCTCGGCGACTACGACATCGTCTACGCCAACGCCGACCAGGATGCGTCCAAGCAGCAGCAGCAGGCTGAATCGGCGCTCACCGAAGGTGTCAAGGTGCTCGTTCTCGACCCCGTCGATGGAGCCGCAGCGGCGAGCATCGCCGAGGCCGCCGCAGCCCAGGATGTTCCGGTGATCTCGTACGACCGCCTGATCAAGAGCGACAAAGTGGACTACTACATCTCGTTCGACAACGAGCAGGTGGGGGTGCTCCAGGGCACGGCGCTGGTCGACAAGCTGCAGGCAGACGGCACGACCACGGGCATCATCATGATCAACGGTTCACCCACCGATGCCAACGCGGCCGATTTCAAGAAAGGCGCACACTCGGTGATCGATCCGAGCGGCATCCCGGTCCTCGCCGAGTACGACACCCCCGACTGGAGCCCTGACAAGGCCCAGGAGTGGGCGGCGGGTCAGGTCACCCAGTTCGGTACCGAGATCTCCGGCGTGTACGCGGCCAACGACGGCACCGCCGGTGGCGCCGTCGCCGCGATGAAGGCTGCCGGAACCGACCCGTGGCCGCCGGTGACCGGGCAGGACGCGGAGCTCGCCGGCATCCAGCGCATCGTGGCCGGCGATCAGTTCATGACCGTCTACAAGGCGATCAAGCTGGAGGCAGAATTGGCGGCGGAGGTCGCCGACCAGCTGGCCCAGGGCGAGACGCCGGAACCCGACACCACGTTCCAGGACATCCCATCGACGTTGCTCACCCCGGTGGTGGTCACGATCGACAACATCCAGGAGACGGTGATCGACGACGGCTTCTACACGGTGGACCAGATTTGCACGGACACCTACGCTGACGCGTGCGCCGCGGCCGGGCTGCAGTAGCCCGCCGAGCGAGCCGTCACCAACTGAACAGCCATGAACGGCCGGCCGGGGCATCGCTACCCACGATTGCGGGTCCCGGCCGGCTCCGCCCAGCAGGAGGAATCACAATGTCTGTGCTTTCCACCCCCGAAGCCGGCACCGGCGAGCTGGTGCTGTCGCTTCGCGGCATCGACAAGAACTTCGGCGCCGTGCAGGCTCTCACCGACATCGACCTCGATATCTACAGCGGCGAGGTGGTCGCGCTCGTCGGCGACAACGGGGCCGGTAAATCCACCCTGGTCAAGATCCTGGCGGGCGTGCACCCGCAAGACGGCGGCACGATCAAGTCCGGCGACCAGCGGGTATCGATCAACAACCCGGCCGAGTCCAACAACCTCGGAATCGCCACGGTCTACCAGGACCTGGCACTCTGCGACAACCTCGACGTGGTCGCCAATCTCTTCCTGGGCCATGAACTCGGCCGCGGCACCATCAACGAAGTCGAGATGGAGAAACGCTCGTGGAGCCTGCTCCGTCAGCTTTCCGCCCGTATCCCGTCGGTGCGCATCCCCGTCGCCTCGCTCTCCGGCGGCCAACGCCAGACCGTGGCGATCGCCCGGTCCCTGATCGGGGAACCCCGCATCGTGATCCTCGACGAACCCACCGCCGCGCTCGGCGTGGCCCAGACGGCGGAGGTGCTCAATCTGATCGAGCGCTTGCGCGAACGCGGCCTGGGCGTGGTGCTGATCAGCCACAACATGGCGGATGTGCAGGCCGTCGCCGACCGTATCGTCGTGCTACGGCTGGGGCGTAACAACGGGGAGTTCAAGGTGGCCGACGTCACCTACGAGGACATCATCGCGGCCATCACCGGCGCCAGCGACAACGCAGTGACCCGTCGCGCCCAGGCCAGGGTGGATGCCGCCGATGTCGGCGCGGCCGGCCGGCCGGCCGCCACCGCACTCCCCGAGGAGGAACGGCCATGACAACACCGACGTCGACCCCGCCGCAGCCCGCTCCGGAGGGAGCGCCGCCCACCGAGACCGTCCGACTGGCCGCCGTCGCTGCCGACCTGCAGGACGAACGCCTGATCCAGCCGCACGGCCTGGGCGGCACCGTGCGCGCGTTCGGCAAGCGGGTGCGTGCCGGCGACATCGGTTCGCTTCCCGTAGTCATCGGCCTGATCGTGATCTGGGTGGCCTTTTCGCTGCTCAACCCCAATTTCCTCTCCAGCACCAACCTGGTCAACCTGACCCTGCAGTGCGCGGCGGTCGGCACCATCTCGATCGGTATCGTGCTCGTGCTGCTCCTGGGCGAGATCGACCTGTCGGTCGGCTCGGTCAGCGGTCTGTCCGCCGCGATTCTCGCGGTCGGCTTCGTCAACCTGGGCTGGCCCCTGCCGGTCGCGCTGCTGGCATCGCTCCTGGTGGGTGTGGCGGTGGGGCTGCTCTACGGCTTCCTCTTCACCCGATTCGGGGTGCCGAGTTTCGTGATCACCCTCGCCGGGTTGCTCGGCTTCCTCGGACTGCAGCTGTGGGTGCTCGGCGACACCGGTTCGATCAACATCCCGTTCGACTCCTGGATCGTGCAATTCGCCCAGCAGTGGTTCCTGCCCGACTGGCTCTCCTACGTGCTCGTGGTGCTCACCGTGCTCGCCTACGCGGCGCAGCTGTTCTTCACCGCGAACCGGCGGACAGCGGCCGGACTCTCCGCCGTGACGCCGACAACGATCGTGGTGCGCAGCGTGTTCCTGCTGCTGGTGTTGGGCGTGCCCGCCTGGTACCTCAACCTCACCCGCGGGGTCGGCGCGATGTTCCTGTTGTTCCTGGTGCTGGTGGTGGTGATGAACTTCTTCCTCACCCGCACCCGGTGGGGTCGCTCGGTCTACGCGGTGGGCGGCAACGTCGAGGCCGCGCGCAGGTCGGGTATCAACGTCACCGGGGTCTACGTCTCCGTGTTCGTGCTCTGTTCCACCTTCGCGGCGCTGGGCGGTCTTCTCGCCGCCGGTCGGCTGGCGGCGGCCAACCAGGGCTCGGGCGGCGGCGACACCAACCTGAATGCCATCGCTGCGGCGGTGATCGGTGGCGCCAGCCTCTTCGGTGGCCGGGGCACGGCGTTCTCCGCCCTGCTGGGCATCCTGGTGATCCAGTCGATCTCCAGCGGACTGACCCTGCTCAACCTGGACTCGTCGATCCGGTACATGATCACCGGCGCGGTGCTGCTGCTGGCGGTCATCGTCGACTCCCTGTCCCGACGGACGCGGGTATCGCACGGGAGAGCCTGACCGCGCCTTTCGGCCCGGGGCCGGGCGGAGGCGCTTGAAGCCCGAAAAAGGCAATAGCGAAGGTAAAAGGACGCAAGCGGCTATCGCGTCCTCAAGAACCCGCTATGTCCTTTTCTGCGTCTCCGGTACTTACACCTCGAGGCCGTCGCGGATGATCGACTGGCCGACCGGCCAGTCCGCGAACGACGCCGTCACCGGCAGCACCAGAGCGGGACCGGTATAGGTCTCCGGCTGCAGGTCGGTGTCGATCATCCGGGTCACCTGGCCGGTCGCCGGCCGCCAACCGCCGCCGGCGTAGAACGCCACCAGGTCCGGGGCACAGGTGAGGAAGCCGAACGGCAGGGCCAGTGATCGCAGGGCCGCGGCGGCTTCCGCGAGCAGCCGACCGCCCAGCCCGTTGCCCTGGTAGTCGGGATCGACGCCGACGAGGCCCACATCAGCGACCAGCTGGGACTCGCCGGTCTCCAGGCGCAGCATCCGTCGGATGAACCCGAGGTGAGCGACCGGGCGTCCCGAGTGGTAGCCGATCACCCGGGCTTCCGGGCGGGCGCCGAACCAGCTGTGCGCACCGGTGAAGGTGGCCGCGTCGCGCGGGTAGTAGCGCGCGAACAGGGCCGCCAGTGCGGCGTGGTCGTGCTCCGACAGGTCGGCTTCCCAGCGCAGTGTCCACTCGATCTCAGGCATCCAGCCAGCCTAATCCCGCTCCCCGTGGCCACGACGAGCGCCGTCGAGCGCCTAGCACGCGGAGGTGACGCTAAAATGGCTCCTTGAAAGCTGGCGCGGCAACATCGGGTGAACTTTTCACTCTGCTCCAACACGCCAGACGACCACCAACGATGAAGCTCCATCTCGCTGATGCACTGCTGGACGTCGACGCCGACGTGGATGTCAGCCGAGCCGTCGAGATCCGGGTATCCGACCGTCGAGTCATGACCCTGGCTCCCCTGCCGAGCGAGGCGCGGACCGAGGCAGAAGTTTCCGTGGTGGACGACCCCGAGGCGGAGCCCGGCGACCCGGATGCCACCGAGGTGCGTAGAGGGGCTGCTGCCCGGGTCGAACCGCCCGACCCCGTGCGGTACCGGCTGCCACCGGCCTTCGGCGCCACCCTGGCCGGCTCGGGGGAGTTGTCGCTGCACTACTCCGACACCGGTGCCCTGATCGCCCGCGCGCACGTGACGGCGGACATCGAACCGGACTCCGGCGGCCTACGGTTCGTGGACGCTGCCGGGAACCCGGTGGTGCTCAACAAATGGGGACATCGCTCCATCACCTTCGGCGATGCCTCGGCGGAGATGATCACCGGACTGCTTCGGCACACCCGCCAGGTGATCGCGCGGATCACCGAATTCGGTCTCCAGCCGTGGCTGATGGGCGGCACGCTGCTGGGTGCCGTGCGCACCGGCGAACTGCTGCCGCATGACGACGATGCCGACCTCGGCTACGTCAGCGCGCACACCAACCCGGTGGATGCCGCGCTGGAGAGCTTCGCCCTCCAGCGCTTCCTCGAGTCCGCCGGCCACACCGTCATCCGGTACAGCGCCACCCAGTTGCAGGTCCTGTTCCCCGACGGAACCGGCCCGGGTTTCCACGTCGACATTTTCGGCGGGTTCTACCGCGACCAAATGTTCATGCAACCGTTCCACGTGCGAGCCGCCCTGCCGCCCGCGATCTTCGAGGACCTGCACCCGATCAGCCTGGCCGGCTGGGAGTTCCCTGCCCCGAACCCGCCCGGGCCCTGGCTCGAGGCGAACTACGGCCCCGACTGGCGGGTCCCGGACACCGGACACCGGTTCATCACACCGGCCACCGCGGCGGACCGGTTCATCAACTGGTTCGGCAACCTCAACCAACACCTCGATTTCTGGGACGAGTACTACGCCGACCGCGACGCCGGGCACCGCGCGCCGTCGGCGCTCGCCGTGGGACTCCTGGCGGGCGCCCCGGCCGACGCCACCATCTTCGAACTGGGTCACGGCAGCGGCGACGATCTCGCGCACCTGGCCGGCCACGGGCACCGGGTCGTCGGCATCGATTACTCCCGCTCGGCCGCCGCCGCCGCGCGGACGCGGCTGGGGTCCGCCTACCCGGCCGTGGAGCTCCTTCACCTGGACCTGGGTGACCGCCGCCAGACCCTCGCACTCGCCCGCCGCCAGACGCGCGCGGCCACGCCGGTGCGCGTCCTCGCCGTGGACCTGCTGCACGTTCTCACGATCGAGGCCCGGCCGGGTGTGCTCACGCTGGTGCGGCACCTGCTCGGCCCCGACGACGAATGGCACGTGAGCTTTCCCACCGAACTGGCCAGCCGGTTCGACGTGGACGACCCCACCACCTGGCACCTCACTGTGGACCAGTTCCGCAGCCTGGTGGCTACCGAACCCGGCCTCCGGATCGACTCGATCCAGGTCGACCTTCAGACGGACCGGCGCCCCGCCGCGGCCATCGTTGTCAGAACAGGACCACCGCTGTGATCGGAAAGACCCTCGCTGCCTCCCTCGTCCGGCGGTTCGCCCCGGACACCGTGCGCTCCCTGGACGACCTGGCGGCGCTCCGCCGCCAGGGCGAGACCCTGCAGGGGCTGATCGATCGGGCCGACCGGCTGGAGGCCCGCGTGGCCGAACTGGCCGAGCTGGAATACGCGGTCAACGAGTTGAGGCAGGACTCCCTGCGCATCGCCGAGCTCGCCGACCTCGTGGTCACCGGCGTCGGCGCCCCCGTCTCGGGCGTCGCCGCGCAGTCACGCTAGCCGGCCGCCGCGGCATGCTCGGCCTGCACCTGGGTGGCCCGGGCGCGTAACGCCTCCAGCACCGTGCGCACCGCCAGCCGTTCCGCCCGGTCGGGGCGCATCAGCGCCACGATCTGCCGCTCGGCGTCCAGCCCGCGCAGGGGCTTGAGCACCATCCGGCCCGGCTGGTCGCCGCTGGAGGTATAGCGGGGAACCAGGGCGATGCCCAGGCCGGCCATGACGAACGCCTCGATCAGGCGCATATCCGCGAACTGCTGCGTCACTCGGGCGCGCCCATTGGTCTGCAGTTCGATGTCGTGCAGGATGCGTTCGAACGGGTAGCCGACCGGAACGCCGATCCAGGTTTCGCCGATCACGTCGCTCGCACCCAGCGACGCCCGGCCGACCAGCCGGTGATCGGCCGGCAAGCCCACGTCGAGCGGCTCCGTCATGAGCGGCACCGAGGTGAGGCCACGACCACCCCAGGTGTGCTGGCCGCGCATGCTGTGCGCGAGCACGATGTCGTACTCGGAGGTGAGCGCGGGAAAGTCGCTGAGTTCCGGGTCCATGTCGGTGCAGTGCACCGCCAGGCCGTCGTGGGCGGCGAGGTCCAGCAACGCCCCCGGCAGCAACATCTGCCCGGCGGTGGGAAACGTCACTAGGCTCACGTCGCCAGTGGCCCGGTTGCGGAAGGTGTCCCAGACCGCCGTCGCCCGCTCCAGGGCGACGGCGATATCGGTGGCGCTCGCGGCCAGCGCACGACCGGCATCGGTGAGCACGAGACCGCGACCGCTGCGTTCGGTCAGCGGCAGGCCGGCCTCCCGCTCGAGCACTTTGAGCTGTTGCGACACCGCGGACGGGGTGCGGTGGGTGGCGCGCGCCACGGCGGTCACGCTGCCGCGATCGGCCAGTTCGCGGAGCAGTTCGAGACGCTGAACATCCATTAAGCCAGACTACATAGTCATTGCAAATCAATGTGATTGTGCTGAATGGTTGTAGGTGGTGTGATGATGGTGTCGGTTACCGGGCACCAGCCCGACGTGACACGGCCAACCACTCCTCGAAAGGCACGTCCGTGTTCGTATTCATGCTCCTCATCTCCCTTGTCGCCGTCGCCTCCATCGTCGGTACCGTCGTCGCCGTCGGCAAGGACGGTCACGGCCGCATCCCCGAGCGCAAGTTCGTTCGCAGCTTCTGAGCCGTCCCGTCTCTAAGCCCCCGCCGGGGGCGCGGGACTCCCCACGGTCAAGTGGCCTAAAGTGGATTTGTGACGGATACACGCAAACAGCTCATCGACCACATTTCGGCCGACGCCGTCTTCCACGGTGACTTCACCCTCACCAGCGGCAAGAAGGCCACCTATTACGTCGACCTTCGCAAGGTCAGCCTCGACCACCGGGTCGCCCCGCTGATCGGGCAGGTGATGCTCGACCTCATCAAGGACGTCCCGGATGTCGCCGCCGTCGGCGGCATGACGATGGGGGCCGACCCCGTCGCCACTGCGATCCTGCATCAGGGGGCCGCTCGCGGGCTGGCCTATGACGCTTTCGTCGTGCGCAAGGAGCCCAAAGACCACGGCCGCGGCCGTCAGGTGGAGGGCCCCGACCTGGCGGGCAAGAAGGTCATCGTGCTCGAAGACACCTCCACAACCGGTGGCTCGCCGCTGGCCGCCATCGAAGCACTGCTCAAGGTGGGCGCAATCATCGCCGGCGTCGCCGTGGTCGTGGACCGCAATACCGGTGCCCGTGAAGTCATCGAAGCAGCGGGGTATCCGTACTACGCCGCCATTGGTCTCGAGGACCTGGGACTGAGCTGATGCCCGACCAGCGGGACGGAAACGACGAAGACGCCCTCGGCATCGACTGGCTCGCCGCGCAGCTCACCGACGACGATGATGAGGGCGCCGACCAGGAGGCCGGCGGTACCGTCGGTCCTGGGTCCGATGCCGATCACGAGTCCGCGCCCACCGTCGCGCTGCCGGTCGTTCCGCCCGCTGCGCCGCCGGCGTCGTCCCGCGAACTGCGTTTTTCCAGCACGGCGGCCGGAACCGATGATTCTGCACGGTCCACCCCGGCAGAGAACTTCCCCACTCGCGCCGAGCGGGTCGAAGCCGAGCGCGCCGAAGCCGACCGGATCGAGGCCGAGCGGGTCGACGCCGAACGGGTGGTGGCGATCCGTGCCGCGGCCGATCGTGCCGCCGCGGAACGCGCCGCCGCTGACCGTGCTGCCGCCGAGCGGGTCGAGGCCGAGCGGGCCGAGGCCGAGCGGGTTGAAGCCCAGCGTGCCCAGGCGGTGCGTGCCGAGGCGGTGCGTGCCGAGGTGGAACGCGCCGAGCGCGCCGAACTCCAAGCCCGGCGGGCCCAGGCGGAGCGCGCCGAGGCCGAGCGAACCAACGCCGAACGGGCCGCTGCCGAGCGGGCCGCCGCTGATCGTGCTGAAGCCGAACAAGCCGCGGCGCCGGCGTCGGCGTCCGACGACGACCCCAGCACCGGGGACAGCGGCGAGCTCGACGAGTCCACAGACGACACCGGCCCCGGTGTCTTCCTCTGGGGCCTCACACCGACCATCGAGCCCGATCCCGTCGTCGAGTCGCGTCGAGCGGAAGCCAAGGCCGCGCACACACCCGCACCAGCAGCCGTCCAGCCCGCCGCTCCGGCACCCGCCGCTCCGGCACCCGCCGCTCCGGCACCGTCCGCGGAATTCGCCGAGGCAGCCGCGGCCGAGCGGGTTCCTCCGGCGCCCGCAACGGCCCCGGCTGCCGGGGTCGGCATAGCTGTGCCACCGCCCGTGACCGCGACGTCGGTACCGGCCGAACCCACCGAGCCGATCGCCAAGGCGCCGTTCACCGCCCGCCGCCCGCTATCCGACCCGGAAGCCGCGCCGTGGTGGACCACACCCGCCCAGGCCAGACTCGAACCCACCGACGACGAGAGGGCCGCCGCTCAGGCGCGTCGCACCGCGCCGGGACCCCTGGCAATCGGTGCGGCCACACGGACCATCGGCGCGGGCGCGGGTGTAGCAGCCGGTTCGGCCTCTGCCGACACGGGCCCGTCCCAGCCGGGCTCCGCCGCCGTGTCCGCCGTTCCCGTCTCCGCAGCGGCCGCTGCCGCGGTCGGCGCCACCGCCGCCCCGCTAGCACCGGTGGCCGTTGCGGCCGGCGCCGACCGGGCAGCCAGTCGCTCCGGGTCGATCCCCGCCGCCACATTCGGAACCCCGGCCGGCGCCGGCGATACCACGGCCGGCGGCCCGCCGCGCCGCGCCAGCAGGCGCACCCTCGCTTGGGCCGGCACGGCAGTGCTGGCCGTGCTCGTGATCATCGGGCTGTTCTTCCTGGCGCAGAGCCTGAACCGCACCCCGGTCGCCGCGCCCGTCGCCACGGAGTCAGAGGCCGCATCCGCCGAGCCGACCCCGACCCCCACTCCGACGCCGGACCCCACCGCGCCGCAGCCCGCCGGCGTGCACGCCTGGGACACCATGTTCGGCTCCGAATGCCTCGAGCCGTACACGTCACCGTGGGACGAGGAGTTCACCGTCGTGGACTGCGCCACCCCGCACGCCGCGCAGCTGGTCTACCGAGGCGTCCTCGAGGGGGAGAGCGGCTCCGAGTTCCCCGGTGAGCAGGCCTTCGCCGAGCAGATCAACGTGCTGTGCAGCGCCCCCGGCGTGATCGACTTCGCTGCGGCCGCCGACTACGACGACCTCCAGCTGCAGGGCAGCTACCCGGTAACCGCCGAGCAGTGGGCCGACGGTGACCGGTACTTCTACTGCTTCGCCAGCCGGTCCTCCGGAGAACCGCTCACCACGAGCGTGGCTCCGGTCGCGTAACCGGCACCACCGAGCTCGGCAGCAGCCGCGCTTCAACGATCGAAGCCGGGCCCGCGGGCCCGGCTTCGTCGTCTGATCCGGCTACCGCTAGATCGCGTCGGACTCGATCGGCTCCGCGTGGAGCAGCTGGTGCACGCCGTCGAGGATCTCGTCCGGGCGGAACGGGTATCGGGCGATCTCGGTCGTGTCGCTGATACCGGTGAGCACCAGCACGGTGTGCAGCCCGGCCTCGATGCCGGCGACGATGTCGGTGTCCATCCGGTCGCCGATCATGCCGGTGTTCTCCGAGTGCGCGCCGATGCGGTTCATCGCCGAGCGGAACATCATCGGGTTGGGCTTGCCCACCACATAGGGCTCCATGCCGGTGGCCTTGGTGATCAGCGCGGCGATCGCACCGGTGGCCGGCATCGGGCCCTCGGCGCTGGGTCCGGTCGCATCCGGGTTGGTCACAATGAACCGGGCACCCTTGAGCAGCAGCCGGATGGCCTTGGTGATGGCCTCGAACGAGTAGTTGCGGGTCTCACCCACCACCACGTAATCGGGGCTGGTCTCGGTCATGATGAATCCGGCCTCGTGCAGCGCCGTGGTCAGCCCCACCTCGCCGATGACGAACGCCGTGCCGCCCGGGCTCTGCTGCTTGAGGAAATCGGCCGTGGCCAGGGCCGACGTCCAGATGCGTTCCTCCGGCACGTTGAGGCCGGACGAGCGCAGGCGCGCGGACAGGTCGCGCGGGGTGAAGATCGAGTTATTGGTGAGCACCAGGAACGGCGTGCCCGCATCGGTCCACTGCTGCAGCAGCTCGGCGGCACCGGGCAGGGCCTGGTTTTCGTGCACCAGCACCCCGTCCATGTCGGTGAGCCAGCATTCGATCTCGTCACGGGTTCTCATGCCCCCAGACTATCGAAGGAGGATTCGCGAGCGAGCCCTGGGTCAGCTGGTGAGCCAGACCGACGCCGCCACGTCGGGGCTGAACGAATGTGGCACACCCGCGGCCAGGCGTACGGTGCCGGCGTCGAGCACGGTGAGGCTGCTGCCCGGCCCGATCCCCGCCTCGGCGAGGGACCGCAGAATGGCCGGGTCCCGGTCGCTCACCCGCAGCACGGTCCCGGTGTGGCCGGTCGCCGCGTCCGCCAGCAGCACGGCCGGCACCCGCGCGGTGGAGCCGTCGGCGGCGGGGATGAGGTCGCCATGCGGGTCGCTGGTCGGGCGGCCCAGGTGGGCGTCGATCGCTTCGAGGAGCCGGTCCGAGATGGAGTGCTCGAGCACTTCGGCCTCGTCGTGCACCTCGTCCCAGGTGTAACCGAGCTCGCGCACCAGCCAGGTCTCGATCAGCCGGTGCCGGCGCACCACCGCGGTGGCGCGCAGCCGGCCGGCGGCGGTGAGGGTGAGCGGGCCGTACGGCACGTGGGCGATGAACCCGCCGGCGGCCAGCTTCTTCACCATCTCCGTCACCGACGAGGGAGCGATGCCCAACCGGTCGGCGAGCACCTTGGGGGTGATCGGCTCCGGCTGCCACTCGGTATGCGCGTAGATCGTCTTGAGGTAGTCCTCGGCGGCGGGAGTGGGTGGTTTCATGGCGTCTTCAGGCTATCGGGCCGGGGCAGGGGGCGGAGAAGACCAGCACCAGCAACACGGCGTTCAGGGTCACCAGCAGCACGGCCGCGACGGCGCCGGCGGCCGTGGTGAACCAGCGGTTGGCGAACTCGCCGAGCAGGCCCCGCTGGGCGGTGAGCCAGACCAGCGGGATCAGCGCGAAGGGAATGCCGAAGGACAGCACCACTTGGCTGAGCACCAGGGCCTGGGTGGGGTCGAAGCCGACGCCGAGGATCAGCAGCGCCGGGATCAGGGTGACCAGGCGGCGTAGCAGCAGTGGGATCCGCACCTTCAGTAGGCCGTGCATGATCTCGGCACCGGCGTAGGCGCCCACCGACGTGGAGGCGAGGCCGGAGGCGAGCAGGCCGACCGCGAACACCGTGGCGACCACCGGCCCCAGCGTGGCCGCCAGGGCCGCGTGGGCGCCCTCGAGGGAGTCGGTGCCCGGCACGCCCTGGAGGGCCGCCGCGGCGAGCAGCAGGATGGCGAGGTTGACAGTGCCGGCGATGGCCATCGCGATGGTGACGTCCCACTTGGTCGCCCAGAGGAGCCGCTTCGTCGCGGCGGGGCCGTCCTGCATCGGGAACCGGTCCCGGGTGAGGGCCGAGTGCGCGTAGATGGCGTGCGGCATGATGGTGGCGCCGAGGATGGAGGCCGCCAGCAGCACCGAGTCGGCACCGTCGAAGCGCGGCACGAGGCCGTCGAGAACGGAGCCGGCGTCGGGCGGTGCGAAGAACACCCCGGCGGCAAAGCCCACCGTGATGATGAGCAGCAGTGCCACGATCACCCGTTCGAAGACCCGTGGACCACGGCGGGTCTGCACGGTGAGCACCAGCATCGAGATGACGCCGGTGATCACGCCGCCGGCCAGCAGCGGCAGCCCGAACAGCAGGTTGAGGGCGACGGCGCCGCCGATGATCTCGGCCAGGTCGGTGGCCATGGCCACGAGCTCGGCCTGGATCCAGTACAGCCGGCGTGCGGAGGGCCGGCGCAGCCGCACTCCGAGCACTTCCGGCAGGCTGGTTCCGGTGACGATGCCGAGCTTGGCGGAGAGGTACTGAATCAGCCAGGCCATCAGGTTGCCCGCCACGACGACCCAGACGAGCAGGTACCCGTAGCGGGTGCCGGCGGTCATGTTGCTGGCGACGTTGCCCGGGTCGAGGTAGGCGACGCCGGCCACGAGGGCGGGGCCGAGCAGCCAGAGCAGGCGGGTCGAGGCGACGCCGCTCGGCGCGGGCGGGGTGGCGGACTCCGTTCCGGTCGCGGCGCCGGTCGGCTGGGATTGAGGCATGCCGAAATTCTAGCGACTATTTAGGCATCCCGAAATCTCCGGGCGTCCGGAGCTGGCCCCGCGTGGGGGAGGAGGCTATTCCCGCACGTCCTCGGGTAGTGTGACGGCGGACACCGGGGCGTTGCCGCGGTTGCGGAGGTTCTCCCGGCCGGCCTTGTAGAGCTCGGAGAGGATCGGGATGCCGGAGAGCAGCACGATGCCGATGATGAAGTACTCCGAGTAGTCGGCGACGAACTGGATCTGGCCGAGCAGGAAGCCCACCATGGTGAGGCCGACGCCCCAGGCGAAGGCGCCGATCAGGTTGAAGGTCAAGAAGGTGCGGTAGCTCATTTTGCCCACGCCGGCGGCGAGCGGCACGAAGGCGCGGAAGACCGGCAGGAACCGGGCGATGATCACGGCCTTGCCGCCGTGCTTGGCGAAGAACGCGTTGGTGCGCTCCACGTTCTTCGGGTTGAAGAACCGGTTCTGCTCGCGCGCGAAGACGGCCGGGCCGGCCTTCCGGCCGATGCCGTAGGCCAGTTGGTCCCCGGCGAACGCGGCGACGAAGATGACCGCGCAGGTGACGAAGATCGGGAACGGCACGTCGCCGGTTGCCGTGAGCAGGCCCACCGTGAAGAGCAGCGAGTCACCGGGCAGGAACGACAGGACGATGAAGCCGGTCTCGATGAACACCACGGCGGCGACACCCAGCAGCACGAACGAGCCGAACCAGCCGATCAGCCATTCGGAGTCGAGGAAGTCAATCCCAAAGAGTGTGGGGTGCATGGAGGTGAACCTTCCGGTCGGGGTCATGGTCACGGTCTCGATAGGATGGTGCCGACGCGGAAGCGGTCGAAGCCCCCGGTGCCGGCTGATACGCACCCTGCGCACAAGGCTAGCGAATCGGGTATGAACGGAAGCTGGGTGCGCGCCGGGATACGGTTGAGCAGTGCCCGAATCGTCGAACCTCACGCCAGAGCTCTCTACCAATGGGGTCGGCCCCTGGGTCGGCGAGTGGCCGGTCGAACCGTTCTATGACCCGGAGCTGCTCGAGCGCGGCGACACCCGCAACGTGATCGACCGGTACCGCTACTGGACGATGGCGGCGATCGTGGCCGACCTCGACGAGAAGCGCAACCCATTCCACGTGGCCATCGAGAACTGGCAGCACGACATGAACATCGGCTCCATCGTGCGTAGCGCCAACGCGTTCGGTGCCGACACCGTGCACATCGTCGGGCGCAAGCGCTGGAACAAGCGCGGCGCGATGGTGACCGACCGGTACCAGCACGTGATGCACCATCCGGATGTCGCGGCGTTCGTGGAGTGGGCCCGCACCGAGGAGCTGCCGATCATCGCGATCGACAACCTGCCCGGCAGTGTGATCATCGAGACCTTCAGCTTTCCGGAGCGTTGCGTGCTGCTCTTCGGCCAGGAGGGCCCCGGGCTGTCCCCGGAGGCCGTTGCCGCCGGTGACGCCCTGGTGGAAATCAGCCAGTTCGGCTCGACCCGCTCGATCAACGCGTCGGCCGCCGCCGCGGTCACGATGCACGCCTGGATCCTGCAGCACCGATTCTGACCACTTCAGCCCGCCGAGGTCTACCGTGGAGTCATGACTGTGATCACCGACGATCTCCCTGCCAGACTCCTGCATGAAGCCCACGAGGGATGGCGCGCCATCCTGGCCGGCAAGGGCGGTGACTACTACCAGCGCACCATGACCGGTGACGCCCTGCTGATCCTGCCAGGGGCGGTCGTCGGACGCGACCAGGTGCGCGCCGCGTTCAAGGCCGCGGCGCCCCTTGACCGCTACGAACTGCACGAGCCGGCCGTGATCCGCCTCGGCGAGCACGCGGGGGTGCTGGTCTACCGGTCCCTGGCGTGGCGGGGCGACGTGGCGACCGAGCTGCAGATGTCCACCACCTACCTCTTCGATGAGAACAACGGCGGCTGGTCGATTGCGGCGCACCAGGAGTCCCCGGTCTGATCGGGGCGGCCCGTCCGGCGGCGAACCGCGTTCACCGACGAGATCGGACCTACTCGGCCGCGCGCTTTCCGGTGAGCTCGGACACGGGAACCGTACACGCGTCACCCCTCCACGCCTCCAGGCCCTCCCTCACGGCGAAGCCGGCGATCACCAGCGCGGCGATCGAGTCCGCCCACGACCAGCCGAGCAGCGAATTGAGCAGCAGTCCCGCCAGCAGCGCGGCCGAAAGATAGCTGCACAACAGGGTCTGCTTCGAATCGGCCACGGCGGAGGCCGACCCGAGTTCCCGGCCGGTGCGGCGTTCGATGCAGCTCAGGACCGGCATGATCGCCAGGCTCACCGCGGCGAGGGCGATGCCCACCGGGCTGTGCTCGGCCTCGCGCACGCCAAACAGGGCCAGGGCCGCATCCACACTCACGTAGGCGGCCAGCGCGAAGAACGAGACCGCGATCACCCGTAATGCCGCCCGCTCCCGTTTTTCGGGGTCAGGGGCTGAGAACTGCCACGCGATCGCCGCGGCCGAGAGCACCTCCACGATGGAGTCGAGGCCGAAGCCCACCAGTGCGGCGGAGGACGCGATCGTGCCGGCCGACAGGGCGACCGCGGCCTCGATCACGTTGTAGCCGATGGTGACCGCGACGATCAGGTGGATGCGGCGCTGCAGCACCGCGCGGCGAGCCGGACCGAGGGCGGCGGTGGTCGTGGTCACCGTTACCTCAGTCCGTGCTGCCGCAGCAGAGCGGCACGTCGCAGGTTGGGTCGGTGCACGGCTCGCCGTCGTCGGTGGCCAGCACCACGTCGACGAGGGACGCCAGCGCGCGGGCGAGATGCGGGTCGGCGATCTCGTAGCGCGTCTGCCGACCCTCCGGCACCGCGGCGACCAGGCCGCAGCCGCGCAGGCAGCTGAGGTGGTTCGAGACGTTCGGCCGGGTCAGGTCCAGGGAGCGGGCGAGTTGGGCGGGGTACCCCGGGTGCTCCAGGAGGCTCAGCAGGATCCGGGACCGGTTGGGGTCGGCCATGGCCCGGCCGAGGCGGTTGACGACGTCGAGGGAGGTAGCAATGGTCAGCACACACTGACCATACAGCAGGCGCTGACCTTTGGGCTGATACGTGCCGGCGGTGGCAGGGCGTCAGCAGCCGCACCGCCGCCTCGTCAGGTCAGGACGCCCAGGCCACCTCGACGTCGAGCACCCAGGTGACGCCGAAGTGGTCGGTGAGCATCCCGTAAAGCGGTGACCACTGGGATGCCGCGAGCGGCTCGACGACTGTGGCGCCGGCCACGAGCTCTCCCCAATAGGCGCAGATCTCGGCGGCGTCGGCGCCGCGCACCGAGACGAACAGCGGAATTGTGCCGGGCTCGTAGGCCGTGGCCGAAGGCACGTCGAACGCCATGATCCGGAAGCCGTCCTCGGAGGTGACGGAGCCGAAGACGATCCAGTCGGCCTCGGCGGGATCCGTCGCGCGCTGGGCATCGGCGTAGCTGATGGCGACCAGCTGGCCGCCGAAGACGCCCGGGTAGAACTGCAGGGCGGCTCGGGCATCGCCGCGGAAGTTGAGGTGGGTGGTCGTCTGGATGGTCATGGCTGCTCCTGCGTTTCGGAGCCGGGGTGGATCCCCGGTCTCGAGCACTGTCCCAGCGGTAGAGGACAGGTTCGGTCCTCTACCTCGCCTACAGTGAAAATTTGCCTTCGACGACCTCGCGCATCCTGCTCCTGTTGTCGCTGCTGCGGGCTCGTCGGGACTGGCCGGGCCGGCTGCTGGCCGAACGCCTGGAGATCAGCAACCGTACGGTGCGGCGAGACGTCGATCGCCTCCGGGAGATGGGGTACCGCATCGAGGCCACGAGGGGCCGGACGGCGGCTACCGCCTCGACGCCGGGGCGGAGCTTCCCCCGCTGCTCTTCGATGACGACCAGGTGATCGCCATGACCGTGGCGCTCCAGGCTGCCACCGCCGCCGGTGCCGGCATCGAGGAGGCCGCCGTGCGGGCCCTCGCCACGGTTCGGCAGGTGCTGCCGGCGCGGCTGCGGCACCGCATCGACGCGCTCCGGTTCACAGCCATCCGCGATGCGGGCCGCCCCGGCGGGTCGGTGGCGCCTGACGTGCTCGTCGTTCTGTCGACCGCCGTGCGGGCCCACGACATCCTGCGCTTCGACTACCCGACTGCAGGGCCCGGCGACGCGGACGACGGACCACGCCCTCCGCGGCGCACCGAACCGCATCACCTCGTCACCGCATCCGGCCGCTGGTACCTCGTGGCCTAGGACCTGGACCGCGAGGACTGGCGCACCTTCCGGGCCGACCGGATTCGCCCGCGCACACCGACCGGGTCGCGCTTCGCCCCGCGCGAGCTCCCGGCGGCAGCGTCGCCGGCGTCGTCACGTCCCGGTTCGCGGGAGCGGACCCGGGCAACACGTGGCCGTGCGTGGGCACCGTCATCCTCAACCTGCCCGCTTCCGCCGTGCTGCCCTTCGCCGGCGACGGGGTCGTCGAGTTCCTCACGCCCGACCGGTGCAGCTATCAAGCCGGGTCGTGGTCGTGGGTTGCCCTGGCCGCATCGCTCGGTCGCTTCGACACCGACATCGAGGTCGTGAGCCCACCCGAGCTGGTGGAGGCCTTCGACCGGCTGGCCGCCCGTTTTGCCGGAGCGCCCCCCCCCCGCCGGCGGTGCTCTGACCCACGAACGGCTGCGGGCGCGAAAAACAGGTTGCACTCACGCCAGAATGATGCAAAACTGCACTTCATGTCAGAAAGTGCAACCACGACCAGGGTAGAGCGGCGGATGCGGAAGACCGCCGCCAGCCTCACCGCGGTGTCGCGCCGGCTCACCGCCGAGCACGGCCTCGCCGGGTTCACCATCGAGGAGGTCTGCGACGAGGTCGACGTGTCCCGCCGCACCTTCTTCAACTACTTCGCGTGCAAGGAAGACGCCGTGATCGGGGGGAACTCCGAGAGCGACTTCGAGTTACTCTCCGAGGCCTTCATGGCCGGAACGCCCGGCGACTGGTCCCGCGCCCTGCAGGACCTGGTCGACCTGGCCATCGCCCACATCGAATCCGACGATGTGGACGCGTCGACCCACACTGACTTCATGGCCGCCCTCGAACGTGAACCCCGCCTGCTGGCCCGCTTCCTCGGGGTGACCAGGGAGCGGGAACGTCAGATCCGCGCCCTCATCGCCCGGCGCGAAGGCGTCGAGGAGGACGACCCGCGTGCCGCGGCCGTGGTGACCATCATGGCCACCCTCATGCAGTCATCCGCCCAGCGGTTCATCGATCCCGCGAACACCCAGGATTTCGCCACAATTCTCACGACCTCACTCGCGGCGTTCCGCACGGTGCTGGCCGTCCCCACCCTGAAAGGCAACATTTCGTGACCACCACCATCGCGGAGCCCCTGCTCCTGACCAAACGGAGGATCTGGATCATTTTCGGCGCCCTCATCGCCGGCATGCTCCTCTCCAGCCTCGACCAGACCATCGTCTCCACCGCTATGCCCACCATCGTCGGCCAGCTCGGCGGAGTCGAGCACCAGGTCTGGCTCACCACCGCCTACCTGCTGGCCACCACCATCGTGATGCCCGTCTACGGCAAGTTCGGTGACGTGCTCGGCCGACGCAGCCTGTTCCTGATCGCGATCGCGCTGTTCACGATCGCTTCGGTCGGCTGTGCGTTCGCCGGCGACTTCACCCAGCTGGTGGTCTGGCGCGCTGTGCAGGGCCTCGGTGGCGGTGGCATGATGATCCTCTCGCAGGCGATCATCGCCGACATCGTGCCCGCCTCCGAGCGCGGCAAATACCTCGGCCCGCTCGGCGCCGTCTTCGGCCTGTCCGCCGTCGGCGGTCCCCTCCTCGGCGGGTTCTTCGTCGACCACCTCACCTGGCAGTGGGCGTTCTACATCAACATCCCCGTCGGCATCGCCGCGTTCGCGATCGCCTGGTTCACGCTCAAGCTGCCGAACAAGAGGGCCACCCAGCCCATCGACATCCCCGGCGTCGTGCTGCTCTCGGCCTTCACCGCCTGCCTCATCTTCTTCACCGACTTCGGCGGGGACTCCGCCCACGGCTGGGACGCCATCGAGACCTGGCTGTTCGGCGTCGGCATGATCGTCGCCGCCGGCCTGTTCGTGCTGGTCGAGTCGCGGGCGGTCGACC
>NZ_JAODBG010000054.1 GCF_025463825.1 Cryobacterium sp.
TCGATGTCGATGACCTTGACGAAGACCTCGTCGCCGACCGAAACAACCTGTTCTGCCAGCTCGACGTGCTTGCCCGAAAGCTCGGAGATGTGCACGAGGCCCTCGATGCCCTCTGCAACGCGAACGAACGCGCCGAAGGGAACAAGCTTGGTGACCTTACCCGGTGCGACCTGGCCGATTGCGTGCGTGCGGGCGAATACCTGCCACGGGTCTTCCTGCGTCGCCTTAAGCGACAGGGAGACACGCTCGCGCTCAAGGTCGACCTCAAGGATCTCGACGGTGACCTCTTGGCCAACCTCAACAACCTCCGAGGCGTGCTCGATGTGCTTCCAGCTGAGTTCGGAAACGTGAACGAGTCCGTCAACTCCGCCCAGGTCGACGAAGGCGCCGAAGTTGACGATCGATGACACGACACCCTTGCGAACCTGGCCTTTGGCCAGGTTGTTGAGGAACGTGGTGCGGCTCTCCGACTGCGTCTGCTCAAGAAGGGCGCGACGCGAAAGCACAACGTTGTTGCGGTTCGTGTCGAGCTCGAGGATCTTCGCTTCGATTTCCTGGCCGAGGTACGGCGTCAGGTCGCGAACACGGCGAAGCTCAATGAGCGAAGCGGGAAGGAAGCCGCGCAGACCGATGTCCACGATAAGTCCACCCTTGACGACCTCGATGACGGTACCGGTAACGACACCGTCTTCGTCCTTGATCTTCTCAACGTCGCCCCACGCACGCTCGTACTGAGCACGCTTCTTGGACAGAATCAGGCGGCCTTCTTTGTCTTCCTTTTGGAGGACGAGAGCTTCGACGGAATCTCCGACCTGAACTACTTCAGTCGGGTCAACGTCGTGCTTGAGGGAAAGCTCACGCGAGGGGATGACACCCTCGGTCTTGTAACCGACGTCGAGGAGGACCTCGTCGCGGTCGATCTTCACCACGGTGCCCTCGATGAGGTCTCCGTCGTTGAAGAATTTCAGGGTCTTCTCGACCGCGGCAAGGAAGTCTTCAGCAGATCCGATGTCGTTGATGGCGACCTGCTTGGGTGCCCGTTCGGTCGTTGCGATTGTCATGTAGTAGTTGCTCCAGGATGGACATATTCAGGCCAGAAGGGATGGTCGTACGATAAAAGTTCAGTTTCCGCGACTGGCAGCGGCTAATTCGTCACAAGCGTGACAGTAAAGCTTAGCTGTTTCCGGGCGCCACGGGCAACCCGCACTCCCCCGCTCCCGGATGATTTTCCGGTGCTCTGCGCGAGAGCGGTGAGGTGGCTGCTTCGGCATCGCCGAAGCAGCCACTGGGCCGCTTTCGCGGGATGGGTTAGGGGGTGAGGGCGGTGCGGAGGGTGTCCAGGCCGACGCCGCCGAGGTCGAGGGCGCGGCGGTGGAACTCCTTGATGTTGAAGGCGTCGCCCGCTCGGGCCCTCGCCTCGTCGCGCAGCTGCTCCCAGATGCGCTGGCCCACCTTGTAGGACGGCGCCTGGCCCGGCCAGCCGAGGTACCGGTTGACCTCGAACTTGACGAACCCCTCGTTCATGTTCACGTTCCGGCCGAGGTAGTCGAACGCGTAATCGGCCGTCCAGGTCTCTGAACCGCCCGGCACCTTCTTGCCCAGGTGCACGCCGATGTCCAGGACCACCCGGGCGGCACGCATCCGCTGCCCGTCGAGCATGCCGAGCCGGTCCGCCGGGTCGTCGAGGTAGCCGAGCTGCTCCATGAGTCGTTCGGCGTACAGTGCCCAACCCTCGGCGTGCCCAGAGGTACCGGCGAGCTGGCGGCGCCAGGTGTTCAGCTTCGCCCGGTTGTACACGGCCTGGCCGATCTGCAGGTGGTGGCCGGGGATTCCCTCGTGGTAGACGGTGGTCAGTTCCCGCCAGGTGTCGAACTCGGTCACGCCGACCGGCACGGACCACCACATGCGGCCCGGCCGGGAGAAGTCATCGGTGGGGCCGGTGTAGTAGATCCCGCCCTCCTGGGTGGGCGCGATCATGCACTCCAGCCGGCGGATCTCCTCGGGGATGTCGAACTGGGTCTCCCCCAGCTCGGCGACGGCCCGGTCGCTGGTCTCCTGCATCCAGTGCTGCAACGCGTCGGTGCCGTGCAACTTCCTGGCCGGGTCGGTGTCGAGGAACTCGATGGCCTCCAGCACGCTGGCACCGGGCTTGATCTGCCGGGCGGCGCTCTCCTGTTCCTGGACCATGCGGGCGAGTTCCTGGATGCCCCACTCGTACGTTTCGTCGAGGTCGATGGTGGCGCCGAGGAACCGGCGTGAGCTGAGTGCGTACAGGTCCCGGCCGATGGCGTCCTGCTCGGTGGCACGCGGGGCGAGGTCGTCGGCGAGGAACGCCGCGAGCCGCTCGTAGGCGGTGGCGGCGGAGCTGGCGCCCGCACCCAGGTCGGTGGCCAGGGAGGCCGGCAGTGAACCGCTCTCCAGCCCGGCTTCGGCGACGAAGTGGTTGAAGAACCCGTCGTTGGCGGCGTTCCGGCGAGCCTGCCCGAGCACCTCGGCCACCTGGCGGCGGGCGGGAGTGACGCCCTGCTCGATGCCCAGCCGCAACGACTGGATGTAACCGTCGATGGCGGCCGGAACGGCCTTCAGCCGGGCGGCGATGTTCTGCCAGTCGTCGACGGTGCCGGTGGGCATCAGGTCGAAGACCTCGCGGATCTCCTGCGACGGCGACGCGATCACATTGAGGTCGCGCAACTGCAGGCCTGCGGCGGAGCTCTCCAGGTCGAGGGCGAGAGTGCTGCGGAGGTCGGTGCGGGTGACGTCGTCGATCGAGTCGACGACGGGCGTGGCGTCCAGCGCGCGGATGGTCTCCGTGGCCGCCCGGACGTAGCGGGCGTGCCCGTCCGGCGAGTAGTCGGCGAACCCGGACCCGTCCTTCGACCGACCGATGTACGTGCCGACGGTCGGGTCGAGGTCGACGAGGGTGTCCACCCACTGCTCGGCGATCTGGTCGACGGGGCTTGGCGTCCGCTGTTGCTCGTGGGTTGTCATTCCCAGAGCCTAGGACACCGGTCGGGACGACAGCGGCAGACGGACCACGAGGCGCGAGCCTGAGGCGAAATCGGGGTCCACGACGATGCTCCCGCCGTGGGCCACGACGATCTGTCTGGCGATGGCCAGACCAAGCCCGCTGCCTCCACCTTCGCTCGAGCGGGCCTCGTCGATGCGCACAAATCGCTCGAAGACCCGTTCCCGGAGCGCCTGGGGGATTCCCGGGCCGTCATCTGCGACGGCCAGGACCGCGTCGCCGTCGAGTTCCTCCAGCGTGACCGTCACCAGCCCACGGCCGTGCGTGACCGCGTTGTCGAGGAGGTTGGCGACCACCCTGCCCAACTCCGCGGCAGACCCGTGCACCTGGGCGCCGGATAATCCCGACACATCGACCCGACCATCGCCGGCGTTTCGTACCCGTGCGGCCTCTGCCAGCACTATGTCATCAAGGTCGACCGGGCCCGTCGGAGTCGTGAGCGCCCCGCCGGCGCTGTCCATGCGGGCCAGGCTCAGAAGGTCGTCAACCAGGTGCTGCAGGTTCGTGGTCTCTGCGAGGACGCTCCGCTGAGTTGCAAGGACGTCGGCGGACTCGGGATGGGCGAGGTCCACTTCGATTTCAGACCGGATGCGAGCGAGGGGACTGCGCAGTTCGTGCGAGGCATCGGCCACAAAGCGTTCCTGACGAACAGCGGTCGCCTCGAGCCGGCCGAGCATCTCGTTCATCGTACGGGCCAGACGGGCGATCTCGTCGTGCGAGGCGGGCTCGGGGACCCGTCGGTCCAGCTTGCTGGCCGTGATGTCCGCCACCTCGCTGCGAATCCGCTCGACCGGCCCAAGTACCCGACCGACGAGCGTCCACACCACAACGGCGAGCAGTACGGCGGCGGAAGGGACGGCGATGAGGAGCCCCCCAGCAAGTGCCTGCACACTTTCGTTCACGTCGTCCAGCGGCGTGCCGGTATGGATTGCGGCGTCCCCGTGCCTGACGGAGTGCACCCGGTACTCCACTCCGTCCGTGCCCGGCAGGCTGTGGACGAGGATGTCGTCGTCCGATGGGGGCTTCAGTCCGCGGCCAGGAAAGGCGTAGTCCGTCGATGCGACCACCCGACCGCTGCCGTCCACCACCAGCACGAAGGCCTCCTCGTCGCCTGACCCGGGAATGACGGCGGGCAGCTGGCCGCTGTCGTATTCGTTCTCAATCGCCGCGCTCTGGCGCCCGAGCACCTCGTCGATATTCTCGATGAGGACGAGGCGCTGTGAGGCGGCAAGGGCGATTCCCGTGAGCGTCAGGACAAGCAGGACCACAACGGCAGCAACCGTCGTGATGCGGCCCCGGACGCCCCAAACCATGTCAGACGGCCCCTAGCCGGTATCCGGCACCGCGCAACGTCTCAATGGTCGCGCGGCTTGACTGGCTCTCAAGCTTTCGGCGCAGCCGACCGATGTACACCTCGACGATGTTGGGGTCACCCTCGAAGTCGTCGCTCCACACGCCGTCCAGGATCTGGTGTTTCGAAAGCACCTGGCCTGCGCGGTGGATGAGGAAAAACAACACATCGAATTCACGGGCCGTGACGACAACGGGCCGCTCTCCGACCCATACGCGGCGGGCTAGCGGTTCTATTCTGAGGTCGGCGACGCTGACGGGTGCCGGCTGCCGGGAACCGCTGCGGCGGATGAGGGCGTGCAAACGGGCGACGAGCACCGGAAACGAGAACGGCTTGACGAGGTAGTCGTCGGCGCCGGTGTCCAGAGCCTCAGCCTGGTCGAGGTCCCCGTCCTTGGCGGTGAGCATGAGGATCGGCGTCCAGTTGCCGGCCGCTCGAAGATCGGCGCAAATGAGGAAGCCGTTGCGCCCCGGCAGCATGATGTCAAGCACGATGACGTCGTAGGATCCCTCGGTCGCCCGCCAGAGTCCGTCAACGCCGTTGATTTCGACGTCCACGGTGAACCCCTCCGCGGTCAGGCCGCGGGTCACCGCTGCGGCGATCTTCACGTCGTCGTCAACCAGGAGCAGCTTCATCCGAGTCCCTTTCGTGGACTCCACACTACGACCGGGTACCGCCCAGACGACCAGCCGGCGAGCGACGGGTCGTCCGGGTCGTCCGGTGGTGGGCGGATGCTAGTCGTCGGTGGGGTTGTCCGGGGCGGCGTCGACGACGGCAAAGCCTTTATCGAGTTGCACGTCGACCTCGGTGCCGTCGTCGAGCGTGACCTCGACCTCGTAGTAACTTTCCTCATCGCCGATCTCCGTGCCGGTCACCCTGCCTTCGCCGGCGTGGGCGAGCGCCGCGGCGCTCGCCCGGTCGAACGCGGACCCGGTGATGGCGGTCTCTGGCGCGTCCTCGCCCTGGCCGTCCGCGTTCGCAGCGATGCTTCCTCCGACCAGGATGACGGCGCCGATTATGGCACCGCCCGTGACTGTGAGTCGCGATGTGCGGTTCATGGTGTCCTCCGTTTCCCACGGCGCCAGGTGCGTCGTTTTCTGGTTTGACGGTAGGCCGACGGTGCTGAACCCACACTGAACGGCCGCACGCGATTCAGCCTGGCGTCAGCCGCCGACGTTCACGCTGGATGCATCCCCATCACCGGGACCGGCCCGCCCTGGCGGCCGCGGAGAGGAAGCAGTCATGAACAAGTCTCATCGGTCGCTGTGCGCGCTCGCGATAGCCGGAATCGTGGTGGTGTCGGTCGCGTCCTGCACCGTGCAACAGCGCTCTGCGGGTGACCCGGCTGCGGCTGACCTTCCGACCGGCACCGAGCAGGTCGACCTTGACCCGGCCGACTTCTCGACGACCATCGACAATCCGTACTGGCCGATGACACCGGGAACCCGTTGGACCTACCGAGAAGACGACGGCACGGGGCGTGACCTGAACGTGACCGTCATCGTCACGACGGAGACGAAGCGGATCGCAAACGGCGTCACTGCCCGGGTCGTGCGCGACACCGTACGGTCCGGCGACGAGATCGTCGAAGACACCCTCGACTGGTACGCCCAGGACTCGGCCGGCGCGATCTGGTACCTGGGTGAAGACACGGCCGAATTCGACAACGGCACCATCATCTCGACCGGGGGGTCGTTCGAAGCCGGGGTCGACGGGGCGCTGCCCGGGATCGCCCTCCGGCCGACCCGCAGCCCGGACAGGCGTATCGCCAGGAGTACTACCGCGGCGAGGCGGAGGACAACGGTGAAATCATCAGTCTCACCGAGATGGTGGATGTTCCCTACGGGCACTTCGACGACGTCATGATGACGAAGGACACGATCACCATCGAACCGGACGTTGTCGAGTTCAAGTTCTACGCCCGAGGGGTGGGGCCGGTGCTTACCCTTGGAATCTCGGGCGGCAGCGCCCGAGAAGCGCTGGTGACGGTCGCCCAGGTGCCGGACGGCACGGGGACCGGCCCGCTCGGGAGCCCGCATTGACCTTCGCCTGCCCCCGGCGAGTACCGGCTAGTGCGCCGCGGCGTCCCAGTTGGCGCCCTTGCCCACCTGCACGTCCAGCGGCACCAGGAGCTCAGCAGCCGTCTCCATGCGAGAGGTCACCACTGCCTGCAGCGCATCCCATTCACCGGGGGCGACCTCGAAGATCAGTTCGTCGTGCACCTGGAGCATCATGCGGCTGGCCAGGTCCTGCTCGCGCAGGTCGGCGGCGATGTTGTTCATGGCGATCTTCATGAGGTCGGCCGCCGAGCCCTGGATCGGGGCGTTCAGCGCGGCGCGCTCGGCGTTGTCGCGCAGCACCCGGTTGGGGCTGTTCAGTTCGGGGAACGGCCGGCGGCGGCCGAAGATGGTGGTGGTGTAGCCGTCCACCTTGGCCTGCTCCACGACCCGGCGCAGGTAGTCCCGCACGGCGCCGAACCGGGCGAAGTAGTCGGTGATGAGCTGCTTGGCCTCGCGGGACTCGATGCGCAGCTGCTTGGACAAGCCGAAGGCGCTGAGCCCGTAGGCCAGGCCGTACGACATGGCCTTGACCTTGTTGCGCATCTCCCCGGTGACGTCCTCCGGGGCGACACCGAACACTCGGGCGCCCACGAACCGGTGCAGGTCCTCTCCCGCATTGAACGCCTCGATCAGGCCGGCGTCCTCGGACAGGTGCGCCATGATGCGCATTTCGATTTGCGAGTAGTCGGCGGTGAGCAGGCTTTCGCTGCCGGTGCCGGCGTGGAAGGCGGCGCGGATGCGTCGGCCCTCCTCGGTCCGCACCGGGATGTTCTGCAGGTTGGGATCGTTGGAAGAGATCCGACCGGTCGCCGTGCCGATCTGCACGTAGGTGGTGTGGATGCGGCCCGTGTCGTCGATGGCCTTGTCGAGGGTTTCCACGATCTGGCGCAGCTTCGTGGCGTCCCGGTGCTTGAGCAGCAGGTCGAGGAACGGGTGCGGGTTGCTGGCCTGCAGGTCGGCGAGGGCGCCGGCATCCGTGGTGAACCCGGTCTTGTTGGCGCGGGTGCGCGGCATGCCGAGCTGGTCGAAGAGCACCTCCTGCAGCTGCTTGGGTGAGCCGAGGTTCACCTCCCGGCCGATCTGGGCGTACGCGCCGGCGGCCAGCGCGGCGGAGGTCCCGGCGAGTTCGGTCGACAGTGCCGAGAGCTCGTCGTGTGACACGGCCACGCCGGCCAGTTCCATGCCGGCCAGGGTCATCAGGGTGGGCATCTCGAGGTCGGACAGCACGCTGAGCGAACCGGCGTCAAGGAGCCCCGTCAGCGTCGCGGCGAGGCGCACGGTGTACCAGGAGTCAACCGCGACGCCGCCGGCGAGGCTCTCGTCCGGCACCAGCTGGTTGGGGTCGGCGACGGGGAGGGTCTCGTCCAGGTAACGCTTGACGAGATCGGCCAGGGTCCGGTCCGGCCCGCCCGGGCGCAGCAGCCAGCCGGCCACGAGAGTGTCGATGGCGAGCCCGTCCAGGGTCAGGCCGGCGCGGGTCAGGGCCTTCACCTGCGGCTTGGCGTCGTGCATGACCTTGGGGGCTGGGCCGGCGAGCCACTCTTCGAGAGGCTGGTAGTCGGCACGGTCCGGCTGCCAGGCGACCGTCGCGGTCTCGGTGGTGGTGGCCAGCCCGAAACCGATGGGCAGGCCGTTCAGCACCTCGACGGTGACGGAGATGGCCGTGCCGGCCGTGGTCACCCGTTCCAGCCAGGTGGCGAGTTCCTCATCGAGCAGTTCCCGCTGCACCGGTGCCTTCGCGGCCTCCGGAACGACCAGGGCCGCAGGAATTGCGGCGCCGGTGACCGTGCCGGTCCCGTTGCCGTTGCCGTTGCCGTTCTCGAGCTTGATCACCCGGTCGAGCAGGGTACGGAACTCCAGTCGGCCGAAAACCTCGCGCACCGCGTCCTCGTGAATCGGCCCGCGCTCGAGGTCGGCCAGTTCGACGGGCAAGTCCAGGTCGGTGACCAGCCGGTTGAGTCGGCGGTTACGAATGGCGTTCTCCTTCTGCTCGCGCAGATTGGCGCCCACCACGCCGGTGATCTCATCGGCGTGCTCGAGGATCGCATCGAGGCTGCCGAACCGGTCCAGCCACTTCACGGCGGTTTTCTCGCCGACCTTGCTGATGCCGATCAGGTTGTCGCTGGTTTCACCGACCAGTGCGGCGATGTCCGGGTACTGCTCGGGGGCGATGCCGTATTTCTCGCGCACCTTGGCGGGGTCGTATCGGGTCAGGGCCGACACACCCTGGCTGGCGGGGTAGAGCAGTGTGACGGTGTCGTTGACCAGCTGGATGGTGTCCCGGTCGCCGGACACTACGAATACGTCGTAACCCTCGGCCGTGCCGCGCACCGAGAGGGTGGCGAGGATATCGTCGGCCTCGTAGTCGTCCTTGGTGAGGGTGGTGATGTTCAGGGCCGCCAGGGCCTCCTGCAGCAGGGGAACCTGCCCCTTAAACTCCGACGGAGTGACCGCCCTGGTGCCCTTGTACTCCGGGTAGTCGCGGGTGCGGAAGGAGTACCGGGAGATGTCGAACGCCACCGCGATATGGCTCGGATTCTCGGTGCGGAGCAGGCTCAGCAGCATCGACAGGAACCCATGGATGGCGTTGGTGTGTTGCCCGTCGTGGGTTTGGAAACTGTCGACGGGCAGGGCGTGGAAGGCCCGGTACGCCAGCGAGTGGCCATCGATGATCATCAGGGTAGGCTTCTTGGATTCCGACACAGTCCCAGCCTACAAGCCGCATTCGGATGGGCTGAGCCGAGCGCATGAGGGTGACAATGACCGACTCCGACAGGGCCGAGCCCGACACCGATTTCCTGGCCTGGACCCGGGCACGCGGCGCCGGTGACCTTGCCGACAAGATGGGCATCGAGTTCACCGAATTCAGCCTCGAACGCGCTGTGGCGCGGATGCCCGTCGAGGGCAACACGCAACCCGCGATGCTTTTGCACGGCGGTGCCTACGTGGTCATGGGCGAGTCGCTCGGGTCGATGTCGGCGAACCTGCACGCCGGCCCCGGCAAGCTCGCCGTCGGCATTGAGATCAACGCCAGCCACACCGGCTCGGCCACCTCCGGGTACGTCACCGCGGTGTGCACGCCGATCCACCTGGGTCGCACGCTGACCACCCATGAGATCGTCGTCACCGACGACCGGGGTCGCCGCTGCTCGACGATCCGCATCACCAACCTGATCCTGGACCGGCCGGACACTGCCTGACGGGCTCCCGGACGACGAAAAAGCGGGCCCCTTTCGGACCCGCTTTTTTCGTGACGAGAGGGGCTCGGCCCCGGCCGGACCGGGCGCTGGCGGACTACTTCTTCGCGGAGAGCTGCTCGATGATCGCCTGCGCGACATCGTGCATGGTCAGGCGGCGGTCCATGGACGCCTTCTGGATCCAACGGAATGCCTCGGGTTCGGTCAGGCCCATCTTCTCGTTGAGCAGGCCCTTGGCCCGGTCCACGAGCTTGCGGGTCTCGAAACGCTCGACGAGGTCGGCAACCTCAGCCTCGAGCGTGATGATCTGGCTGTAGCGCGAGAGAGCGATCTCGATCGCTGGCAGCAGGTCGTTCGGGGTGAAGGGCTTGACCACATAGGCCAGGGCGCCGGCCTCGCTGGCGCGTTCGACGAGTTCCTTCTGGCTGAATGCGGTGAGAAGCACGACCGGGGCGATGTGCGCCTTGGTGATGCGCTCCGCCGCGGAGATACCGTCGAGGTGGGGCATCTTGACGTCCATGATCACCAGGTCGGGGCGGAGCTCCGTGGCGAGGGCCACGGCGGTCTCGCCGTCGCCGGCTTCGCCAACCACCTCGAATCCGTTGTCTCGGAGAATCTCGACGATGTCGAGCCTGATGAGGGATTCATCCTCCGCTACGACGACGCGGCGGGGGGGTGCTGGAGTTGTCTCTTGGTCGGTCACAGCCAAAAGCCTACGGTATTCTGGTGCAGGTGTTGTGAGCCGGTGTGGCGGAATGGCAGACGCGGAGCACTCAAAATGCTTTGTTCGAGAGGACGTGTGGGTTCGAGTCCCACCACCGGTACCACGTCATCGCACGCCCGTCGCCGGGAAATCCCGGCGGCGGGCGTGCGGTGTTTTCGCTTCGATGCCGGGTTGGCACTCCCCCGGACGCCGTGAGCGGGCATCCAGCAGCCGCACACGCCGCTCTCAGCGCACGGACCCGCCCGGGCGGGTCGAGGGGTAGGCATCGGCGCGCACCAGCGCCCAACGGCTTTGCACGGCTCGTCGGCGCGGTCAGGTCGCACACGACAACGGCCCCGCAGATTTCCCTGCGGGGCCGATGTGGATGTGGAGCTGTCGTGCTTACGCCTGGGCGTAGGCCGGTGCGACACCGTTGTGGGCGTCACCGATGCGGTGAACCCGGATGTCGTTCGTGGAACCGGCGATTCCGGGAGGGGAACCGGAGATCACAACGACCTTGTCGCCAATTTCGGCCAGGCCCTGGCCGAGCAGGATGTCGTCGACCTGACCGAACATGGAGTCGGTGTGGGTCACGCGGTCGACCAGGTACGTCTGCACGCCCCAGGTCAGCGCGAGGCGACGGCGGATGCCGGGCTCGGGCGTGAACGCCAGCATCGGGATCGAGGAGCGCAGGCGCGCCATCCGGCGAGCGGAGTCGCCGGATTCGGTGAAGATGCAGAGGTACTTCGCCTCGACGAACTCGGCGACCTCGATGGCGGCCAGCGTGATGGCGCCGCCCTGGGTGCGCGGCTTGTTCGTGAGCGGAGCGATCCGCTCCAGGCCGTGCTCTTCGGTGGACTTCACGATGCGGGCCATCGTCTGGACGGTGACCACCGGGTACTCGCCGACGCTGGTCTCGCCGCTGAGCATGACCGCGTCGGCACCGTCGAGGACGGCGTTGGCGACGTCGGACGTCTCCGCGCGCGTCGGAACGGGGCTGTGGATCATCGATTCGAGCATCTGCGTTGCCACGATGACGGGCTTGGCCATGCGACGGGCCAGTTCGACGGCCTGCTTCTGCACGATCGGCACGGCTTCGAGCGGGAGCTCGACGCCGAGGTCACCACGGGCGACCATGATCGCGTCGAAGGCATCGACGATGCCCTCGAGGGCCTCAACGGCCTGCGGCTTCTCGATCTTGGCGATGACGGGAACCTTGCGGCCCTCTTCGGCCATGATCTCGTGCACCCGGTCGATGTCGGCCGCGTTGCGCACGAAGGACAGCGCAATGAGGTCGGTGCCGAGGCGGAGGCCCCAACGCAGGTCTGCCTCATCCTTTTCGCTGAGGGCGGGCACGTTGACCGCAACACCGGGCAGGTTGATGCCCTTGTTGTTCGACACCGGGCCGGCGACGATGACCTTGGTGGTCACGACGGTGCCGTCGGTTTCGACGACCTCGACCTTCACCTTGCCGTCGTCGATGAGGAGGAAGTCGCCGGGCTTGACGTCGTTGGGCAGGCCCTTGTAGGTCGTGCCGGAGAGCTCCTTGGTGCCGAGGATGTCCTCGGTGGTGATCTTGAAGATGTCGCCGACGGCGAGGTCGTACGGACCGCCCTCGAACTTGCCGAGGCGGATCTTCGGGCCCTGCAGGTCGACCATGACCGCGACGGCGCGGCCCGAGTCATTCGCCGCCTTGCGGATGTTGGCGTAGACACTCTCGTGCACGGTGTAGTCACCGTGGCTCAGGTTCATCCGGCAGACGTCAACGCCGGCGTCGATGATGGCCCGGATCTGCTCGTAGCTGGATGCTGCCGGCCCGAGGGTGGCGACGATTTTCGCGCGTCTCATTCTGGTGGATCTCCGGTTTCCGCGCCGGTGTGGCGCATTGGTGCGTTCGGTTGGGTGGAGAGAATGGGCAGCGGAATCCAGTTCGTTCGCTCAGATGGCAAACGAATGATCCGTCGGCTTCACCGGGGCGGGCAGTTGAGTCTCGCCTTCGAGAAACCGATCGACGGCTGCCGCGGCAGCGCGTCCTTCGGCGATCGCCCATACGATGAGCGACTGACCTCGGCCTGCATCTCCGGCTGCGAACACGCCCTCGTGGCTGGTCTGGTAATCACTATCACGCACGACATTACTCCGGTCGTCGAGCGGCACGTGCAGATCATGGGTCAGCTCGGCGCTGTCGGGACCCGTGAAACCCAGTGCCAGTAACACCAGATCGGCGGGAATTTCTCTTTCGGTTCCGGCCTTGGGGACACGCCGGCCGTCGAGGTATTCGGTCTCGGCGACGCGGATAGCGCGCACCTCACCGGCGTCGTTGGCCAGGAATTCGATGGTCGACGCCAGGTACTGGCGCACGCCGCCCTCTTCGTGGGCGCTGGAGACCTCGAACAGGGTCGGTGACATCGGCCAGGGCTGGTGCTCAGGGCGGGTGTCGCCCGGCTGCTTGCCGATGGCGAGGTTGGTCACCGACGCGGCGAGCTGGCGGTGGGCGGTTCCGATGCAGTCGGCTCCGGTGTCGCCGCCGCCGAGGACCACGACGTGCTTGCCCTCTGCGACGATCTGGTTGTCGACGGTGTCGCCGGCGCCGACCTTGTTCTGCTGGACCAGGTACTCCATGGCGAAGTGCACGCCGGGCAGGTCCCTGCCGGGGATCGGCAGGTCGCGGGGCACCATGGCGCCCGTGGCCACGACCACGGCGTCATACCGGGCACGCAGGTCGGTCCAGGTGATGTCGACGCCGATGTTCACACCGGCGCGGAACCGGGTGCCCTCAGCGGTCATCTGGGCCAGACGGGCGTCGAGGTGCTTCTTCTCCATCTTGAAGTCCGGGATGCCGTAGCGCAGCAGGCCGCCGATGCGGTCGTCGCGTTCGAAGACGGCCACGGTGTGGCCGGCCCGGGTGAGCTGTTGGGCGGCGGCGAGTCCGGCAGGGCCGGAGCCGACGACGGCGACGGTCTTGCCGGTGAGCCGGCCGGGCGGCTGCGGGGTGACCCAGCCCTCGGCGAAGGCCTGGTCGATGATGGACACCTCGACCTGCTTGATCGTCACGGGGGGCTGGTTGATCCCCAGCACGCAGGCCGATTCGCACGGCGCCGGGCAGAGCCGGCCGGTGAACTCGGGGAAGTTGTTGGTCGCGTGCAGGCGTTCGATGGCCTGCCGGCCCTCGTCACGCCAGGTCAGGTCGTTCCACTCCGGGATCAGGTTGCCCAGCGGGCAGCCCTGGTGGCAGAACGGGACGCCGCAGTCCATGCAGCGGCCGGCCTGACGCTTGAGCACGGCGGAATCGCCGGCCTCGTAGACCTCCTTCCAGTCCATCAGACGGATGGATACCGGACGCCGGGGCGGGAGTTCCCGATCCGTGGTCTTCAGGAATCCTTTCGGGTCAGCCATTGGTTACCTCCAAGATGCGGTTCCAGACCACATCGCCGTCGGGGTCGAGCCCCTCGGCGACAGCGCTCTGCCTGGTTGCCAGGACGGCCGCGTAGTCCCGCGGCAGTACCTTGACGAAGTTCTTCATTGTGGTGTCGCGGTCGGCGAGCAATCGCGCCGCTACGGCGGAATCGGTCTGCGCGAGGTGCTGCTCGAGCAGGTCGCCGACGATTTCGATGTCGGCGCTGCCGAGGGCCAGGAGCGAGAGCTCTCCCGATTCGAGGGAGTCCCGGTTCACCAGGTCGGCCTGCAGCCCGTAGACGTATGCGGTGCCGCCGGACATGCCGGCGCCGAGGTTCCGGCCGGTGGCGCCGAGGATCACGGCGAGCCCGCCGGTCATGTACTCGAGGGCGTGGTCGCCCACGCCTTCCACCACGGCTGTTGCGCCGGAGTTGCGCACCAGGAAACGTTCACCCACGATGCCGCGGATGAACATGCTGCCCAGTGTCGCACCGTAGCCGATCACGTTGCCCGCGATGACGTTGTCCTCCGCGGTGAAGGTGCTGGTGCGGTCGGGGCGCACGATGATCTGTCCGCCGGAGAGGCCCTTGCCGACGTAGTCGTTCGAGTCGCCCTCCAGGCGCAGGGTGATGCCGCTGGGCAGGAACGCGCCGAAGGACTGCCCGGCGGACCCGGTCAGGGTCACGTCGATGGAACCGGCCGGCAGGCCGTTCTCGCCGTGCCGCAGGGTCACCTCGTGGCCGAGCATGGTGCCGACGGCGCGCTCGGTGTTGCGGATGGGCAGCGCGATCTTCACCTCGCCGCCGTGCTCGAGGACGCTGGTGCTTTGCCGGATGAGCTCGTTGTCAAAGTGCTTGTCGAGTTCGTGCTCCTGGCCGCGGTGGGCGTGGCGAGGCTCGCCGGCGGAGAAGTCCGGGCCCACCAGGATCGGCGCCAGGTTGAGTCCGGATGCCTTCCAGTGGTTCAGCGCGCCGTTCACGTTCAGCACTTCCTTGCGCCCGGTGGCCTCTTCGAGGCTGCGGAAACCGAGCTCGGCGAGGTACTCCCGCACCTCCTGGGCGATGAACTCGAAGAAGTTCACGACGTAGTCGGCCTTGCCGCTGAAGCGCGCCCGCAGCTCAGGATTCTGGGTGGCGACGCCCACGGGGCAGGTGTCCAGGTGGCAGACGCGCATCATGATGCAGCCCTCAACGATGAGCGGGGCGGTCGCGAAACCGAACTCCTCCGCGCCGAGCAGTGCGCCGATGATGACGTCCCTGCCAGTCTTGAGCTGGCCGTCGACCTGCAACACCACCCGGTCGCGCATGCCGTTGAGCATGAGCGTCTGCTGGGTCTCGGCGAGGCCGAGCTCCCAGGGGGTACCGGCATGCTTGAGCGAGTTGAGCGGACTGGCGCCGGTGCCACCGTCGTGCCCGGAGACCAGGATCACGTCGGAGAGCGCCTTGGCGACGCCGGCAGCGACGGCACCGATACCGGACTGGCTGACCAGTTTGGTGTGGATGCGCGCGCTCGGATTGGCCCGCTTGAGGTCGAAGATCAGCTGCTTGAGGTCCTCGATGGAGTAGATGTCGTGGTGCGGGGGCGGGGAGATCAGACCGACACCGGCGGTCGCGTGCCGGGTGCGGGCCACCCACGGGTACACCTTCGTCGGCGGCAGCTGGCCGCCCTCACCGGGCTTGGCGCCCTGGGCGAGTTTGATCTGGATGTCGTCGGCGTGGGTGAGGTACATGCTGGTGACGCCGAACCGGCCGGAGGCGACCTGCTTAACGGCGCTACGCCTGGTCGGGTCGAGCAACCGGTCCAGGTCTTCGCCGCCCTCACCGGTGTTGGACTTGCCGCCCAACCGGTTCATGGCTATGGCCAGGGTCTCGTGCGCCTCCTGCGAGATGGAGCCGTAGCTCATCGCGCCGGTGGAGAACTTCTTCACGATCGAGGCGACGGACTCGACCTCGTCGATCGGCACGGGCTTGCGGGCGCCGGCGTTGAACGCGAACATTCCGCGCAGGGTCATCAGGCTCTCCGACTGGTCGTCGACGAGCTTGGTGTACTCCTTGAAGATGTCGTAGCGGCGCGTGCGGGTGGAGTGCTGCAACCGGAAGATGGTTTCCGGGTTGAACAGGTGCGGGGTGCCGCCCCGGCGCCACTGGTACTCGCCGCCGGTGGCGAGGCGTTCGTGCGCGGTGACGGCGGCATCCGACGGGTAGGCGCCGGCGTGCCGTTCGAGGTTCTCCGCGGCGATCACGTCGATGCCGACGCCGCCGAGCTTGCTCGTGGTGCCGGTGAAGTACTGGTCGATGAACGCCTGGCTCAGCCCGACCGCTTCGAAGGTCTGCGCGCCGGCGTAGGAGGACACCGTGGAGATACCCATTTTGGACATGATCTTGAGCACGCCCTTGCCGAGCGCCTTGATCACGTTCTTCACTGCCTTCTCGGGCGTGACGTTGGTGATGAAGCCGCTGCGCACGAGGTCCTCGCAGCTTTCCATCGCGAGGTACGGGTTGACCGCGCTGGCGCCGTAGCCGATCAGGAGAGCCACGTGGTGCACCTCGCGCACATCGCCGGCCTCGACCACGATGCCGACCTTGAGGCGGTTCTCGGTGCGGATGAGGTGGTGGTGCACGGCCGCGATCATCAGCAGCGACGGGATCGGCGCCAGGTCCTTGGTGCTGTCCCGGTCGCTCAGCACGATGAACATCGCGCCGGCCTCGATCGCCGCGTCGACCTCGTGGCACATCTCCTCGATGCGTGCCGAGAGTGCGCCGGGGCCTTCGTCGAACCGGTACAGGCCGCGGATGGTGGTGGTGGTGCGGCTGCCGGGCGAGGTGTCGATGTGCTGGATCTTGGCCAGTTCGTCGTTGTCGATCACCGGGAAGTCGAGGACCACCTGGCGGGCGTGCTCTGGGCCTGCGGCGAGCAGGTTGAGTTCGGGACCGAGACCGAGCTTGAGGCTGGTGACCACTTCCTCGCGGATCGAGTCCAGCGGCGGGTTGGTCACCTGGGCGAACTGCTGGGTGAAGTAGTCGAAGAGCAGCCGGGGGCGTTCGCTGAGCACGGCGATGGGCGTGTCGCTGCCCATCGCGCCGAGCGGTTCCGCTCCGATACGCGCCATCGGGGCGAGCAGGATGCGCACTTCTTCCTCGGTGTAACCGAAAGTGCGCTGGCGGCGCACCACGGATGCCGGCGGGTGCACGATGTGCTCCCGCTCCGGCAGGTCCTTGAGGTTGATCCGGCCGGCGTCCAGCCAGGAACCCCAGGGTTCGCTGGCGGCGAGCTCGCCCTTGATTTCCTCGTCTTCGATGAGCCGCCCGGCCTCGGTGTCGACGAGGAACATCTTGCCGGGCTGCAGGCGGCCCTTCCGCACGACGCGGGCCGGGTCGACGTCCAGGACGCCGATCTCGCTGGCGAGCACGACGAGGCCGTCGTCGGTGATGACGTAGCGGCCGGGGCGCAGGCCGTTGCGGTCCAGCGTGGCGCCGACGAGGGTGCCGTCGGTGAACACGATCGCGGCGGGGCCGTCCCACGGTTCCATGAGCATGGAGTGGTACTCGTAGAACGCGCGCCGGTCGCGGTCGAGGCCGGGCTGGTTCTCCCAGGCCTCCGGCACCATCATCATCACGGCGTGCGGCAGCGACCGGCCGGACAGGCTGAGGAGCTCGACGACCTCGTCAAAGGACGCGGAGTCGCTGGCGCCGGGAGTGACGATCGGGAACAACGGTCCGAGGTCGCCGAGCAGCTCGGATTCGAGCTGCGACTGGCGCGCGCGCATCCAGTTGCGGTTGCCCTGCACGGTGTTGATCTCGCCGTTGTGCGCGATCATGCGGAACGGCTGGGCCAGCGGCCAGGACGGGAAGGTGTTGGTGGAGTAGCGGGAGTGCACCAGGGCCAGCTTCGAGGTGAAGCGCTCGTCGGAGAGATCCGGGTAGAACGGCTCCAGCTGCAGCGTGGTGACCATGCCCTTATAGACGATGGTGCGGCAGGACAGCGACGCGAAGTAGGTGTCCAATTCGCGCTCGGCGCGCTTCCGCAACCGAACGGCCTGGCGGTCCAGGTGGATACCGTTCACCGGCAGCCCGTCTTCGCCGAGCTGGGTGCTCGAGACGTACAGCTGCTGGATAGCGGGCATCGCGGCGCGGGCGAGGTTGCCGACCTCGTCGGGACGCACGGGTACCTCGCGCCAGCCGAGCACGGTCAGGCTCTCTTCGCGGGCGATCGCCTCGATCGCGCCCTTGACGGCGCTGCGGCCGGTGGGCTCGGTGGGCAGGAACACGTTGCCGACGGCGTAGCGGCCGGCTTCGGGCAGGTTGAACGTCGAGACCGCGCGGAGGAACTCGTCGGGAATCTGGGTGACGATGCCGGCGCCGTCTCCGGTGCCCGCGTCGCTTCCGACGGCGCCGCGGTGCTCCAGGTTGCGGAGTGCGTCGAGCGCCCGCGTAATGATGTCGTGTCCGGCCGTTCCCCGCAGGGTGGCGACCATGGCGAGACCACAGGCGTCGCGCTCGTCGTGCGGGTTGTAGAGACCCTGGGCGTCGGGCACACTACTGAACCGCGAGAAGAGTGGTTGCTGGGTCATTAGACCGTCCTCACAAAAATGACTGGCAGGTGGGGACGACATTGGCCCGCAGGAAGGAATACCGGCCGCCCGGTAATGGGGGCGGAGACCGTGGACCGGGTGGGATGACCGCGGCTAGGGGCGGGAGTCGGGTGTGCTTGTGGCGTCGACCTCGCGTGATTCAACGGGTTCAGCAGCCTCATTGCCGTGATCCTCAGGTTCGGAATCGGTTTCACCAGATTCTACCTCAGGGTCGACCGGCTTCCACTCGCGACCCGGCAGATACGGGCTGAGCTCGACACCGGTGTGCCTGCGGCTCTGCACGATGATGATGACCAGTCCGAGGACCACGGCGAGCAGAGCCGCCCACACGTTGGTGCGCAGGCCAAGGAAGATCTCGCTCGGGTCGACTCGGATGGACTCGAAAACGCTGCGGCCGGCGCCGTACCAGATCAGGTAGGCGCCGAAGGCTGTGCCCCAGCGCAGGCGGAACTTGCGCTCGAGGATCAGGATCACGGCGACGCCGACGAGGTTCCAGACGATCTCGTAGAGGAACGTCGGGTGGAACAGGGTGCCGGCCGGCAGGCCGACCGGGAACGCGGCATTGGTGGTCTCGATCTCGAGGCCCCACGGCAGGGTGGTCGGCACGCCGAACAGTTCGTGGTTGAACCAGTTGCCGAGGCGTCCCATGGCCTGGGCGAGCAGCAGTGCGGGCGCCAGCGCATCCGCGAAGGACCAGAACCGGACTCCGGCCCGGCGGCAACCGATGTACGCGCCGATGCCGCCGCCGATCAAGGCACCGAAGATCGCGATGCCGCCCTTCCAGACCGCGAAGACGTCCCAGAGGTTCGCTCCGTCGTAGAAGTAGTCACCGGGATGCGTCAGGACGTGGAAGATCCGCGCTCCGACGATGCCCAGCGGCACCGCCCAGAGGATGATGTCCAGCACCACGCCCGGCTCGGCACCGCGCTTGGTGAGCCGGCGGCTGGTGACCGCGGTGGCCAGGAAGATACCGATCAGGATGCAGATCGCATAGGCGTGGATGCGGAACGGCCCGAGGTCGAAGAAGCTCCACTCAGGGCTCGGAATGCTCAGGGGAAACGACACGACAACAACCTTTCATCGTGGCGCGTGCGCCACCTCCGAGCCGGTCGGTCGACCGCCTCGGACAATTTACCCTATTCGGGAGGGGGGGTACGGGAGGAGCACTCGGGAGGAGTACTCGGAAGGGCTACAGAGCCGCGCGGATGTCGCGGGCCCCTGCGGCGAGTTCGGCCGCGAGGGTCGCGACGGCGGGGACTCCCCCGTCGGCGAGTGCCTTGACCAGTGCCGAGCCGACAATGGCGCCGTCGGCATACTCAAGGACCTCTCGCACCTGGGCGGGAGTGGAGATACCCAGGCCGACGCAGGCGCTGGTTGAGCCGGCGGCCCGCAGCCGGGCGACCAGCACCCGGGCGGCGGAGTCGACGTCGGTCCTGGCGCCGGTGATACCCATCGTGGACACGGCGTAGACGAAGCCGCGGCTCTGGGTGACGGCCTGCACAAGACGATCGTCGGACGAGGACGGAGCGGCCAGGAAGACCCGGTCAAGGCCCGCCCGCCCGCTGGCGGACAGCCACGCGTCGGCGTCGTCGGGGATCAGGTCCGGTGTGATCAGCCCGGCTCCCCCGGCGGCGGCCAGGTCGTCGGCAAACCTGTCGACGCCGTACTGCAGCACCGGGTTCCAGTAGGTCATGATCAGTACGGGGGTCTTCACCTGCGCTGTGATCGCGGCGACGGCCTCGAAACCATGGCGAAGCCGGAAGCCGTTGGCCAGGGCCTGCTGGGTCGCGGCCTGGATGACGGGGCCGTCCATGACGGGATCGGAGTACGGCAGGCCCAGCTCGATGATGTCCACGCCGCTGTTCGCGATCGCGACCGCCGCGTCGATGCTCTCGGTGAGGGTGGGGAATCCGACCGGCAGGTAGCCGATCAGGGCGCCGCCGCCGGCATCCCGCCGGGCGGCGATGGTCGCCTCGACGGTGCTGACGGTATGGCCGGTGGTGCTCGTGTTCGTCACAGCTGCTGCGCTCCAGCGTCGAGGAGGTCGAAGTACCGACCGGCGGTTTCCATGTCTTTGTCGCCGCGACCGCTGAGGTTGACGAGGATGATCGCGTCCGGTCCCAGCTTCTTGCCGAGCTCAAGCGTTCCGGCGAGGGCGTGCGCCGATTCGATGGCGGGGATGATGCCTTCGGTGCGGCTGAGCAGCCGGAGCGAGTCCATCGCCTCGGCGTCCGTGACGGGCAGGTAGGTGGCCCGGCCGATGCTGGCGAGCCAGGCGTGTTCCGGGCCGACGCCCGGGTAGTCGAGTCCGGCTGAGATGGAGTGCGACTCGACGGTCTGGCCGTCTTCGTCCTGCAGCATCATGCTGCGGGCACCGTGCAGGACGCCGGGGCGCCCCTTGGTGAGCGTGGCCGCGTGCCGCAGCCCTTCGATGCCTTCGCCGCCGGCCTCGTAGCCGTACAGGGCGACCTCGGGGTCGTCCAGGAAGGCGTGGAAGATGCCCATGGCGTTCGAGCCGCCGCCGACGCAGGCCGTGACGGCGTCGGGCAGGCGGCCGGTGAGGTCGAGGACCTGCTGGCGGGCTTCTTCGCCGATGATCTTCTGAAAGTCCCGCACCATGGCCGGGAACGGGTGCGGACCTGCGACGGTGCCGAAGACGTAGTTAGTGGTCTCCACATTCGTCACCCAGTCGCGCATGGCGTCGTTGATGGCGTCCTTGAGGGTGCGGGAGCCGGTCTTCACCGAGACGACCTCGGCGCCGAGCAGGCGCATCCGGGCCACGTTGAGCGCCTGGCGTTCGGTGTCGACCTCTCCCATGTAGACGACGCAGTCCAGGCCGAACAGGGCGGCGGCCGTCGCCGTCGCGACACCGTGCTGGCCGGCGCCGGTCTCGGCGATGACGCGCTTCTTGCCGATGCGCTTGGTGAGGAGCACCTGGCCGAGCACGTTGTTGATCTTGTGGGAGCCGGTGTGGTTGAGGTCCTCGCGCTTGAGGATGATGCGGGCGCCGCCGCCGTGGGCGGCGAACCGGGGCACCTCGGTGATCAGCGAGGGACGGCCGGTGTAGCTGCGGTGCAGCTCGGTCAGCTCGGCCGCGAAGGCCGGGTCAGCCTTGGCGAGGGCGTACTCCGCGGAAAGTTCGTCGAGCGCGGCGACCAGTGATTCCGGCACGAACCGGCCACCGAAGTCGCCGAAGTACGGTCCGCTCTGGGCGCGGAGGGACTCTGTTCCACTGGACATTTAAACCGCCAAGAATTCGGAGAGGGTGAGGATGGGATCGCTGGTGACGAGCGCTTCGCCGACGAGCACGACGTCGGCGCCGGCTGACCGGTAGTGGGCCACGTCCGCGGCGCTCTTGACCGCTGACTCTGCCACCCGCACCACGCCGGAGGGGATCCGGTCGGCGAGGCTGGCGAACAGGTTCTGGTCGAGCTCGAAGGTGCTCAGGTTCCTGGCGTTCACGCCCACCAGGTTGGCGCCGACGTCGAGGGCGCGGTCGACCTCGTCTGCGCTGTGCGTCTCGACGAGGGGGGTCATGCCCAGGTCGAGCACGAGGGTGTGCAGGGCTGCCAGCGTGGCCTGATCCAGCGCTGCGACGATCAGCAACACGAGGTCGGCGCCCGCGGCCCTGGCTTCGAAGACCTGGTAGGGGTTGCCGATGAAGTCCTTGCGCAGGACCGGGATCGCCACGGCGGCGCGAACCTGTTCGAGGTCGTCGAGCGAGCCGAGAAAGCGGCGGCCTTCGGTGAGGACGCTGATGGCGCTGGCGCCGCCGAATTCATAGGACACCGCCAGGGCTGCCGGGTCGGTGATGTCGGCGAGGGGCCCGCGGGACGGGCTGGCCCGCTTGACCTCGGCGATGATCTTCACCCGGTCGGCAGGCGCGAGCGCGTGCAGTCCATCCAGGGCGGGCGCCTGCGCCAGGGCGTCAGCTTCGAGGGCGGCGAAGGACCGCTCCAGCCGACGGCTCTCGGCGTCGGCGAGTGCGCCGGCGAACAGTTCTGCGAGGAGGTCGCTGGTCACGTAGTCAGTGACTTCCGTCGACCGACGCCGCGCCGTAGCCGGCCTTCGCCATGGCCCAGCCGACGGCCCAGCCCACCAGCAGCAGGACTGCGGATGCCCAGACGAGCCAGGCGACCTCGAAGAAGAAGGCGACGGTGCCGATGGCGAAAGCGATCAGCATGATGGTGACTGCGGTCCAGGCCGCGGTCGAATGGCCGTGGCCGGGGTCTGCCGACTCGAAGCTCATGGTTCTCCTAAAGGTCAATGGGCGTGCGGGATGATTCTATCGTGCCTGCGTCAAGCCGTCGGGTCGTCGCCCCGGGTCAGGCCGTCCCAGTCGTCCACGGCGTCGCGGGGGCGGCTCGCTCCGGTGCCGGGATCGGTCACCGGTTCGAACCGGGTGGTGTTGTAGCGCTTGGTCGGCCCGGGCCAGCGCCTGGCCGTGAGGCAGACCAGGAGGCCGACGAGCACCATCAGCACCCCGGCGGCCAGGGCGAGGAACGGCCAGAAGGTCAGTGCGGCGCTGCTCACGGCGGCCCGGGTGGAGTCGGTGCCGGCGATGCCGGTGGCGGCGGTAACCGCGGCCGTACTCGCGCGGACCGGGTCGAACACGGCCAGGGCCGCGGAGAGGATGACGCTGACCCCGAGAAGCATCTCGAGAATGCCGAGGATGACGCGGATCACGACACCGGCGATGGTCAAGGCGCCGGCCAGGGCCAGCCCGGCCAGCGCCAGGGCCGTGAGGCCCGGTGCGGCGATGCTGCCGGTCACGTCGAGCACCTGCTGCGTGGTGCCGTCGGCGGCGAGCCGCACGGTCGCCCAGACCTGGGTCCAGGCCAGCAGTGCGATACCGCTGGCCACGATCACAGCGAGGACCAGCATCGGCTTGATGCGCCGCCGCGAGAACACTCAGTACACCCGGGTCATGGAGTTGGCCACGGCGACGGCGCGCAACGGGGCCGCGGCCTTGTTCTGGGACTCCTGGTACTCACTGGCGGGGTCGGAGTCGGCGACCAGGCCGCCGCCGGCCTGCACATGCGCGACACCGTTCATGATGGTTGCGGTGCGGATGGCGATGGCGAGGTCGGCGTCGCCGGCGAAACCGAAGTAGCCCACGACACCGCCGTACACGCCGCGCTGGGTGGGTTCGAGGTCGTCGATGATCTGCAGGGCCCGCGGCTTCGGCGCCCCGGACAGGGTGCCGGCCGGGAACGTGGCCGTGAAGACGTCGATGGCGCTCATCTCGGGTAGCAGGTCGCCCTCGACGGAGGAGACCAGGTGCATGATGTGGCTGAAGCGTTCGATGCGCATGAACTCGGTCACCTCGACCGAGCCGGCCCGGCAGACCTTGAGCAGGTCGTTGCGGGCCAGGTCCACGAGCATCAGGTGCTCGGCGCGTTCCTTCGGGTCGCCGGCCAGTTCGGTCTCGAAGTCGGCGTCGGCCTCCGGGGTCACGCCGCGGGGCTTCGAGCCGGCGATCGGGTGCGTGAATACCCGGGTGTCCTGCACCTTCACCAGGGCCTCCGGCGAGGAGCCGACGATCCAGTACGGCTCGCCGGCCGTGGATTCCAGGCTGAGCAGGTACATGTACGGGCTCGGGTTCAGGCTGCGCAGCACCCGGTACACGTCGATTGCATCGGCGGTGCACTCCTGGTCGAAGCGCTGCGAGATGACGACTTGGAACACGTCACCGTCGACGATGTGCTGCTTGGAGGTGTGCACGGCGGCGAGGAAGTCCTCCCGCTCGGTACGGTGGGAAGGCGCGGCCGGGGCGGCAAGGTCTACCTCGGACACGAAGGCCTCCGCCGGTTGGGTGAGCCGGGTCTGCAGGGCGTCGAGACGGGCCTGCGCGGCGGGCCAGAGGGCATCCGTGGGTTCGACGCCGTCGTTGAGCACGTTGACGATCAGCTGCACGGTGCCCAGTTTGTGGTCGATGACGACCAGGTCGGCCACGAAGCTGAAGGCCTGACCCGGCACGTCGTAGTCCGCCGGCGGCCGGTTGGGCAGCCGTTCGATCTGGCGGATGGCCTCCCAGCCGATGAACCCGACGAGTCCGCCGGTCAGCGGCGGGTGCTCGGCCAGGCGGGGTGTCTGCCAGCGTTCGTAGAGATAGGCCAGGGCCGCCAGCGGCGGCAGGTCCACTATGCCGCCGAAGGCGCGCTCGGCGGAAACTCCGTAGTCGATCCAGGCGGTGTCGTCGCCGGCCTGGGTGAGGACGCCGAAGGAGGACACGCCGACGAACGAGAACCGGGACCAGATTCCGCCCTGTTCGGCGGATTCGAGCAGGAAACTGCCCGGCAGGCCGCTCGCCAGCTTGCGGTAGATACCCACCGGCGTCTCGCCGTCGGCGAAGAGTTCGCGGATCACCGGGATCACCCTGTGCTCGGCGAGCAGCCCGCTGAACTGCTCCGGCGTGGTCGATCCGGCGCTCATCGGTTCGCCTCGCCGGCTCCGGTGGGCGCGGCCGGCTCGATCGGCCCGGTCACGTCGATCAGCCCGGTCACGTCGATGTCGCGACCGTCGAAACAGGTGCGGGTGCCGGTGTGGCAGGCCGCGCCGATCTGCTCGACCTGCACCACGAGGGTGTCCGCGTCGCAGTCCAGGGCCGCCGACCGCACGTACTGGGCGTGCCCGGAGGTGTCGCCCTTGCGCCAGTATTCCTGACGGCTGCGGGACCAGAACGTCACACGGCCCTCGGTGAGCGTGCGACGGAGCGCCTCACGGTCCATCCAGCCCAGCATGAGCACCTCGGAGGTGTCCCACTGCTGGATCACGGCAGGCAGCAGCCCGTCGGGTGAGAAGAGGGCGGAATCCAGAGCGGCGTCGACGTTCATCGGCGCACCTCCATTCCGGCGGCGGCAAGCTCGCGCTTGACGTCGCCGATCGTCAGGTCTCCATTGTGGAAGACGGAGGCGGCCAGCACGGCGTCGGCGCCCGCGGCGATGGCCGGCGGGAAGTGCTCCACCCGTCCGGCTCCCCCGGAGGCGATCACCGGCACGCTGCTGAGTTCGCGCATGATCGTGATGAGCTCCAGGTCGAAGCCGGCCTTGGTGCCGTCGGCGTCGATGCTGTTCACCAGCAACTCGCCGGCGCCGAGTTCGATGGCCTGGCGCGCCCAGGCGAGCGCATCCAGGTCGGTTTCGGTGCGGCCGCCGTGCGTGGTCACCACGAAACCGGACGGGGTGCGTCCGCTGCGCTTGACGTCGAGCGACAGCACCAGCACCTGGGCGCCGTACCGGTCGGCGATCTCGGTGATCAGAGCGGGTCGCGCGATGGCCGCGCTGTTCACGCCCACCTTGTCGGCACCGCTGGCCTGCAGCCGGGACACGTCGTCGACGCTGCGGATGCCGCCGCCGACGGTGAGCGGGATGAAGACCTGTTCGGCGGTCTTGCTGACGACGTCGTAGGTGGTGGAGCGGTCGTCCACGGTGGCGGTCACATCGAGGAAGGTGAGTTCGTCCGCACCCTGCTCGTAATACCGCTTGGCCAATTCCACAGGGTCGCCCGCGTCGCGCAGGTTCTGGAAGTTGACCCCCTTGACGACGCGGCCGTTGGCCACGTCGAGGCACGGGATCACTCTGACGGCGAGGCTCATGGGTTCGTGTCCACTTCCTGGGGGTATGTAACCGATTATGCCGGGCCCGGCCTAGAGGCGGGCGTTGTGGATAGAGGTGACGAGGATGGCGCGGGCGCCGAGCTCGTACAGGTGGTCCATCACGCGGTTGGTGTCGACCCGCGGGATCATGACGCGCACGGCGACCCAGTTCGGATCGCGGAGTGAGGAGATCGTCGGAGACTCGATGCCGGAAGCCGCCTGGCAGGCGGCGTCGAGGTTGTCCACGTGCACGTCGTAGTCCACGAGCACGTACTGGCGGGCAACGAGCACGCCCTGCAGGCGACGCAGCAGGGTGTTGATGCCGGGGTTCTCGTTCTCGGAGGTGATCAGGACCGCGGTCGACTCGAGGATGACCGGGCCGAAGATCTGCAGGCCGGCCTTGCGCAGGGTGGAACCGGTGGAGACCACGTCGGCGACGGCATCCGCCACACCGAGCTGAACGGCGGATTCGACGGCGCCGTCGAGGGTGACCAGGTCGACGCTGACGCCGTGGCCGGCCAGGAAGGCGCCGACCAGCCCGGGGTAGCTCGTGGCGACGCGGAGGCCCTCGAGGCCGGCGAGGTCGGTGAAGCGGCCGGCCGGCCCGGCGAAGCGGAAGGTGGAATCGCCGAAGTCGAGGCTGGCGATCTCCGCGGCGGTGGAGCGAGAGTCCAGGAGCAGGTCGCGGCCGGTGATGCCGACGTCGAGCGCGCCGCTGCCGACGTAGGTGGCGATGTCGCGGGGACGCAGGTAGAAGAATTCCACGTCGTTGTGCGGGTCGGACACGACCAGGTCACGCGGGTCGCGGCGGCCGTTGTAGCCGGCCTCCGCGAGCATCGAGGCGGCGGTCTCGGCGAGTGAGCCCTTGTTGGGCACAGCGATTCTCAACATGTCAATCTTTCCAAAGGTGGGGGTGGGAGTGTTCCGGGAAGGGTCTCGACATCAGAGATGTCGGTAGACGTCCTCGGGGGAAAGCCCCTTCGCCACCATCAGGACTTGCAGGTGGTAGATCAGCTGCGAAATTTCTTCGGCGGTTTCCGTGTCGCTCTGGTACTCGGCGGCCATCCAGACCTCGGCGGCTTCCTCGACGATCTTCTTGCCGATCGCGTGCACGCCGTCGTCGAGTTCGCGGACGGTGCCGGAGCCAACCGGGCGGTCACGAGCCTTCTGGCTCAGCTCAGCGAACAGGTCGTCGAAAGTTTTCACTTGTACAGGCTACCGGTCCCGGCGGCTCCCGGAGCGCGGGCCGGGCGCCGCGCGGGCGCTAGTGGGCGTGGGAGTGCAGGGTGGCGGCGGCGCGGAGCCGGGCGATCGCGCCGGCCGGGTCGCCGTTGAAGACGCTCGAACCGGCCACGAAGGTGTTGGCACCGGCCTGGGCGGCCTGGGCGACCGTATCCTCGGTGATGCCGCCGTCCACCTGCAGCCAGACGTCGAGGCCGCGCTCGCGCACGGCGTCGGCGAGCAGTGCAAGTTTGGGCATGGTCGAGGCCATGAAGCTCTGGCCGCCGAAACCCGGTTCGACGGTCATCACCAGCACCTGGTCGAACTCGTCGAGCACGTCGAGGTAGGGCTCGGCAGGGGTGCCGGGCTTCAGAGCGATGCCGGCCCGGGAACCGATGTCGCGCAGGCGCCTGGCCAGTCCGACGGCATTCGTGGCCGCCTCGGCGTGGAAGGTCACCGAGTAGGCGCCGGCCTCGGCGTAGCCGGGTGCCCACCGGTCGGGGTCCTCGATCATCAAGTGCAGGTCGAGCGGGATCGGCGAGACCTGCAGCAGCCGTTCGACGATGGGCAGGCCGAGCGTGAGGTTCGGCACGAAATGGTTGTCCATGACGTCGACGTGGGCGAGGTCAGCGGTGCTGATGCGGCCGAGTTCCCGCTCCAGGTTGGCGAAGTCTGCGGCCAGAATGCTCGGGTTGATCCGGGTAACCATTCCTTCACCCTACCGAATCCGCGCCCCCGGTCCGCTCAGGGCCGGGTCAGTCCGCCTGGCGCTGCAACAGCGTGATGAACATGGCGTCGGTGCCGTGCCGGTGCGGCCAGAGCTGCACGCTGCCGGGGTCGCCGGCCAGGTCCAGCGGATGCACCGCCACCTCCTGCAGCACCGCCGCGGTGTCCAGCGGCACAATCTTGTCGCCCCAGGCCTTGCGGGCTGTCGCCACGATCCCCCGGGTCTCCGCGACGTGCGGCGAGCAGG